>CAZIVB010000025.1:0-18141 GCA_964542565.1 uncultured Hyphomicrobiales bacterium | reverse complement strand
CCCGATCGCGCACATGGATGGTGTGGGTGATGAGATTGTTTTGCGGTGTCCAGTGGTGAAGCTGGTAACCGGGGGCGTCAATGAAAAACTCGCTTTCGCGCGTCATGGTCAGATCGAGCCCGAGCAGCAATCCCATGCTCGGCGCGGTGCTGACGAGGGTGCCGCGCCAGCGCGCATGGGTTGCCAGATGGATATGGCCGCACAAGATGCGCTCGATATTGCGATGGTTTTCAACCACCTTGCCGAGAATATCCGCGCCTTCAAAGCCGTCTTCATCGGTCTCCAGCACGCCGCATTTGAGCGGCGGGTGATGCATGAAAATAATCACCGGCCGGTCTCCGGCCTGTTTGAGTTGCGCATCCAGCCAGGCGGCGCGGCGGGCGCAGATATGGCCCCCCGGCCTGCCCGGCGCGGTGCTGTCCAGCGCGATCAGGCGAATGTCATGCCCCTTGATGACATAGTTGAAAAATCCGTCAGGGCGGGACGGGCAGTATTTTTCGCCAAAGACATCCCAAAGCACATCCCGGTCGTCATGATTGCCGGGGGTGATGAAACAGGGCACATGCAACTTTTCCAGCAGATCAAAGGCGCGCCGGGTTTCCGCGCCATTGCCGTAATTGACCAGATCGCCGGTGGCGAGCACAAGGTCGGGCGCGGGGTTGAGATTGTTGATATGAGCGATGCAGCGGGCCAGATTTTCAGCCGTTGGCGCAATACCGAAAGCCTTTTTACCCGGCGGGGCTATATGGGTATCGCTGATCTGGGCAATGAGCATGGGGCAGCTTTCCTTGGCGGGGGGCGGGCCGCTACCCTAGGTCATGTTTTTGGCGCTGATCAAGGATTGATATCCGTCACGGGGGGCGTTTTGGCAAACGGGTTATTTTTTTGTGCACAGCTCAATGCCGAAAAGCCTCTTTAAATCAGTGCAGGCGCCAGCGTGGCCCCGTCTGGCGGAACGCTCTATCCAGTAGCTGGCTTTGAGCTTGTCTTTCGGGACGCCGCGGCCTTGATAATACATTATGCCCAGGGAGTGCTGGGCGTGAACCTCGCCTTGTTTTGCCGCTTTTTCAAACCATGAAGCGGCCTGTTTGAAATCCTGCCGGACAACCTTGCCCTGCTCAAAGAGCACGGCGAGATTATTCTGCGCCGGGGCAAAACCGAGGCGGGCGGCCTTGTTCAGGAGCTTGAGGGCCAGCTCGCTAGTTTGGGGCGAGGATGTGAGCGCCAGCAAACGGGTCGCGGTTTTGGTGATAAGAGCCGGATCATCGGATGTCTTCAGGATGCGCCGGGCATCGGCCGCGGCCAGATCGGCTTTTGATTTTCCCTGCGGCAGGACAATGATGGCGTCAGGGTCGTCATCCTCACCGTCGCCCCACCAGCCGCAGGCGCTGGCCTCGGGATGCGAAAAGGCAAAGCCCAGCGCAAAAACAACCAGAAAAATTGCGGCGTCCGGCAATCTGATTTTGATGCTCATGATTTTATCATGCGCCATTTGAGGTTTTGATCAAGCTTTCATCCCGGGGTTGGGGAAAAGCCAGAGCGAGGCGGTTTGCAATCTCGGTTTTTTCGCCGGCGAGGAACTGGCGCAGGAGATCGGCGAAAACGCAGTAGAAAGGCGAGGTTTCATCACCGGTAATCTTGCGGCAAAAACCGGGCATCCATTTCCCGGCATGGCGGGTGATAAAATCCAGTTGCCATTCAAGGGCGTTTCCGGCCGCTGTGAGATCGCCCGATTGCCAGCATCTGGCCTCGCTTTCCGACAGGCGCGAGAGAAATTCCAGCTCGACGGCGACATGATCGGGAATGCCGTTGAAGTCACCTTCATAGTCAAATCCGGCGGTTTCGATAAAGCGTTTGACCAGCACGGTTTCCTCGCCCCAGAGAGAGCCGGAGCCGCGTTTCAGCTGCACGGATTCATGCGGCGATATATGCTTGCCGGGGCCGCAGAACAGGCGGGTGAAATCCTGCGCCAGTTCCTCTTGCAGGGCCGCAACGGGTTTTTGGGCAAAATCATCACCCATATCGAGGCCGCTATCGGCCAGAAGCATGAGGAAATCCGCGCTGCGCAGCCGGGCGAGCAGTCCGGCGTCCGGCGGGGCGCGGAAAATGGTGGCCAGAAGGCCATAGAGACGCGCGCGCTCCATGGCCGTTCCGGCCAGATCAGGACAGGGAGGGTTAAGGTGAAAGCTCTGGTCTGTCCTGGTCATCTTTTCAAGCCTTTGCAAGCGATACAACAGTGTCCATCCAGCGCATCTGGCCCGAGATGGGATCGGCCTTGTTGCCGATCAGCCAGTTGGGATGAACGCCGCGTTCATCATCCCACCAGATGCGTTTTACATCATCATCGCCGCCATTGGCGCCGGCGGCTTCGGGTGGTTTTTTGCCCGAAGCGTAACGGCCATATTCCCAGTGGCCGCAATGATGCGCGATGGCGACCGTTCCCGGTACAATGGCCGGTGTGATCCGCGCCTTGGTTTCAATCTGGCCGAATTCCGATTTCAGCTTGATCAGATCGCCGTTGCGGATGCCCCTTGCCTCGGCGGTCAGCGGATTGATCCAGGCCGGATTGTTATGGAATATCTCGGTGAGATATTTGCAGTTGACCGAGCGCGAATGGATCTGGGTGGCGAATTTATAGGTCGTCAGGATCAGATCATCGGGCTTTTTGGCCGCATGCTCGGGGATCGGTGTCCAGGACGGCATGGCGGGCAGGTCCTTGGCCTCCATGATTTCGGAATAAATCTCGAAATAGCCCGACTTGTTGACCTTGTCCGGTTTGAAGCCGGAATAGACCACACCGTCGATTTCCTGGCCGATATAGGCCTTGTAGGACTTCTTGGTCTGGGCGTATCCCTTCTCCAGCGCCTCTTCGGCGCTTTTCAGATGCGCCTTTTTCCAGTCCCAGTACACGCCGGTGGCCGGGTCCTTGACAACCGTTTCCGCCTGGTATTTCTCCGGCTTCACCAGTTTCTTGTAGGAGAAGAAGCGCGGTTTGGCGTCCGGTTCATGATAAACCCCGTGGGTCTTCATATAGTCAAAGCCGCCGGCCTTTTTCACTGCCGGGGTCATCTCGCAGGAGAGTTTGACAAACTCTTCATGGCTCTTGACCCCGAGGGGGAAGCCCATGCGTTCGGCCAGCTCGATGCAGACATCGGCAAAGTCGCGGCACTCGCCAAGCGGTTTCACCACCGGCTGGCGAATATAATATTCCGGGTACTGGGTCGGCGAGACCATGTCTTCCCAGGTCCAGCGCTCGGTATAGGGGGTATCGGGCAGGATGATGTCCGCCAGCGCCGCCGATTCATCATAGAACGGATTGACGCAGACACTGAAGGGAATGAGCTTTTCATCTTTCAGGATATCAATGTTTTCCTGGGTCTGGCCATTGGCGTAAACCGGGGTGTAGCAATACCACATATAGACATCCGGGCGGCCTCTTGAGCCTTCCTTGATGGCTTGCAGGACCTGATGGCTGACATGATGATTGGCCAGTTTGGCAACACCGGGCAAGCCATTGGTAATATCAAGCTTGCGCGCCTTGGGATGTTTTGGCCCCTTGGGATATTTCCATTTGGGCCCCACCGCCTTGCAACGCCCGCCCGGATTATCGACATTGCCGGTAATGGCGGCGAGCATCTGGATGGCCCGTTCGGTATCGGCGCCGTAGTAATGCGCCACCGCGCCGCGATAAGAGATGACGCAGGCGGGTTTGATGGTGGCAAAATCGCGGGCGATTTCGGCAATCTTGGCCGCTGGTACGCCGCTGATTTTCTCGGCCCATTCAGGGGTGTTGTCTTTCAGATGCGCCTTGAGCGCCGCGACTTTTTCCTCCACAGTGGCGGAGGCGCCGCGGGTCACCTTGCAGAATTGCAAGAAGGCTTCACCCTCGCCCTTGTACAGCCCCTCATTCATGATGACATTGCACATGGCCAGCACCACGGCGCGGTCGGTTCCGGGGATAACCGGCACCCATTCATGCGATTTGGCTGTTGAGTTGGACAGGCGCACATCGAAGGTCACCATGCGGATCTTGCGCTTGGCAATGCGGTCGATCAGCCGGTGAGAGACGGGGATGTGATTGGTGTGGGCTTCAAACACATTGGAGCCGAAATTGAGCACGTAATTGGTGTTGTCAAAATCCCAGTTGTCATAATGACCGCCCCAGGTCAGCTCCTGGGCGACCCATTTGCCGCCCTCGCAGATCGAAGTGTGGTTGCCGATGGTGCCGGTGCCGTAGGTTTTCAGGAACAGGCTCTTGATGAGCTTGGAATGCGAGGCCTTCATGCGGCCGTAATGGAAGCAGAATTTCTCCGGCGTGCCGTCATCGCGCAGTTTTTTCAGCCGTGTGGCAATCTCGCTGAGAGCTTCATCCCAGCTGACCCGTTTCCATTTGCCCTCGCCGCGTTTGCCAACGCGCCGCATGGGATAAAGGATGCGGTCGGGATCGGAGAACTGATTCACCCCGCCCTGGCCCTTGGCGCACATGACACCATGAGTGCGCACCGAATTGGGCTGGCCTTCGATCTTCACCAGCCGCCCGTCTTCAACAAACGAGACATTGGGGCAGCGGGTGACGCATTGCCAGCAGGCGCTCGGGATCGCTTTGCGTTCGGCTCCGGTTTTGGGCGAGAAATCCTTGCCGGGGTAAACCGCGATCTCCTTTGCGTTCGTCAATGCCGCTCCGCCAGCCAGGGTGACCACGGGCGCTGCGGCGCCGATTTTGAGAAAGTTGCGACGATTTAACATGTCCGTCTCCTTAAATTCCAACAGGGCCGGTGATTTGGCCAGCGATAACAACGACGTAACGGAGCAAGAAGCCGCCGAACAGAATGATGACCGAAACCAGAACCTCCATTCCGCGCGGAACCGTGAACGGTTTTTTGTGCAGCAGGGTCGGCAGGACATATTTCAACTCGATCAGAGCCGGAACAAGCAGTCCCAGAAGCACAACGCCGCCCCAGAACGCCAGCGCCAGAGAGCCGCCGGGCAAGATGACCGCAACCGCTTCCGCCGGGGCGCCGATCGTCAGATGGGCGAACATGATGAACAAGAATATGGCGAGAATCTCAAAACCCAGAAGCAGCAGATCCGAGGATGTCAGGAGATATTCGCTATGGTCCTGTTCCTTGGCGGTGTCATGATTGTCCGCGTGACCGAAAATGGCTTTCAGGATCAGGATTCCGGCAACACCGGTGGAGAGGGCCGAAACCAGGAACAGCAGCGCCAGAACCGGCGTGTTCCAGAACGGCCGCGAGGGCATGGCGCCCAGCAATACGCCGGTATAGATGGCGACCGAGATGCCGAGCGGAACACTTACCCAGGCCAGACCGCGGCGCAGCCCCGATTTGTCATCGTCGGACTTCGCGCCCGCGGACAAGAATGTGTAGGCATAGATCAGGGAAATGATGATGCACAGCGCCAGAAGCCAGGAGCCGATGCTCATCGGCGAGAGGTTGATGGTGAGGAACAGATTGATCCAGCGGAACAATTTCAGAAATTCACCATTTGCAATCGCGGCCTGGAAGGTGCCAAGCTCAAGAACGATCATCGCGGTTCCGATGATCAGCGGCAAGGGCGCCAGCAGGGCGCCGTAACGGGCGATCTGGAAATGTTTGCCGCCAAAACCGCCGCCGCCGCCGCGCAGCAGAACCGAGGCGCTGACAGTCAGGGCGCCAGCTCCCAGACCGGCGAGAAACAGATAGCTAATGACGGGAAGGCCCCAATGTGTCTCATACATAATTCTATCTCCTTTCTTTCGCCTTGCGGAAGGTTGTGACATCAATGTACTGGCCTTCATAGCGGGTTTCATTCGGATCGGCGTGGTCGGCGGCGATGTAGTAAACGTTGGGTTTTGTCCCCATTTCGGAGCGTAAAACGCTCACCGCCTCGGTCTCTATCAGCTTGGCGACCTCGCTGTTCGGGTCGTTCATATCGCCGAAGATGCGGGCCTTGCCCTGGCAGGTGTTGACACAGGCCGGAGCCACGCCTTCTTTTACCCTGTGCAGGCAGAAATCACATTTATCCGCCGTTCCGGTGCGCGGGTTGATGAAGCGCGCATCATAGGGGCAGGCCTGGATGCAATATTTGCAGCCGATGCACACATCGGCGTCAACGACGACAATGCCGTCTTCCTTGCGCTTGTAGGTGGCGCCGGTGGGGCAGACCTTGACGCATTGCGGCACCGAGCAATGATTGCACAGCCGGGGGAGGAAATGCCGGGTGACATTCGGGTATTCACCCTTTTCGACATATTCGACCCAGGAGCGGGTAACCCCGAGAGGAACGTCATTTTCGGTCTTGCAGGCCACGGAGCAGGCATGGCAACCGACACATCGTCTTGTATCAATAACCATGGCATAATGGGTCGGCCGTACCGCTGCTCTGGCGATCGTCGGCGTGGCTGTCGCCACGGCGGCTACCGCCGAGCCGCTACCGAGAGATTTGAGAATATCCCGGCGAGAGATATCATGTCCTTCAGTCATGTGCCATGTCTCCTTCAGGTCAAGCTAATGAATTGGCGTTATGAGCATCGTGCCCTGCAACCCCCCGCCGCATCCGCGGCCGGAAACGTCGCCAAGGCATGGGCAACCCTTGCCAGAGGCGCGAAGCAAGGATCGGGCCAGACGGCCGAACACGTGTTAACTGATTGAATATATGTGGTAATTGCCAGACTGCGACAATATGCAAATGGCCGCCAGAAAGGGGCTATGTTACGTTTGCGAAACGTCGGGATCAAGAATGCCGATTTATGTTACTTTATTGTAACGTCAGCATATGGAGGCAGGTTTTCACATGTTACACAATCGAAACAGACGCCGGCTTCTCGCCGCCCTCGCCGCCGCTCCGGCCCTGCTGGCCATGCCGGGAATATTGCGGGCGCAGGATCAGGGCATCCGCTTCGGGGTCACCCCGGCCTTTCTTCATGACCAGCATGAGGTTCTGGAAAAATGGCGGCGCTATTTGATGAAACGTCTGGGCAAGAAGGTGACTTTTATCCGCCGCGACAGCTACCGCGAGACCATGGATCTGATCCGTCTCAATCAACTCGATTTTGCCTGGATTTGCGATTATCCCTATCTTGAACTCAAAGACGCGGTCAAGCTGATGGTTGTGCCGCTTTACAAGGGGCGTCCGGCGTACCGGTCGTATCTCATCGTCAACGCCAATGACGGGACATCCCGGGGCTATGCTGATTTGCGCGGCAAGATCTTTGCCTATGCCGACCCGTATTCCAATACCGGCTTTCTGGCGCCGCGTTACGAAATTCAGATGCAGGGCGATGATCCGGAGAATTATTTCCGCAAAACCTTCTTCACCTGGTCGCATCGCAAGGTGATCGAGGCGGTGGCGGCCGGGCTCGCCAATGCCGGCGCCGTTGACAGCTATGTGTGGGATTCGCTGGAGAGGGTGGAGCCGGAGCTGACCGGCAAGACGCGCATCATCTGGCGCTCGCCCGAACACGGCTTTCCGCCTCTGGTCGCCCATACGGCGAATGTTCAGGACGCCTCTTTCAAGGAGTTGCAGGGCATTCTTCTCAAAATGTCCTCGGAGCCGGAAGGACGCGAGATTTTGAATACGCTGGGGCTTGACGGGTTCAGTATCCAGAAACCGGAACTCTACGATAGCGTCGCGGAGATGATGCGGCTCTTCGGGGAGTATGAATCGCGGTGATCCAACGTCTTTTCGATCTCAGCCTGCGCCATAAAATCCCCCTCTGGGGGGCGATTCTGATCCTTTTTTCGACCCTGTCGGTTTCCGGCGTGATGATGTACCGCGCCTATAATGATCTCAAACTGGCGCTGGTGACGAGTTCGGAAGGCCTTGGGCGCACCCTGGCGAAAACCCTCACCCCGCCGCTGCTGCGCGATGATGTGTGGCGGGCGTTTGAGATTGTCCGGGCGCCGTTTGCCGGCGAGGTTCCCGATACCAGTATCCACCCGGATATTATTCTCGTGATCTCGCCCACGAATGAGATCATCGTCTCAAGCGATCCCGAGCGCTTTCCCATGCTGCGCAACGTGAACAGCTTTGGCGCCGATTTGCTGCCCTTTTCCGGGGCGGCGCCGCTCATCAGCAAAACAACGGCCAAGGTCATGGAAGCTGACGGAAGTGGCTTCATCTATGTGACCGTTCCTGTCCGCGACGGCACTTTGTTCTTGGGAACGCTCGTCCTCAGGCATCCGCGCTCCGGGCTCAATGCCAGTTTCAAACAGGCGGTTGCGGGCGGGGCCATGCTGGGGATCGTGGTGCTGGCGATCTTGCTGCCCATCAACTGGTACTGGGGCCAGCGCATGGCGATCCCGCTGGTTTATCTGGCGGCGCGGATGGAGAATATCGCCGCCGGGCCGCCGGAGAAGCTCAAGGCCGATATTTATAATTTCAAGGATGAGCTGGGGCAGATGTTCATCGCCTACAATACCATGGTGGATGTGCTGAAGGAAAAGGCCGTTTTGGAGGAAGAGGTCGTCAGTACCGAGCGTCTGACAGCCATCGGGCGTCTGACGGCGGGGATTGCGCATGAAATCAACAATCCCCTCTCGGGCATGCTCACGGCCCTCGATACGCTGAAGCGGCGCGGCGGGCTTGATGAGCGCACCCTGAAGACCTTTGGTCTGGTGGAGCGCGGGTTGTTGCAGATCCGCGATAGCGTCGCGGCGCTGCTGGTGGAGGCGCGGCCCGGCAAACGGCGGCTGGAAAATTGCGACCTTGAGGATATCCGCACCTTGCTGCATCATGAGATAAGCCGCAAACGCATCCGGTTTGAATTTGATACCGGCATCCCGGACCGGCTGTCCCTGCCCGCCGGGGCGGTGCGGCAGATTCTGATCAATCTTCTGCACAATGCGGTGGAGGCGGCGGGCAAATATGAAGATGGCTGGGTCAGGGTCTCCGTCGGCGTGAGGAACGGGCGGCTTGAGCTTGATGTTTTCAATTCCGGCGATACGATCCCGCCGGAGCATCTTGCCCATTTATACGAGCCCTTTGTCACTTATCAAGAAGACGGGCACGGGCTTGGCCTCTGGGTGACCTATCAACTGGTGCGCCAGCTTGGCGGCCGGATCAGCGCCAGAAGCGAGGCGCGGCGAACCGAGTTTAAAGTCTCCCTGCCGATTTCAGAAGATGAGGAGAGCGCATGAGTTGCCGGATTTGTCTGATTGAGGATGACGAGATTATCGGCGAGGCGCTGCTGGAGCGCTTCGAGGTGGAGAATCTGGCCTGCGACTGGCACCGCAACGGCGCTTCGGCCATGCGCGCCCTGGCGGCAAAAAGCTACTGTGTCGTGATCAGCGATATCAACCTGCCCGATATGTCGGGGGAGGAGCTTTTTAGCCGTATTCGGGACAAGGGCAATGTGCCGCCGTTTTTGTTCATTACCGGCTATGGCTCCATCGACCAGGCGGTTCGCCTGCTGAAAATGGGCGGTGAGGATTATCTGACCAAACCCTTTGACGTGGCCGAGCTTATCGGCAAGGTGCAGATGCTGTGCCCGCTGCCGCGGCGCCGCGGCGCCGGGCTGCATACTCTGGGGGTTTCGGCCAGCATGCAGGCGATTGAAGCGGCGCTGTCAAAGCTGGCGGCGAGCGATTCGACGGTTCTGATATCGGGCGAATCAGGTGTGGGCAAGGAATATGCCGCCCGGTTTCTTCACCGGGGATTTGAAAGCCAGGCGGCGCTGCCCTTTGTTGCCGTCAATTGCGGCGCTATCCCGGAAACCCTGCTGGAAGCCGAGCTTTTCGGCCATGAAAAGGGCGCCTTTACCGGCGCCATCCGGGAAAAGCGCGGCCTGTTTGAGCAGGCTCATGGCGGGACGCTGTTTCTTGATGAAATCGGTGACATGCCGCTTGCCATGCAGATCAAACTCCTGCGCGCCATTCAGGAACGCAGCATCCAGCGGATCGGGTCGGAGAAGACGATCAAGGTTGATATTCATCTGGTTTGCGCCACCCACCGCGACCTTGATCAAATGGTTCAGGCCGGTACGTTTCGCGAAGATCTGTTTTACCGCATCAATGTGGTGAATATTCCCATCGCGCCCCTGCGTGAGCGCAAGGAAGATATTCTGTGGCATGCAAAGCTGTTTCTGGAAGAGTTCGGCCACCGCAAGGACGGGCGCGAGCGCACGTTTCATCCCAAAGCCGAGCAGGCGATGCTGGCCTATCCCTGGCCGGGGAATGTCCGCGAGTTGAGAAACTCCGTCGAGCGCGCCTGTGTGCTCTCCCCTTCATTGGTCATCATGCCGGAATTTCTGCTCGGGGAAGCCTGGCGCAATTCGCTGGCGCGGCTTTCCGATCTTGGCGGCGAGACCCTGGCGCAATATATCAGACAGTGCGAACGCAGTTACATCATGCAGGCGCTGGCGGAGAACAACAACCGCATCAGCGATACCGCCGAGGCTCTGGGGATCAGCCGTAAAACTCTCTGGGACAAGATGCGCAAACTCGATCTGAATGAAAAATCCTGACGCCGGGGCTATCAAAGGGCTCCGAACCCATGTTACCGGCCGGTAACGTGGTCTCCGGCGGGAAACATTGCAAATTCTTGCAATAACACCACAATATCGGCTGTTACCCCTTTGGGGGGTCATGTTACCGTCAGGTAACAATTTTGTTTCTTCTCTTTATGTTTATTGAGTAAAAAGCTGTATTTATTGAATAAATACATGGCGCTACATAAAATGGCACGGTTAGTGCAACTCCTTATTTTCAGAAAAAACAAACGACCAGCCAGCGCGCCGGGTGTTCTTGTCGGATCCGGCGGGCGCCGGCGGGCGGGGGCAGATGCGGCGCCATGGGTTGGCGCCGCCGCAGGCTGGATGAAAAACAGGGGAGTTGTGGCCGGTGAAGTTCAGGTTCAGACTTGCGTCCAGGACGGTGCTGTTTGCGGTTCCGGTCTTGCTTGTTGCTCTTGCCTATGGCGCCTATGAGGGCGTTGAGGTCTATACCTCCTCATCGGCGTTTTGCGGCGGTTCATGCCATACCATGACCGAGCAATATGTGGCGTGGAAGAAGAACACCCACCACAAGGGCAACAACAAGAAGGGCATTCAGGCCGGCTGTGTTGATTGCCATTTCCTGCCCGGCGAGCATTCATCGATGAAGGCCAAATATGAGGGGTTGCGCCATCTGGCGGCCTATCTGTACGACCCCAAGGCGCCGCTTCCCATCCGGCCGGTGATCAAGGATGGCGCCTGTCTGAGTTCGGGCTGCCATGCGGACCGAAAATTTGAGGACAAGGAACTTGTATTTGCCGGCAAGGCCAGGTTCAAACACAAGGTTCACCTGACCGACAAGGCCCTCGACGGGCAGAAAATCACCTGCGACACCTGCCATTTCAAGGTAACTGAAGACAAGCATTTTGAAGTGCCGAAGGAAATCTGTTTCCTGTGTCACCTCAAGCTGAAGAAACCCACCCTTGAAGAGGCCGTTACCGGCAAGGGCAAACCGCAGCCTGAAGGGGTTAATCTCGAGGGCGTCATGCGCATGAGCGGCATGTCGGGCATGTCGGGGCTTGGCGTGGAAAAGAAGGGCAAGGATGCCCTGTTTAAACAGGCCGGGTTTCAGATCAGCTTCAAGAACCGGGCGGCGATCAATTTCGACGAGGGAAAATCAAGATGCGATATTTGTCATACGATCCCGACAAAATCGCTTCAGGCGCAGCTTGAGGCCGGCGATACGCTTAAAGGAGCCATTACGCACCAGTCGATCAAGAAGGCCGGCGTGGCGTGCGAGAGTTGCCATTTTGAAGTGGTCAAGGGGCATGGCGAGATCGAGACCGGCAATGTGGTCTCCAACGGCTGTTTAAGATGCCACAACAAAAGCGCCAAGCTTCTGGAAAGCGCCGAGGACAAGACCTTGATGCATACCAAGCATGTTCCGGCCAAGGCGGATTGTTTTGATTGCCATACGGTGGTTGAGCACAAGAACCGCAAGGATCATCTCGATTTTGTCCGCAAGGATTGCGCCTTGTGCCATCAGGATCAGCACAAATACCAGAAACTGCTGCTGGCCGGCACCCCGGTGAACGAGAACATTCCGGCCACGCCTCACCTTATGTACAAGGTCAATGTCAACTGCATGGCCTGTCACACCAAGAAAACCGTCCACAAGGGCCAGGGGGTCCGGACCGCATCGGGCGAGACCTGTGCTGCCTGCCACAAGCCGGGGCATAAAAAGATGCTCGCCGACTGGGAGGTTACCTTGACGCGCGAGGTCAAGGATGTCGAAGAGGTTGAAAAAGAAGCCATCGATGCGCTCGGCGCCGCCAGGGGGAAGATCCGCGGCGAGACCTACACCAAGGCCGAGGACATGATCGCCAAGGGCCGGGAATTGCTCAATATCGTCCGGTTCGGCAACGGCATTCACAACAAGAAGTATTCCATCAATATCCTCGACGGCGCCATTGGCAATTTCGAGGACGCTATCGAGCTTATTGAGGGGGGAGGGTGAGAAATAAGCCGGAAAAAGCAAGACTCTAGCCGGAATCATTTCATGGGAGGAACTGAAAAATGATCGGGAGAAATCAAAATGACTGAAATCAAGACAACCAAAATGAACCGGCGCCAGATGCTTGGCGGAACAGGGGCGGTGGTTGCCGGAGCGGCTGCTCTGGCCACGCCCATCAGCCAGGCGGAAGCGGCCCCGAAGGTTCCGCGCTGGGTCATGGTCATGGATTTGCGCCGCTGTGTCGGCTGCCGCGCCTGCACGGTTTCGTGCAAGGCGGAAAATGATGTGTCCCTCGGGCGTTTCAGAACCGTGGTTCAGGAAAAGACATGGGGCGAGTTTCCGGCGACGAAAAAGGGTTTCCTGCCGCTGATGTGCAATCATTGCGAGGGCAACAAGAAGGACGGCATTCCGCCCTGCATCAAGGTCTGTCCGCAATTCCCCGGCAAGCGGGCGAAATTCATTGCGCCGAACGGCAAGAAAATCCGCTACCGCACCGGCGGCACCTATAAACGCCCCGACGGCATTGTCCTGATTGATGTCGAGCAATGCATCGGCTGCGGCAAATGCATCGATGCGTGCCCTTATGGCGTGCGCTCGTTCAATCCGTTTGTAAAAGCGGGGGCCGACCCTTCCAAACAGGCGGCGGACAAATGCACTTTATGCGCCCACCGCGTCGATAAGGGGGTGGAGCCTTCCTGTGTCAATACCTGCCAGGGCCGCGCCCGCATCTTCGGCGATCTTAACGATCCCGAGAGCGAGGTCGCCAAACTTGTCAAGGAGCACAACCTTGCCAAAAACGTTCTGCTGCCGGAAGAGGGCACGGATCCGCATGTCTTCTATATCGACCCGGATAACGTTCTGAAGACGATCTACAAGCAGCGCACCAAGGGCAAGCTGGATCATTTCATCGACCAGATCACCTGATACGGCAAGTTGGATAAGGAACACAAAAATGACCAAACTGAATCGTCGAAATTTCTTCAAACTGGCCGGCGCCAGCGGCGCCGCGCTCGCGGCCGGCAGCGCCCTGAGCACACCTGCCCTTGCCGGGTCGGTGAAAATTCCCGCTACCGAAGCCTCGGGGATTGATTTTTCACCAACCACCGGCAAGAAGCTCGAAACCATCCCTTCGGCCTGCTGGCAATGCGTGACCCGCGATGCCATTGTCGGGCATGTGGAAGACGGGCGGCTGAAAAAAATCGAGGGGCACCCGGAGTCCATCCGCACTCTGGGCAAAATCTGTGCCAAGGGGCAGGCGGGGGTAAACCAGGTCTATTTCCCCGACCGTATCCTTTACCCGATGCAACGCGTCGGCAAGCGCGGCGAGCACAAATGGAAACGGATTTCCTGGGACGCGGCGCTCGATCTGCTGGCCTCGAAGCTCAAACCGCTTTATGACGCCGGAACGCCGGAATTGTTCATGTATCAATATGGCCGCCACAAGGGCAGCCAGTCCTCGATCATGCATGATTTCATGGATGCGTTCGGATCTCATACCATCGGCACCCACACTTCGGTTTGCGAGGGGCCCAAATGGGTCGGTCAGGAGAGCCTTTGGGGCGGTATGTATGACAACTGGGATTATGACAATACAGACTTTGTGGTCAATTTCGGCTCCAACCAGTTCGAAACCCACACCAATCACATCCCGACCTCGCAGCGCCTGATCCGGGCGATGGCCGATCGCGGCGTGCCGCTCTATACCTTTGATGTGCGGCTTTCCAATACGGCGGCCAAATCGACCGAATGGGTGCCGATCAAGGTCGGCATGGACGGGCTGGTTATGCTCTCGATGGTCAATGTGATCATGAATGAGGGGCTGTTCCGCAAGGATCACTTCAAATATATGCGGGTGAGCAAGGATTACCGGGCCTCGGTTGAGGACAAGGTTGCGGCGGTAAAGGCGCAAGTGGCGGCCTATACGCCTGAGTTCGCCGAAAAGGAAAGCGGCGTTCCGGCGGCCAAGATCCGGGAAATCGCCCGCGGTTTCGCCAAGGCGAAGGCGGCGTGTCTGATCGGCTATCGCGGCACGGTCATGCATTATTACGGCGCCGATCAGGAACGCGCCGCGATGCTGCTGGCGGCGATCACCAACAATCTTGACCGGCCCGGCGGGCGGGTGATGGGCGTTGGCGCCGGGTGGAAGCACCCCTCTTCGGAAAAAGCCAAGGTGCAAAAGGGACTTGATATCGTCAACGGCTTCCCCGGCGAGGCGGCTTATCCGACCCATCAGGTGAGCCAGCAAAATATTCCGATGATCAAGGATGGCCGCAACGGCCGGCCGCTGGTTTACTGGTGGAGCTGCAACAACCCGGCCTATATCAACGGCAACAACAAGGAGGCCGAGGCCGTTTACAAGGATGAAAAGCTGCTGCCTTTCATGGTGACCTCAACCATCGTTTATGATGAGTCCTCGCAATATGCCGATCTCATCCTGCCCGATGTGACCTATCTGGAGCGCTGGGACACCGAGGATATGGTCTCGCCCACCGGGGTGGCCGAATATTACATCCGCCAGCCGATGATCAAGCCGCTTGGCGAAGCCAAGGACCAGGGCGAGATTTTTGCCGGTCTGGCAAAGCGGATCGGTTTTGAGGTGGCCTATACCACCAAGGAGGATTTTGTCCGTCAGTCCTGCAACATGACGCCCGGCGTGAAAGAGGCCGGTGGCTTCGAATATATGAAGAAGCATGGCGTCTGGCACGACAAGACCGCCAAACCCAATTTCGGCTTCTATGAAAAGAAAGTCGATGTCAGCGGCGATGGTGTCCTCTTTGACGAGAAGACGGGTGTGTACTGGAACTGGAAGAAGTCCGGCGCCAAGAACGAGGCCGAGGCCAAAGCCAATGGCTATCTGAAAACCCCCGGCGCCAAGGGGGGCTATGTCGCCCAGGATATCGAAGGGACGCCGCGTCTGGCCTATCCGCCGAACACATCGTTCCTCAAATCGGGACTGCTTGATTTCTACTCGGATAATTTTGCCGTCAAGGGCTTCCCGGCCTTCCCGGCCTACACGCCGATCCCCGAGCACCAGAAGATGGGCAAGGATGATCTGCATCTGACCACCTACAAGGTCGCCGTGCATACCCATTCGCGCACTGCCCATTGCAAGTGGCTGTCGGAGATCAAGCACGACAATCCGGCCTGGATCAATTCCAAAACAGCGGCGGAACGCGGCATCAAGGATGGCGATGCAATCAAGGTGGCCAGCGATATTGGCGAGATCACCACGACGGCGCATGTCACCGAGGGGATTATCCCCGGCATTGTCGCTATTTCGCACCATATGGGACGGCGCTATTCGGGCATTTACGGCTCGGGCAAAGCCTCACCGATTGACGGCGGCGCGGCGGCGGATCCTGATGCCAAAAACATGTGGTGGGACAAGCACGGCAAGCATCCCAACTCCATCATCCCCAACAGCTCCGACCCGATCAGCGGCGGTCAGCGCTGGATGGATACGGTGGTCAGGGTCGCCAAGGCCTGATCATCCCATCGGCCATAAAATGACCGATGCGTTCAAGCGCCACGCAGGCTATCGCGCCAAAGGGCGCGGCGGCCAGTCGGCCTTGCCAATGGCATTTATGAGTTTATCATAACTGCCATTGGTACAACGTCCAATACAGAAAAGGATCAACAATGGAAAACGCCCGGAAGGAAATGGCCGAAAACGCCGCGGCCCGAGCTCAGGTCTATGCACTGCTGGCCAATATCTTCCGGGCGGAACCGGAACGGGCCTTTCTTGACGAAATCAGGGATCCCCGGTTCTCGGGGGTGCTTGCGGATATGAATATCGAGCTTGGAGGGGCGTTTTACGAGGCGCCTGAAGATCAGGCGCTTGAGCAGCTTGGGGTGGAATATGCGCGCCTGTTTCTCGGGCCGGGGCCGCATATCTCGCCGCATGAATCCGTTTTTGCCGAACTTGACGGCGGCGAGGGCGGTCTATGGGGCAAACGCACCGTGGCCGTGAAAAAATTCATCGAGACGGCGGGCTTTGACTACAATTCACAGTTTACCGGTCTTCCCGATCATATCAGCGTGGAACTGGAATTCATGCAGAAACTGGCCGAGGCGGAAGCCGAAAAATGGCGCGAGGGCGAATCGGACAGGGCCAGATGGTGTCTGGCGGTACAGAGGAAATTCTTTGAAGATCATCTGATGCAATGGGTGCCGGATTTTTGTGATCAGGTCATCGAAAAAGCGCAAATGCCGTTTTATGGCGAAATGGCCGCCCTCACCAAGGATTTCGTGAGTTTTGATCAGCGGCAGGTGATGCAAAACATGAGCGCCGATGCCGGTATCTGATCAGCCCTGTTTGTTTTTCTCTGCCGCGACGCGTTTGCGAAGAACGGTTCCCTGGCCTGGAGTGAGGCCAAGGGATTTGCCTTGCTGGATGGCGAAGGCGAGCGGCGCGCCAAGGCTGATCCGGTGCGCGGCCCAGAAGAAGGCAAGCAGCGGCGCCGATGGCGCGTAAACCAGCAGGGGAGCGCTGCCGGATTTGGCGATCATCTGGTTGAAAAGCCCGGTTTGCCGGGGCTCGGGCGTATCGCCCGCAACCGGAATGCTCATATAGCGCATTCCCGCCGCCTCGGATTCGGCCCTGTGAAGACGGGCGGTTTTTGCCGGTGTTCCCAGATCAATGATGGCGGCAAATCCAAAGGCTTTCAGATCCGGAATCCGATTGAGCTTTCTTCCATAGGTTGCCTGCAAATAGGGGATGGCAAGGCCCGGCCCCGTCACCGCAATGGCGTAGCCTTGGCGTTGCGGCAATCTGGCGCTTGCAATATCGAGTTTTGTGTTCACTGTTTTGCCGTCCGGCGCGGCGGGGCCGGCGCTTGCGTGGCGGCTCATCTCGCCATCGCCCCACCAACCGCAGGCGTGAACCGGCGTCAGGGGGGCAAGAAAACCCAGCAGGGCCAGAAGGGGCGGATATGAGGATTTCAACATCTTTATTCTCAGCTCTTGATGCCGTAGCGTTTCATTTTTTCCCACAGGTTTTTACGCGAAACGCCAAGAGCATCGGCGGCCTTGGCGATGGCGCCGCCGTGGCGCGCCAGGGCGGCATGGATGGCCTGAATTTCGGCCTCGATGACCGCGCCCTTCAAGGAGGGCGGGGTTCCCGGGCCGGCCTCTTCTTCAAAAGAGAGCAAATCGTGCAACTCAAGGCGGGTGCCATCGCACATGGCAAGAGCCCTTTCGATCATGTTGCGCAATTCACGCACATTGCCGGGATAGGCCTGTTCCAGCAGCCAGGCTTCGGCTTCGGGCGAAAGGCCGGTGATGGCCCGGCCCATCTGGGCCGCCTGTTTATGGGTAAAAAGCCGCGCCAGATAGAGAATGTCATCAATGCGCTCGCGCAGGGGCGGGATGTGGATATGGATGACATTGAGACGCCAGAAAAGATCGGCGCGGAATGTTCCTTGCCTGATGGCCTTTTCCAGATTGACCTGGGTCGCGGTGATAATGCGGACATCAAGCTCGATCGCCTTGCCGCTGCCAAGGCGCTCGATGCAGCGTTCCTGCAAGACCCGCAGCAGCTTGACCTGGGTTTCGGTCGGAATTTCGGCAATCTCATCAAGGAAGATGGTGCCGCCGCCGGCCTGCTCGAAGCGGCCGATGCGCTGGCGCTCGGCGCCGGTAAAGGCGCCTTTTTCATGACCGAACAATTCGCTCTCGACCAGAGAGGAAGGGATGGCGG
>CAZIVB010000024.1:0-18522 GCA_964542565.1 uncultured Hyphomicrobiales bacterium | reverse complement strand
ATTTGCCGTTGATCAAGGGCGCGGCGGCCCATTTTTTATCCCTGAAAGCATCACGCCGGTCTGCCAGTTGCCGCAAGGCAAGCGGATCGGCCAGATTCCAGCCCCTTGAATTTTGCCGTGCCGCACCGAAAATTGCAGCGGGAAGAGGAATGCGCGGGTTGGGAATTGAGGCAAGCGCCTCAATGGCGCTGACCGGATCGCGCACCAGATCGCTTGCAGGCACAGCGTCATCGAGAACCTGATTGACGAATGAGGAATTGGCACCGTTTTCCAGCAGGCGGCGCACCAGATAAGCCAGCAAATCCTTGTGAACCCCCACCGGGGCGTAAATCCGGCACGGTATATCATGGCGCTCGCGGATCAGGGAAAATAGCGCCTCGCCCATGCCGTGCAGGCGCTGGAATTCAAAGCCGGTAAAACCATCGGCCATTTCCAGCACCGCGGCGGCGCTATGGGCGTTATGGGTGGCGAATTGCGGATAGATGCGGTCCGAACACTCCAGCAGGCGGCGCCCGCAGGCCATGAACGAGACATCAGATGAAACCTTGCGGGTAAAAACCGGATATCCGGCCAGCCCCTGTTCCTGCGCCCGCTTGATCTCGGTGTCCCAATAGGCCCCCTTCACCAGCCGGACCATAATGCGCCGGTCAAGACGCCGCGCCAGATCATACGCCCAGTCGATCACATGAAGGGCGCGCGGCATATAGGACTGGACGACAATGCCAAAGCCGTCCCAGCCTTTCAAATCCGGGTTGGCGAGAACATTGGCGATGATGTCAAGCGACATATCGAGACGCTCAGCCTCTTCGGCATCGATGGTAAAGCCCATATTGGCGTTTTTCGCCAGCAGGGCCAGCGAGGCGGCGCGGGCGCTCAGCTCTAAGGTTGCGCGTTTGCGCTGGGCAAATTCATAGCGCGGATGCAGGGCCGAGAGCTTGACCGAAATGCCCGGATTGTGGCGGATATCCTCGTGAATGCACTGATCCGCCAAAGCGGTGATGGCGCCGGAATAGGCCAGAAAATAGCGCCGTGCGTCTTCGGCCGTATGGGCCGCCTCGCCCAGCATGTCATAGGAGTGGGTATAGCCCTTCTCTTCATTGCTTTTTGCCCGCTTGAGGGCCTCGTCAATATCGCGGCCCAGCACAAACTGATGCCCCAGTATCCGCATGGACTGGCCAACGGCGTTGCGGATCACCGGATCACCGGCCCGTTTGACCATGGCGCGCAATATGCCGACGATATCCCAGTTCCCGGCGTCTTCGGGCGCGATCACCTTGCCGGTCAGCATCAGCGCCCAGGTTGAGGCATTGACCAGCGGCGAGCCCGAGCGGCCGATATGACGCCCCCAGTCCGAAGGGGCGATCTTGTCCTGAATGAGCGCATCAATGGTGGCGCTGTCGGGAACTCTCAACAAGGCTTCGGCCAGGCACATCAGGGCGACGCCCTCTTTGGTGCTCAGACCATATTCGGCCAGAAAAATCTCCATCAGTCCCGGCGCGGCGGCGCGGCGCATATCTTCAACCATGCCGGCCGCCGTCTTTTCGATGCGCCTGCGGGCGGGCAGGTCCAGTTTCATCGCCTTGATCAGAGAATGAACCGATTTTGCTTCATCGGCCAGATAAGCCTGCCGGACGGAAAGGCGAAAGGGGGTTTTACCGTGTTCATCTGAACTGCCCATAGTCTTAAAGCCCTTGCGATAATGACCGTAACCGCAACTCTACAGGGACAGAAGCTTTAAACCCAGCGGAAAACCGCATAGCCATAGATAAGGGAGATAATGATTGCGCCCCATAGCGGCGTCCCCACCAGCCCGAGCCAGGCGAGAAAGATAAAGGCGCTGCCCAAAAGGGTGATAAACAACCGGTCGCCCCTGGTGGTTTCCAGCGTCAATATACCTTTGCGCGGGTTGCCGCCGGGGCTGTATTTCTCCCAGACTCCCATCCCGATCAGGCATAAAAGGATAAAGACAAAAAAAGCGGCGGTGGGCCATGTCCAGGCCATCCAGGAAAGTCCCATATGCGTTTTCCTCCCTTTTCCCTCAGACCCGTCCCAGAGCAAAGCCCTTGGCGATATAGTTGCGGACAAAATAAATCACAAACGCGCCGGGGATGATGGTGAGGGTTCCGGCCGCCGCCAGAAGCCCCAGCTCATAGCCCGATGTGCTCGCCGTTCGGGTCATGGTGGCGGCAATCGGTTTGGCGGCCACCGAGGTGAGGGTTTTGGCCAGCAACAATTCGACCCAGGAGAACATGAAACAGAAAAAGGCGGCCACGCCGATGCCGGCCGCGATGGTGGGCAGGAATATCCGCACGAAGAAACGCGGAAAGGAGTAGCCGTCCACATAGGCGGTTTCATCAAGCTCCTTGGGGATGCCGGACATGAACCCTTCGAGTATCCACACCGCCAGCGGGACATTGAACAATGTATGCGCCAACGCCACGGCAAGGGGGGTATCAAACAGATTGACGGCGGAATAAAGCTGGAAAAACGGCAGGGCAAAGACGGCCGGAGGCGCCATGCGGTTGGTGAGAAGCCAGAAAAACAGATGCTTTTCGCCTAAAAAACGGTAGCGCGAAAAGGCATAGGCGGCCGGAAGCGCCACGGTTACCGAAATCACCGTGTTCATGACCACATAGGTCAGCGAGTTGAAATAGCCGTTATACCAGGTCGGGTCGGTAAAGATGGTGATGTAGTTGTCGAGGGTGAACTCTTTCGGCCACAGGGTGAAAGAACCAAGGATTTCATTAGTTGTCTTGAACGACATATTGATCAGCCAATAGATTGGCATCATCAAGAATATGATGTAGAGCGTCGGCACCATCCAGGTAATTCTTCGCATCACTTTTCCTCGTTCTTCATCATCAGGGTGTAGAATATCCAGCTTGTCAGCAACACAATCAGGAAATAGATCAGGGACATGGCCGCCGCCGGTCCAAGATCAAACTGGCCCAGGGCGATCTTGACAAGATCGATCGACAAGAAAGTTGTCGTATTGCCGGGGCCGCCGCCGGTAAGAACGAAGGGCTCGGTATAGATCATGAAACTGTCCATGAAGCGCAGCAGGATGGCGATGGTCAAAACCCGCTTCATCTTCGGCAACTGGATATAGCGGAACACCGCCCATGGGGTCGCGCCGTCAATCTTGGCGGCCTGATAATAGGCGTCGGGTATGGAACTGAGCCCGGCATAGGCCAGAAGCACCACCAGCGAGGTCCAGTGCCAGACATCCATCATGATCGTCGTGAACCAGGCGGCCAGCGGCCCCTGGGTGAAATTATAATCAAACCCCATGCCGTTGATGATCCGCCCCAGCAGGCCAAGTTCGGGCAGGGCGTAGATATTCCACATGGCGCCGACCACATTCCACGGGATCAGCAGCGGCAGGGCCATCAGCACCAGACAGACGGAGACCCAGATGCCCTTTTTGGGCATGGCAAGGGCGATCGCCACGCCCAGGGGAATCTCGATCACCAGAATGATGCTGGTGAATATGATCTGCCGCATCAGGGAATCATGGAATCGCGACGAGCGCAGCACCTGCTCGTACCATTTGACCCCTTCCCAGAAGAAGACATTGTCGCCAAAAGTTTCCTGAAAAGAATAGTTGACCACGGTCATCAGCGGGATAATGGCGTTGAACGCCACCAGCAAGACCACCGGGATCACGAGGAACCAGGCTTTCTGATTGGTTGTTTTACGCGCCATGATATCCCCTCATTCCACTATCCAGCCATCGGCGTAAACCTGGGTATGCTCAGGGTCGAATTGCAGATGCGCCCTTCCCGCCGGGGCGCTTTGGCCCTCGGGAAGCAAAAGCCGGATGATATTGTCACCGCTGCGGGTCTCGACAATGGCGTGGCGGCCGATATCGGTAACTTTCGTGACATCGACCTCTATGCCCGTCTCGGCAAATTTGACAAATTCGGGCCGAACGCCGATCTGAAGCGTATCAGGGGTTGTCTTGAGCCGGATCGGGTGCTCCGTCTGGATGCTGTGACCGGCAAATTCAGGCGTTTCGCCGTCAAGTTCACAGGGCAGCAGATTCATCCCCGGAGAGCCGATGAAATGGCCGACAAAGGTATGATGCGGGCGCTCAAACAACTCGATCGGCGTGCCGATCTGCACCACCGCGCCTTCATGCATAACAATCACCTGTTCGGCGAAGGTGAGAGCCTCGGTCTGGTCATGGGTCACATAAATCATGGTGGCGCCAAATTGCTGGTGCAGTTCTTTGAGTTTGGAGCGCAGCATCCATTTGAGATGCGGGTCGATCACGGTCAGGGGCTCGTCAAACAAGATCGCATTGACATCGGCGCGCACCAGGCCGCGCCCCAGCGAGATTTTCTGTTTGCCATCGGCGGTCAGCCCGGCGGCGCGGGTGAAAAGCGTGGCCTCAAGATCGAGCATATTGGCGATTTCGCGCACCCGTTTGTCGATCGTTTCCTTGTCAACGCCGCGGTTGCGCAGCGGGAAGGCGAGATTGTCATAAACGCTCATGGTGTCATAAACCACCGGGAACTGGAAGACCTGGGCGATATTGCGCGCATCGGGGGGGATGGATGTGACATCGCGGTCATCGAACAAAACCTCCCCCTCGGTCGGTGTCAGCAGCCCCGAGATGATATTGAGCAAGGTGGTTTTGCCGCAGCCCGAGGGGCCAAGCAAGGCGCAGGCGGTGCCGTCCGCCCAGTCCACGCTCATGCTCTTGAGGGCCCAGTCCTCTTCACCTGCCGGCTCTTCAACATAACTGTGGCGGATATTCCGCAGGCTGATTCGGGCCATCAGGCATCCCCCCGGCGCATTGATCCCGCCGAGGCCAGGCGGTGGTCGTCAATGTTGAAATAAAAGCATTTCTTGGTGTCGATCTCAAATGCCGCCCTGGCGCCGACCGGGGTGGGGTGGATGCCGTGCGACTGCGAAATCCAGGTGCTTCCCTCCACTTCAAAACGCACAACGCTCTCGGAGCCGCTGATCTCGCTAACCAGAACAATGCCTTCGATTTTCGCCATCCGCTTGGCGGGTTTTGCGCTTGCGGGGACAACCTGATGCGGACGGATCGCCATGACATACTCGCCATCGGTCAGCTTTTCATGCTCCGCGCCGACGGGCCAGCTTGTGGTTCCGTTGAGCAGGAAAACTCCCTCATGCTTGACCACCGCGGCGATGTTTATCGGCGGGTCGGAGAACACCTGCGCCGATATCAGATCCTGCGGCAGGTGGTACACCTCCGCCGTTTCGCCAAATTGGGTGATGCGCCCATCATGCAGACAGGCGGTATGCCCGCCCAGAAGCAGCGCTTCTTCAGGCTCGCTGGTGGCGTAAACAACGGTTGCGCCGCGGTCCTTGATCAGCCGCGGCAGCTCATCGCGCAATTCCTCGCGCAGTTTGTAATCGAGATTGGCGAGCGGTTCGTCGAGCAGCACCAGATCGGAATCCTTGACCAGCGCCCGGGCGAGCGCGGTGCGCTGCTGCTGGCCGCCCGAAAGCTCCAGCGGCCGCCGGTCCAGCAGGGGCGAGAGTTTCAGCAACTCGGCAACCTTGCCCACTCGCGCCCTGATTTCCACTTTGGGCAATCCGGCCACTTTGAGAGGTGAGGCGATATTCTCGAAAACAGAAAAATTGGGATAGTTGATAAACTGCTGATGCACCATGGAAACATTGCGTTTTTGCACCGAGACGGTGGTAATATTGCGCCCTTCGAACCAGATCTCGCCGCTGGTGGGGCGCTCCAGCCCGGCCATGAGCTGGATAAGACTGGTCTTGCCTGAAAGCGTTGTCCCCAGAAGAATATTGAAGCCGCCCGGTTCAAGTTTAAGATCGGTTGGATAAATATAGACCTCGGCGCCGACCCGCTTGACGACATCCCTGAACTCAAGAGCCATTAATACTTCCCCGCCGCCGATAACAATTCGAGCTTGTCAAACCGGCCATTTTGACAAACCAATACCCTAGCCTCAATACCAGGGCGGCGTGCGTTCATTCATATTCACACGCGCCGCCCTGATTCATTTGCTAACGATCAACTTGTCTGCATCCAGACGATTGGCGGTTGAATGCAGGTTGATCTGTCAGGATGAGCCCTGCCGCAGAGCACGGCAAGTTAATTCTTGTCTCCGCAACAGCCTCGCGGGGACATCTTATACAAGATGCCCCCGCACGGCGTTGGGGGAGAAACGCCGCGATAACCTTATTTGGCGGCCCAGCGCTTGACAAGTTCGTCATAAGCGATGGTTTCACCCTGAGGTTTCTCGTTGGCCAGCTTGGCTTTTGGAGCGCCGGGCTTGTTGAGCCAGATGGCGGGATCGACCGGCTTGTTGAGACGCGGTCCACAACCGCCATAGGTGCCGGCTTTTTCATCCGCCGCCTGCATGCGGGCCATAACCAGATCCATCTCGGACGCCAGACGGTCCATGGCCTGTTGCGGGGTAAAGGCGCCGGAGTTGACATCGCCGATCTGCTGCCACCAGATCTGGGCCAGCTTGGGATAATCAGGCACATTCACACCGGTAGGCGTCCATAAGACGCGGTCGGGCGAGCGGTAGAATTCAATCAGCCCGCCAAGTTTGGGTGCCCGCTCGGTGAAGGATTGATGGTTGATGGTGGTATCGCGGATAAAGGTCAGGCCGACATGGCTTTTCTTTACATCCACGGTTTTGGAGGTCACGAACTGGGCATAAAGCCAGGCCGCCTTGCGGCGCTTGACCGGGGTGGATTTGAACATTGTCCACGAGCCGGCATCCTGATAACCGAGCTTCTGCCCCTTTTCCCAATACGGGCCATGGGGAGACGGCGCCATGCGCCACAAGGGCTTGCCGTTATCGTCCACGGTGTTGTTGCCCTTGCTCTTGGGGGCGACCATGGAGGCGGTAAAGGCGGTGTACCAGAAAATCTGCTGCGCCACATTGCCCTGTGAAAGCGCCGGCAATGACTGATAGAAATCATAGCTGGCCGCGCCCGGAGGAGCGTATTTGCGCAGCCATTCATCCCATTTGCGGATGGCGTAAACCGCCGCCGGGCTGTTGGCGCCGCCACCGCGCGAAACCGAAGCCCCGACCGGGTTGCAGGTACCTTTTTCCATGCGGATGCCCCATTCATCAACCGGGACGCCGTTGGGCAGGCCCTTGGAGCCCTCGCCAGCCATGGACAGCCAGGCATCGGTCATGCGCCAGCCCAGATCAGGCGCGCGCTTGCCGTAATCCATATGGCCGTAAATGCGCTTGCCGTCGATTTCCTTGACCTTGACCGAGAAGAACTCGGCAATATCCTCATAGGCCGACCAGTTGACCGGAACGCCAAGCTCATAGCCGTAGATTTTTTTGAATTTGGCCTTGAGGTCAGGGCGGTCGAACCAGTCCTTGCGGAACCAGTACAGATTGGCGAATTGCTGGTCCGGAAGCTGATACAGTTTCCCGTCCGGGCCCGTGGTGAAAGCCTTGCCGATGAAATCATTGATATCGAGCATCGGATTGGTGACATCCTTGCCCTCGCCGGCCATCCAGTCCGTCAGGTTGATTGCCAGTTTCAGGCGCGAATGGGTGCCGATCAAATCCGAATCATTGATATAGGCATCATAAAGATTGCGCCGTGTCTGCATCTGGGTCTGAACCGCCTGCACAACCTCGCCTTCGCCAAGCAGCTGGTGATTCACCTTGATGCCGGTGATCTCGTAAAAGGCCTTGGCCAGGACCTTTGATTCGTACTCGTGAGTCGGAATGGTCTCGGAGAGGACATTGATCTCCATGCCCTTGAGAGGCGCGGCCGCCTTGATGAACCATCCCATTTCTTTCATCTGGTCCGCCTTGGAAAGGGCAGAGGGCTGGAATTCCTTGTTAACCCATTTCTCCGCTTCGGCCATGCCGGCATATGCACCCTGCGATGCGAGCATGAGCGCCGTCCCGGCGACGGCTGCCAGTAATTTGAGTTTCATAAGATAAACCTCCCTTGGATAAACACCTGATCAAGCAGTACCGCCCGAGTATCAAACGAAAACAAATGAACGTCAATCGAAAATTGATGCTGAATCTTGCCCGGCGGCGGTGATTTTTGTAGAGTAACGCAAATAACTGTATTAAATCAGGTGATCGACAAGATGGAGCCACTTCTGCACAGGCATTCGGTTATACTTGAACTGGCTCACAAGAAGGGTCAGGTCAAGGTGGAGGGGCTTGCTGATCATTTCGCGGTCACGCCGCAAACCATACGCAAGGATTTAAATGAGCTATGCGCCCGCCGGTTGTTGCACCGGGTGCATGGCGGCGCCGTGATCCGCTCCGGCGTGGTGAATTACGGCTATGAGGCGCGGCGCGAGATCGCCGAGGATGAAAAGCAGCGCATTGGCGTCGCGGCGGCCTCGCTGATCCCGGATGATTGCTCGTTATTCATTAATATCGGCACCACGACGGAAAGCGTCGCCCGGGCGCTTTCGGGCCGTTCCGGCTTGCTTGTTATTTCAAATAACCTCCATGTTGCCAATATGTTATATCAAAACCCCGGAATTGAGGTTGTCATGACCGGCGGGCTGGTGCGCAAAACCGATGGCGGGCTTGTCGGGCAGATGACAACCGAAGCCTTTGGCCGCTTCAAGGTGGATTACGCCGTGATCGGTGCTTCGGCGATTGACCCGGACGGAACCCTGCTCGATTTCGACTTCCGCGAGGTCAAGGCGGCCCAGGCCATCATTGAAAATTCAAGGCACCGGATTCTTGTCGCCGACAGCATGAAATATGACCGTGCGGCGCCGGTGCGCATCTGCCATATTTCGCAGATGGAAACATTTGTCACCAATCGTTCCCCGTCCGAGGATATTTCCCGTATTTGCGCCGAAAACGGCGTCAGCATTGTTTTGCCGGACGATTCCTAGAAAAAAGACCAGGTTTCGTTTATTTTCGTTGAAGCTTCGCTTTTCATCGCATAGAGTTTACGAATAACCATGCCTCCGGCGCGGCAATTGGCGCAGCAATTTTAAGGACAGATTTTGCACGACAGGATTTTTGATATCGCCATAATCGGCGGCGGCGTGAACGGCTGCGGCATCGCCCGCGATGCGGCGGGGCGCGGCCTGTCGGTGCTTCTGGCCGAAAAAGGCGATCTGGCCAGCGGCACTTCATCGGCATCCTCGAAACTGATCCATGGCGGGCTCAGATATCTGGAGCATTATGAGTTTTCCCTTGTGCGCGAATCCCTGCGCGAACGCGAGGTGCTCTGGGCGGTTGCGCCGCATATCATCTCTCCCATGCGCTTTGTCCTGCCGCATCACCGCGCCTTGCGTCCGGCCTGGATTATCCGCCTCGGGCTGTTCCTGTATGACCATCTTGGCGGACGCAAGAAGCTGGGCCCGAGCCACGCCCTCGATTTGCGCCGCGATGAGGCCGGCATTCCCCTGAAAGCTGAATATGTCAAGGGATTTGAATATTCCGATTGCGCCGTTGATGATTCGCGCCTCGTTACGCTCAACGCGGTGGATGCGGCTTCGCTGGGGGCGGATATCCGGGTGGAAACCGCAATGGAGGCCGCCGAACGCATCGGGGGGATCTGGAATATCACCTTGCGGGATTCGTTTTCAGGCCAGAGCGAAATGGTAAAAGCCCGGGTGCTTGTCAATGCCGCCGGCCCCTGGGTGGCAGAAGTTGCCGCCGCAAGCGATGGCTCCGGCAAGGCGGCCTCAAGTATCCGGCTGGTCAAGGGGTCTCACATTATCGTGCCGAAAATGTTCGATCACGGCCGCGCCTATATTTTGCAGAACGAGGATCAAAGGGTCGTTTTCGCCATTCCCTATGAGCATGATTTCACCCTGATCGGCACAACCGATGTCGATGAACCGGGCGGACCGGGCAAGGTCGAGGCCTCGCGCGAGGAAATTGAATATCTGTGCACGGCCATAAATACCTATTTTACCAACGCCATAACGCCCGATGACGTGGTCAGTTCCTTTGCCGGGATTCGGCCGCTTTTCAACAGCGGCGGCGGAACGGCGCAGGAGACAACCCGCGATTATATGCTTGATCTTCAAATTCCCGCTGATGACGCGCCGCTGATGAATATCTATGGCGGCAAGATTACGACCTATCGCGAGCTGGCCGAGGAAGTGCTGGGCAAACTTTCGCGCTTTTTTCCCGGCATGAAAGGGCAATGGACCAAAGAGGCGGCGCTTCCGGGAGGGGATTTTGCCACCGACGGGTTTGACAAACTGGTGCAATCCTTCCGCTCGGAATACCCGTTCGTGCCCCGCGCTATGGCGCGGCGTCTCTGCCATGCCTATGGAACCCTGGCCCGCGAGGTCGTCTCGGGAGCCAAGGCTATGGCGGATCTGGGCCATTGTTTTGGCGCTGATCTTTATGAGCGCGAGGTGGAATATCTGCAAGCCCATGAATGGGCAAGATGCGCCGAAGATATCCTGTGGCGGCGCAGCAAGCTTGGGCTTCGCCTTTCAAAAGAAGAAACAGCCGGTCTTGAGGGCTGGCTGAACAAGAGCGCGGGCAAGAATATCCGCTCACAAGGTGGATAAAGGGCATGATGGAGATGGCGCCAGACCGCGCGCAGCCGGTTGATTTTCTGACCACCGCGCGCGAATTGCTGCCCGAAGGGGCAAGCTACGAGGCCTGTATCGCCTGCGGCCTTTGCGCCTCGGGCTGTCCGGCATCGGGGCTTTACGGTATGGACCCGCGGCGCTTTATCCGCATGGCGATGCTGGGGCTGAATGAAGAGCTTGCCGCCACGCCCTGGGTCTGGACCTGCACCCAGTGCAAACGCTGCGCCTATGTCTGCCCGATGGGCATAGATGTCTCGGTTCTGGTCGGCATTGCCCGCGGCGGCTGGCCGGAGGATAAAAAGCCAAAAGGCATCATGCGCTCATGCGAGGCGCAGATGCGCGATGAAAGCACCAGCGCCATGGGGCTGCGCAGCGAGGATTTTATTGAAATCATCGCCGAAACGGTGGAGGAAATCCGAGAAGGAGACAAGCGCTTTAAAACCCTCACCGCGCCCATAGACAAAGTCGGCGCTGAATTTGTGGTCAACCAGAACTCGCGCGAGCCCGCTGTGGAGCCCGAAGAGCTCGGGCCCTTATGGAAAATATTCGATTATGTCGGCGTGAGCTGGAGCTATACGTCAAAGGGCTGGGCGGCGGAGAATTTCTGCATGTTCACC
The DNA here is from genome assembly GCA_964542565.1 of uncultured Hyphomicrobiales bacterium. Taxonomy (GTDB): domain Bacteria; phylum Pseudomonadota; class Alphaproteobacteria; order Rhizobiales; family BM303; genus BM303. The sequence goes on along the minus strand of CAZIVB010000024.1, from coordinate 7,377 downwards.
GGCGATGAGACAAGCTGGAAAGAGATGGTGAAAACGCGGGTGGAGGCCGTTAACGCGCTGGGGGCGAAGACATGGATCAACACCGAATGCGGCCATTCCTTCTATACCATGTGGAAGGGGATTGAGCGCTTTGGTCTTGAGGCGGATTTTGAGGCCGGAAACCTGATCTCCTTTTACGCCAAATGGATCCGGCAGGGACTTCTGCCGGTAAATTCGGACTGGAACCGGGACAATCTGAAATTTACCCTTCAGGACCCGTGCCAGCTGGTGCGCAAATCCATTGGCGATCCGGTGGCGGATGATTTGCGTTTTGTCGCCGGAAAACTTGTGGGCAAGGAGAATTTCGTTGATATGCAGCCCTGCCGCAGCGCCAATTACTGTTGCGGCGGCGGCGGCGGCTTTTTGCAGGCGGGCATGAACGAACAGCGCCGCGCCTATGGCAAGCGCAAATTTGACCAGATCATCGCGACACAGGCGCAATATGTCCTCACCCCGTGCCATAACTGCCACTCGCAGATGAGCGATATCGGCGATTATTACGGCGGCAAATATCATGTTGTGCATTTCTGGACGCTGATTTGTCTCTCGCTCGGCATTCTAGGCCCCAATGAGCGCAAATATCTTGGACCTGAACTGGCCTGTCTATGAGCGCGAAACCATCAACAAAATCCCGGCAATATGAAACCGAGGTGCTCATCATCGGCGGCGGCGTCACCGGGGCCGGGGTTATGCGCGATCTGGCCCTGCGCGGCATCCATTGCCTTCTTATCGACCGGCGCGATCTTAATGCGGGGGCCTCGGGCGGCAATCACGGCCTGCTCCACAGCGGCGGCCGCTACGCCTCATCCGATACCCATACGGCGGCCGAATGCCGCCATGAGAGCGAGTTGATCAAGAAGCTTGCGCCTGAATGCGTCGATGATTGCGGCGGCATGTTTGTTGCCGTTGAGGGCGATGATCCTGATTTTGCCGCCCGCTTCCCCGGCTTTTGCCAGGCCGCCGGGATTTCATGCGAGGCGCTCAGCTCGCAAGAGGCGCGCGCCCGTGAACCGGCCCTGTCGGAAAAGATTATTGCCGCCTACGCCATCCCCGACGCCGCCATCGATCCCTTCCGGCTGGTCTCGCAAAATGTCGAGCATGCGCGGCAATTAACGGGCAGTGTTTTCCTGCCCCATATGAAGCTTGAGGCGTTCGAGATTGCCGATGGCCGCATTTCCAGCGCCTTGTGCCGGGACAGGCGCAGCGGCGCGGCCGTGCGCATCAAGGCGCGGCAGATCGTCAATGCCGCCGGGGCCTGGGCGATGAATATCGCCCGTCTGGCCGGGTGTAGTGATGTCAATCTGCTCTATTCCAAAGGCACGCTCATCGTCAGCAATACCCGTTTGGGCCGCGGGGTGATCAACCGCCTGCGCCCGCCCGGTGACGGCGATATTCTTGTTCCCGGCGGGACGGTGTCCCTGCTGGGCACCTCATCGGTGACGGTTGATGACCCGGACAGGATCCGGCCCACCGTGGATGAGGTTGACCGCATTCTCGCCGAGGGCGCCGCCATGCTGCCCGGGCTTGAAGAGGCGCGCTTTATCCGCGCCTTTTGCGGTGTGCGGCCCCTGATCAGGGCTTCCGGCGCGGCTGGGGACGGACGCAAGGCGGGGCGCGGCTTTTCGCTCTTTGACCATCAGGATCAGGGGCTGGAGAACTTTGCCACCATTGCCGGCGGCAAGCTGACGACCTTTCGCGCCATGGCGGAAAAAACCGGCGATCTGGTGGCAAGGCGGCTGGGAAACAAGGCGGCGTGCAAAACCGCAACCGCGCCGCTGCCCTCGGGCGATGCGGTGCGCATGACCGAGCCGGGCCGGGCGGCGCGTGACTGGTACCGGCGCGCCGAGCCCGATGATCTGATCCTGTGCGAATGCGAGATGGTGCCGCAATCGGCGGTGGATGAGATCGTTGGCCATGCGCCGGGCGCGGAAGACCATATGAGCCTTCAGGCCATCGCGCTGCGCAGCCGCATCGGCAAAGGGGCCTGCCAGGGGGCGTTTTGCGCCCACCGCGTCACTTCATATCTGCATGATTGCGGCGTTTATGATTCAGGCGACGGGATGAAGCTGATGCGCGATTTTGTCGCCGAGCGCTACAAGGGAGTGCGGCCGGTCTTGTGGGGTCGCCAACTGCCGCAGATGGAACTGGCCGAGATCATGCACTGCGCCATGGCGGGGCTCGATATTGCGCCAGACGAGGCGGAGCAATGAAGCGGCGGCAAAGGCGCATAACAACACAACTGGCGGTGATCGGCGCCGGGCTGGCCGGTTTCGCCGCCGCCATCTTTGCCCTGAAACGCGGCATCAAAACCACCTTGCTTGGCCATACCGGCGCGCTTGCCTATACAACCGGATATCTTGATCTTCTTGGCGCCAGGCAGGGCCGTTTGCTGGATGACCCCTGGGCCGGACTGGCGGCGCTGCGCGAGGATGAGCCGGAGCACCCGCTCGCAAGACTTGGGGATGATGAAATTAATGACGCCTTTGCCCGGTTCACGGCGGCGCTACGCGATATGGGCATCGGATACTCAGCGCCGGGCGCGCTTAACCAGATGGCGCTTCTGCCCGCCGGAATACGCAAACCCACGCTTTGCCTTCCCGATACCATGCGGGCGGGCCTAGAGGCGGCAACAACAGGCGCCAGAACCCTGATCCTTGATTTTGCCGGGCTGGCGGGCTTCAGCGCCGCCGAGTTCAAGGCCAATTTCCAGCCCCGGTGGCCTGAACTAACCGTGCAGAAAATTGAATTCCCCGGCATGGAACATGGCCAGGTTTTCCCCGAGGTTATGGCGCGGGCGCTGGAGGTGCCATCAATGCGCGCCGAGCTTGCCCGGCGCATATCGCCCCGGCTTGACGGGGCGCATTATCTTGGCCTGCCTGCCATATTGGGTATGCACGCCCCCGATGAGGTCCACGCCGATATGGAACGCCTTTTGGGCGTGCCGGTGTTTGAAATCCCGACCATTCCGCCGGCCGTTCCGGGCATCAGGCTGCGCGAGCTGTTCGAGCGCGCCCTGCCGGAGACGGGCCTTGAGCTTGAGCCGCAATTGAAAGTTCAGCGCGCCGATTTGCGAACCGGCGGCGCTACGCTTTATCTGCACGGCCCGATGGAGGATCTGGAGGTTGAGAGCGGGGCCGTGATCCTCGCCACGGGGCGGTTTTTGTCCGGCGGCCTGAAGGCGGGGCATAAAACCCTCAGCGAGAGCCTGCTCGATCTGCCGCTGCACCAGCCCGGCGCGCGCAAGGACTGGTACCGGCGCGAATATCTTGACCGGCGCGGTCATAAGATCAATCGCGCCGGTGTGGAAACGGATACGGATTTGCGCCCGCTCGGGCGTGATGGAACCCCTGTCAACAACCGGCTGTTCGCGGCCGGTTCCGTTCTGGCGCATCAGGACTGGGTCCGCCAGCGCTGCGGCACGGGGTTGGCCATTGCAACGGCGCTGCGGGCGGTTAAATCCGCTCAGGCCATATTGGCCTGAAGCGGCGGCATTGGTGAAACCGCGCCGCTCGTGTACAAGACAAAAACATGAATCCTCTGCAATCCCATCGCGGTCTCACGCTTGTCAGCCTTGCGGCCCTTGGCTTTATCCTGCTCTGGACCGGATACCGCTTTACCGAGCGCTTTTACGTCACCAGCGAGATTGACGCCCTGGCGCGCCGCGCCGCGCCTTATCTTACCTCGCTGATCTCGGTTCTGGAGCGTTATCAGAACCTGCCGCCGATCCTGGCGGAAAACACCGAAATTATCCTTGCCGCCTCCGGCGCGCCCTCACCCGGCATCAACAAGAGACTGGCCAGTTTCGCCAAAACAACAAGGGCCGGGGCGGTTTATCTCATGGACCATACCGGGCTGACCATCGCCGCTTCAAACTGGGACAGCCCCAAGACGTTTCTAGGCCAGAATTACCGCTTCCGGCCCTATTTCAAGGACGCCCTTGCCGGCCGCCCGGGAGAGTTTTTCGCCATTGGCGCCACCACCGGCGAGCCGGGATATTTTGTTTCTTCTCCGGTGCGCAACGCGGGCGGGAAAATCATCGGCGTGATTGCCGTCAAGGTCGATCTTCGCGCCCTTGAGGAAGACTGGCAAAGCCCCGAGGGGCGCATTTTCATCGCCAATGCCGACGGGGTGATCATCCTCTCGGGCGAACCTTCCTGGCGCTACCGCACCCTTGGCAAACTGAGCGCCTCCACCAGGGCGGCGATCACCGCCCGGCGGCAATTTGGCAATGAGAAGCTTGAACCGCTCGGGGTCGAGCGCGACGGGGCAATCCTCAAGATCAACAACGCGCGCTATGTCGAACACAAGGTTGATATCGGCCGGCTGGGATGGGTATTGCATTTTCTCTCGCCTTATGAACGGGTTCAGGAAAGAAGCCGCCTGGTGATCGCGGGCATCGCGGTCGCGCTTTTGCTGCTGCTGGCCTTTATCTTGTTCCGGCATTCCGAACGCATCCGCTCCTTGCTGATCTCTTCGCAAAAAGAGCGCGATATCCTCAACAAGCTCAATCAGGATCTGGCGCGCGAGGTTGAAGAGCGCAATCAGGCGGAAAAAAGGCTGAAACGGGCCCAAAAGGAATTGCGCCAGAGCTCCAAGCTGGCGGCGCTGGGCCAGTTGGCGGCCTCGGTCAATCATGAGCTCGGCCAACCGCTCGCCGCGATGAAAACCTATATTGCCGGCGGTCTGTTGCCGCCGCCGGGCGCGGGCCCGCCGGAAAGCGGCGGCGCGGAGGATGCGCATCTGCTGGGGCAGCTTGACCGGCTGGTTGACCGGATGAGCGAAACCACGCGCCAGCTGCGCTTTTTCGCCCGCCGGGGCGGCGAGGCTTTTGATGATGTGGATGTGGCCGATATTGTCGCCGGGGCGCTGGAAACCATGGGGCCCGCAATCGAGGCCGAAGGCGTCAGCCTGACATGCAGGAATGAAAATACCCATGTGATGATCCGCGGCGGCCGGATGCGCCTTGAGCAGGTTCTGGTCAATCTGATCCGCAATGCGCTCGACGCCATGCGCGAGAGCCGCGAAAAGAAACTTTGCATTGAGCTGGTTGCAAATAAAGATGCGGTCCGTATTATTGTCCGCGACAGCGGCGAGGGGCTCAACACCGATCATGAATCGCAGATTTTCGAACCTTTCGTCACCACCAAGGCTTCGGGCGAGGGGCTGGGGCTCGGACTTGCCATTTCCGCCGGTATTGTCAAGGAACATGGGGGAAAACTCAACGCCCGCAACCTGAAGTGCGGCGGGGCCGAGTTTACGCTGGAATTACCGATAGAGCATCATTCCGAAAAGTGTACGCGGTTTTCGGATAAAATGATGCGACAAAACAAACGATTAGAGCATGAGTGCGATTCTTTTTTATCGCACGATGCTCTAGAAGATGTGACCCGACATGAGCACGACTGAAACCTCACTGCTTGTTTTCATTGTCGATGACGACCGGGAAATGCGTCAGTCCCTGTCGCAATATCTGACCAAGGCCGGGTGCCTGACGGAAGCTTTTTCCTCGGCTCAGGCGGCTTTGGGGGCGCTTCAGACCACCTGTCCCGATGTTCTGGTCACGGATGTGCGCATGCCCGGCATGTCCGGGCTTGATCTGCTGGGCGCGCTGGCCGCGATGGGCAATATGCCGCCCACCTTGCTGATCACCGCCCATGGCGATGTCGCCATGGCGGTTGAAGCCATGCGCGCCGGGGCCTTTGATTTTATCGAAAAACCGTTCCTGCCGGCGCGCCTGCTGGATATTATCCGCAAGGCCGCTGCCTTTGGCCGCCTGCGGGCCGAAAACATCAATCTTCGCGAGCGCTTGCGGCGTCTGTCCGGTCTTGATGCGGTGCTGATCGGGGAATGCGCCGAGATGCAGCGCCTGCGCGAGGATATTGAAGATGCGGCCGATTGCGAGGCCTCGGTGCTGATTCTGGGCGAAACCGGCTCGGGAAAAGAGCTTGTCGCCCGGGCGCTGCATGATCTGGGCCCGCGCTGCGGCGGCGCTTTCGTGCCGGTCAATTGCGCCGCCACGGCGGATGAGCTTTTTGAATCGGAAATGTTCGGCCATCTGGCGGGCGCCTTTACCGGCGCAACCCGTTCCGCGCCGGGGCATTTTGCCGCCGCTTCGGGCGGCACCTTGTTTCTTGACGAACTGGGCGCTTTTCCCGTCCGGCAACAGCCCAAATTGCTGCGGGCGCTGGAGGCGGGGGAAATCACCCCGGTGGGCAGCTCATCACCCCGGCTGATCGATGTGCGTTTTGTCAGCGCCACCAATGACGATCTGGAAGAGCGGGTCAAAACCGGCTCTTTTCGCGAGGATTTGTTTTTCCGCCTCAACACGCTGGTTCTCAAAATCCCGCCTCTGCGCCAGCGCGGCGGCGATATTGTCTTGCTGTTCAATCATTATCTTGATCATTTTGCCCGCATTTACGAGGTTGAAGCGCCGCCGGTCAGCGCCGAGGACGCCGCGCTTTTGATCGCTCAGGGCTGGCCCGGCAATGTGCGCCAGCTGCGCCAGGTCGCCGAGCGCCGGATCCTGGCGGCGCGGCGCGGCCGCGGCAGCATCGCCGGGGCCCTGAACAGCTTTGCGCCCGATACTGACCCGCATCTTTCCCTGAAGCAGAATGTCGAGCACTATGAGCGCCTGCTGATCGACCGCGCCCTGGCCGCCCATGGCGGCCAGATCGACAAGGTGACGGAAGATCTGGGCATTGCCAGACGGACCCTGAATGAAAAAATGGCGCGATATGGCCTGAACCGGGAAGAATATATTTAAAAACCGGCGGAAATCCGCTCATAAACCACCGGCCACCGGCATAAAACGGCCTGCGCGGCTGTTGTTGTTTGTGAATTCCCCAGTAAATTCAAATGGAAAAGCTTTTCTTGCTTTCTGGCACATGCATTGCTCTACTTGTTTATCCGGGCGGGAGAACATTATCCTGCAAAACGGTCTATGAACCTGCTTTATATAAAGGGAGAAAACAATGAAGCCAGGACAACACCTAAAATTTCTATCCATCGCCATATCGGCAGCGGCCATGTTTGCCGCCGCCCCGGTCCTGACCGCGGCGCAGGCGGCGAATACGGATTATATCCTCAACACCGCCTCCACCGGGGGAACCTATCACCCGGTCGGCACGGCAATCTCCACCCTGACGAAGGTCAAGTTGCTGCCGAAGAAAAAATTCAGCCTCACAGCCGTGAACTCGGCCGGTTCGGGCGCCAATGTTCAGGCGCTGGGCGCCAATACGGCCCAGTTCGCGATTTTGCAGGGCCTTTACGGCTCCTACGCCGCCACCGGCACCGGGCCGATCACCGAACCGCAGAAAAACATGCGTTCGGTCACCATGC
>CAZIVB010000023.1:0-18573 GCA_964542565.1 uncultured Hyphomicrobiales bacterium | reverse complement strand
GGGGAAGGATTTGTCATCGCGCAGCAGCACGTTGAAATGGGGCTTGTAGCGCTTGATGAGATTGGCTTCGAGCAGCAGGGCTTCGGATTCGCTCGCGGTGGTGACAAATTCCATCGCGGCGGTGGCCACGATCATATTGGCGATGCGGTTGGTGTGGCCGTGCAGGCGGGTGTAGCTCTGGACCCGGTTTTTCAAGGACCGCGCCTTGCCGACATAAAGCACCTTGCCGCGCTCATCCAGCATGCGGTACACGCCGGGCGAGGCGGGCAGGTTACGCACATAATCGCGGATCAGCTGCGTGCCTTTTTTGACTTTGGCGGTCTGGGTGTTTTCGGTCAAAACGCTCCACTCCCGGTGGTTTTTATGCGTTTATACCCCGGATGCGCTCGATTTCCACCCCGACGCAATCGGCGTCTTCAAAGGCGTCGGGTTTTTCTATCCGGACGCGGGCGGCCAGCACCAGCTTGTTTTCCAGAGTGCGCGCGGCGATGGTCTCGGCGAGGGTTTCAACCAGATTGATATGGCCCGAGCGGATAATGTCCTTGATGGTGTTCACGACCTTTTCATAGCACACCACATTGTGAATCTGGTCATGGTGCGAAATGTCGGTTTCTTTCACGGTCAGATCAATGCTGATCAGGAGTTTTTGCCGCTTTGCCTTTTCATGCTCGTGAATGCCGATCAGGGCCTGCACGGCCAGGTCGCGGACAAAGACATGGCGGGTGGAGCGCGCCGCATCGGCGATGACGGGGGTGAATTTTGTGACCGTGCTTTCCATATGAAATATCCCTAGTTCAAGGAGCGGCGCGTATATGGGCTATCGAGCGAAAAGGCGGGGATGTCAACCTTAAAGCGCGTTCCGGACGGCAATTGCATGGTGTAGGCGCCGCGCATGATGCCCGAGGGGGTGGAAAGGGGGGTGCCGGAGGTGTATTCAAACTCATCGCCCGGCTCCAGCACCGGTTTTTCGCCAATAACCCCTTCGCCCTGAACCTCCATCACGCGCCCGAGGGCGTCGGTGATATTCCAGTACCTTGAGATGAGCTGGACCGTGCTTGCGCCCAGATTGATGATTGTTACGGTGTAGGCCCAGACATAGTGATCCTTGCGCGGCGCGGATTGGTCTTCAAGAAAGACCGGTCTGACCGTGACCTGAATATCTCTGGTTGTGCACTCATACATGGTTGAACCCGTGCTCTTTATTCCTCAATGCCGGTGACATCGGGCGTCTGCCAGGCCAGATGCTGACCGCCGTCAAGCGCGATCATCTGCCCGGTCATGGACGAGGCTTCGAGGATGAACCGGATCGCGGCGCAGATTTCCTCAAGCTCGGGGCCTTTCTTGAGAAGAAGGGCGTTTTTCTGCTTCTCGAAATTCTCCGGTGTCTGGCGTTTGCTGGCCAGAGCCGGGCCGGGGCCGATGGCGTTGACGCGGATATGGGGGCTGAGCGCCTGGGCCAGGGTTTGGGTTGCGGTCCAGAGCGCCGATTTGCTCAATGTATAGGAGAAAAACCCCGGATTGAGCCGCCAGACCCGCTGGTCGATAATGTTGATGATATTGCCCTCCCGGCCTTCGGGCAGGGCCCGCGCCATGGTCTGGGCGAGCAAAACCGGGGCGCGCAGATTGATCTCCATATGGGCGGACCAGTTTTCGATCTCAAGCTCGAGCGCGCTGTCATTTTCAAAGCGTGAGGCGTTGTTGATGAGGCAGGAGACCGGGCCGAGCTGATCGGCGCAGGATTTGACGAGTTGGCGTGTCTGCTCCACATGGCGCAAATCCGCGCTCAGGGCGACAGCCTTTGCGCCTCTCGCGGTGATCTCGTCAACAAGGCGATGCGCATCCTTGCCCGATGCGTGATAGTGAACGCCGATCTTCCAGCCGCGGGCGGCAAAATCAAGCGCGACGGCGCGGCCGATGCGCTTTGCCGCGCCGGTAATCAGAACTGTTTTGTTTCCTGCTTGCATGGCTCAAACGGCGTGTTTTGGCGCCAGCACAAAGATGGTGTAGGCGATATAGGCAATGACGAACAAGGCGGCGGGAAAGCGCGTCAGGCGCATCTTCCCGAGGGCAAAGGGGACAATGATGATGGCGGCGGCCAGCATGATCCACAGATCAACGCGCAGAATCTCGTCATGGACCGGGATCGGCGCCAGCATGGCGGTGATCCCCATCACGGCCAGAATATTAAACAGATTCGAGCCCAGAATATTGCCGATCGCCATGGCGCCGTGGCCGCGCAATGTGCAGGATATGGTCGTTACCAGTTCCGGCAGGGAGGTGCCGAGGGCAACAGCGGTGAGGCCGATGGCGGTGTTGGAAATGCCGAGAGCGGCGGCAATGTCGGAGGCGCCGCTGACGGTCAGATGCGCGCCGATGGGCAGGCCGACGACACCGGCAACAATCAGTATCACCGTCAGGGTAAAAGATTTGGATGCCGGCCCCGTCTCGCCAATCAGCTCATTGGCCTCTTCCTCAAAATCGGAATGGCCGCTGCCGTTGCTCAACGCCACCCGGGCCGAATCGAGCAAGAACAGCACCAGCAGGAAAAACAGCAGGGCGCCCTGCCAGAAGGCAAGAGGGCCATAATAGCAAAGGGCGATAAAAAGCACGCTGGCGCCCAGCATGAAGACAACATTGCGGGCGACCCCCTGATCGGCGTGATCGGAAACCTTGATCAGGGCGGGCAGGCCGAGCACGAGAAAGATATTGGCAATATTGGAGCCCACCACATTGCCGATGGCGATACCCGGCGCATTTTCGAGCACAGCGCGCACCGAGACGAAAAGCTCCGGCGCCGAGGTGCCAAAAGCGACAATGGTGAGACCGATGATCAGGGGAGGGATGCCGAGCCGGTCAGCAAGAAGAACCGAGCCGCGAACCAGAAAATCGCCGGCGCTGGCAAGAAGAGCGAAACCGGCTATAAGCATCAGATAGGACATAAAACCCTTTCAGGGTGCTGGCTGTTTCAGGGCGGAATCTGAATAAACCCTGAGATAGAGGCTCTGAGGGGCAAAAACAACCGGCAGTGGGCGGATAGGGTTTAATAATTGTCGCCGTCGATCAACCTGCCAACACCGCCAAGGATGGAGCCTTCGCCTTTTGATCCGCCCCGGGCCGGGATAGCGGCAAAGATGCGGCCGGCGAGGCGCGAGAAGGGCAAACTTTGTATCCACACCGTGCCGGGGCCGCGCAATTTGGCGAAAAACACCCCTTCGCCGCCAAAAATCATCGATTTGATGGACCCGGCGCGCACGATGTCAAAATCCACATCCGCGGTGATGGCGGCAACGCAGCCGGTATCCACATGCAGTTCTTCGCCGGGGGCCAGCTTGCGCTCGGTCACGGTGCCGCCCATATGGACAAAGACCCAGCCATCGCCTTCAAGCTTTTGCATGATGAAGCCTTCGCCGCCGAAGAGACCGGTGAGGATTTTTTTCTGGAACTGGATGCCGATGGAAACCCCGCGGGCGGCGCATAAAAACGCATCCTTTTGGCAGATCAGGCGGCCTCCCATCGCGTCGAGCTTGATGGCGAGGATATGTCCCGGATAGGGTGAGGCGAAGGCGACCCGGGCCTTGCCGCGGCCTTCATGGGTAAAGACGGTGGTGAACAGGCTCTCGCCGGTGATCAGGCGCTTGCCCGCGCCCACCAGCTTGTCCATGAAACCGCCGCCGGTTTTTTCCTCCGAGCCGTCGCCGAAAACGGTGTCCATGGTGATGGCGTGATGCTTGAACATCATGGAGCCTGCCTCGGCAACGGCGCTTTCACCCGGGTCAAGCTCGATCTCGACAAATTGCATTTCGGTGCCCTTGATTTCAAAATCGATATCATCGGCGATGCCGGATGAGCGGGCGTGGCGGGCGACGGGAACGGAGGGGACGGAGCTGAATATATCCATGATGTTTTAAACCTTCTGGTGTGGAAATTTTGCGTTTTCTTTTTCTCGCCTCGGAGCGTTAAGGAAGCGTTAACCATAAAACCGGCCCTGCTGCAAGGCGCAGCCGGAAATGCGGCCCGTTACCGGTTCAATATTCACCGGTCCGAATTCATGCTATATTCATTTTGCAAAACGCATAAACCGGTACAGGCAATGCTAGTGAACGGATGACAGCTATGAAAAAACAAATCGCTTCGGCGCTGATGGCTCTGGCGCTTCTGGGCGCGGGCGCGGCCCAGGCGCAATCGCCGCTTTCGGGCCAGGAGAAGAAAATCCTCGGCATGATCAAGGATAGCTGGGTAAGCTTCCGCGACTTCAACGGCCAGCAACTGATCTATTTCACCATGCTGGAATCCTATCGCTGCGGCATCGCCGAAGTGCGTTTCAGCATTAATTCCGAGGCGCTGGACAAAATATGGCGCTTGCAGCCCTGCGATCCTAAAAAACCCAATGCGATCACCACCGACCGGCCCTATCTTGCGTTGCCGCCGGGAACGGCAAAATCAATTGCGGTGCAGTTGACCTTTACCGATGGCACCAAAAGCGAGATTGTTCACAAGACGCCCTGAACCGGGCAGATATCGGCGGCGGCAAAGCGCCATGGCAGGCTGGCGATATTGCACGGGGTCGAGGTCGGCTTCCATGAGGTGTTGTTGAGATTAAGCTCGCAGCGCGCCATGCGCGGCCCGTTGGGCGTTTTGAGGCATAACATGACGCCAAGCGCGTATTTGCGCCCCATGAAGCGGCAAGTGCAGTTTTTCTTGGCAAGCTTGACGCCGGGTTTGGCGGTGTTTTGCGCCGCGGCCGGACCGGCGATGATCAAGGCAAAAGCGATCAGGCCCGAGGCCAGATATTTCATACCATCCTCCCTGAAAGCGTCAAGGGTAGCATATCTGCGGTTTTACGGCAAATCGGGCGCTGGGATCTGTTGGGTTTATTCGCCTCCGGCCGGTTCCCCCACCAGGTTTTGCATCCGGGTCTTGAGCGCCTCCGGGAAGGGGCAGGCCTTGCGGGCCTTGCGGTCGAGATGGGCGGCGACTTCATGGCAGGTGGCGGCGATGCCGCCGGTTTCGGCATTATGCATGATGTGATTGTAGATGATGACCTTGTTTTTTACCTCAAGAAGATCGCTGGTTATGGTGATCACATCGCCGGCCAGCAGTTCAGCCTTGTAACTGATATTCATCTCCAGCGCCGCCATGCCCATGCCGGATGATCTGAAATAGGATGGGGTAAGACCGATATCGGTGAACATCACCCAGGTGGCCTCATCGAATTTGGCGGCGTAATAGCGGACGTTCATATGTCCCATATGATCGCATTCGGCTTGCATGACGGAGCTGCGATGGGTGACAAATTCAGACGGGGGATTTTGCATTTTATCTCCTTGGCCTGACCGGCGGCAATGTGAGGATGCGGGCCCGGCAGGCGCGTTTTTCATTGACGCCGCAGGCGCGCGGTTTCAAATCCCGGCCATAGCATATGCGCAGGCCGCGAAGAGCGGCGCGGTCCTGCCGCCCGCCGCATTGCAGCGAGATCATGGCGGGTTTCAGTTGCGGATTGGCGCTCAGGAATGCCTGTTTCAACTCAGATGACGAGGTCTGGATATAGGCGTTGGGCCTCCTGAAGCGTTGCGGGATTTTGATGCCGGCGAAAATCTTGCGGGTGAGGGCGAAATAATCCCTCGCTCCGAGGCCGGAACATGTGCCGTGTTTTTTCCACTCATGGATAATCAGATTGTTGCTCGGCATGATGTCGGTCATGGCGCGCAGCACATCGCGCGAAACCCATTCGGGTTTGCGGGCGCAATATTGCGGCCAGCCGCGCTCATATTGCGGCCACAGGCCGTGGGCAACAAAGGCGTAGGTGCGGCCCCTGCCGCATTGCTGGCGGTCGCGCTTGCCTTGTAAGGAGTTGCAATAGCTCGGCGACCACGACAGCACCATGGTCCAGTAATCAAATTTTCCCGCCGTGCCGCGCGCGGCAAGCGGGGAGGTGTAAAACAGCGCCAGCAGGGCGAGGGAAAAGAGCAACCGGATCATGGGCGCATCATAAGAGAGCGGCGGCGGCGGCGCTATCTGATTTTTTTACCGGCGATGGTCCTCAGGGCAAAACTTGATGAGCCTGCGTTTTTATGGCTAACTGGGGCCGGGGGGAGCATGGAGTACCGGGTTGTTATCGCGTCTGGATTGCTGGTTGTTTTTACCGCTTGTGCGGCAGGGGCGGGAGAGAACGAACAACCCCGCCGCGAAATATACAGCGGGGTGTCCGCTTCGGGTGGCGCCGTGTTCGGTTATCTGACCGGGGTTGCGGCGATCGGGGGCGGGCTGTATTCGCCGGGCTGGCGGATGCGGGCCATGGCCGGGCACGGGCGCTATTCGTATTTTTCCGCAGCGACAAGGATTCGCGGCAAGGTCAGTGCGGTGGAGGTTATGCCCGGCTTTCAACTCGTGCGCGGGCGCTTTATCCTCAAGCTCTATGGCGGGGCGCATTTTGAGCGCCATGACCTGAACCGGTCCGATCCGGGCAATGCGAAAAAAGGAAACAGGCTGGGCTTGAAGGGGGTCGGCGAGCTCTGGGTTGATATCGGCAAAAAAGCCTTTGCCTCGCTGGATGTTTCCTATTCCTCCGTTTACAGCGCTCGCGCCGCCAAGGCCAGGCTTGGATGGCGGGTGCTCAGGAGTATCTCGCTTGGGCCCGAACTGGGCGCTTTTGGCACCAGGGGCTATAAGGAACGCCGGGCGGGAAGCTTCATGCGGGCCGAATTCGGCCGCTTTGCCGGTAATTTAAGCGGTGGGTTCGTTCGCAAGAGGGGGGGGAAACGGGCCGGATATGGTGAATTTTCCCTGGAGGTAAAATTCTAGAAAACCAGTTTTCTTGAAATTGCGTTTTTTACTGTCCCGTTTGAACCGGCACGGCTATCCTGGGTCCATGAGCACTACTGATTCTCCTCTTGGCGCCGTGATCGTGCCGGTTACGCCTCTGGAACAAAACTGCACGATATTCTGGTGCACGGCGAGCCAGCAGGCCGCCGTGATTGATCCGGGCGGCGATGTGCCGCTTATTTTGCAGGCGCTTAACGAACAGGGCGTAACGGCGGAAAAAATCCTGCTCACCCACGGGCATTTTGACCATGCAGGCGGGGCGCTGGAGCTGAGCGGCATTCTTGACGTGCCGATCATCGGGCCGCAAAAAGAAGACGCCTTCTGGCTGGCGGGGATTGAAAAGGCCGAGCTTGAATACGGCCTTGCAGGCGGGCGCAATGTCACGCCGGATGAGTGGCTGGAAGACGGCGACAAGGTTGAGCTTGGCGAGCTTGTCCTCGATGTGCTGCACACGCCGGGCCACACGCCGGGTCATGTCGTATTCCATCATGAGCCGTCAAAGCTTGTTCAGGTGGGCGATGTCTTGTTCCGCGGCTCCATCGGCCGCACGGATTTTCCGCGCGGCGATCACACGGCGCTGATCGCCTCGATCAGGAACAAACTGTTCCCGCTCGGCGATGACGTCACCTTCATCCCCGGCCATGGCCCCACGGGCACATTGGGCGAAGAACGGCGGACGAACCCGTTTTTGCGGGGGTGATTATTCTGCGGGAGATTTTAATCTCCCGATGACAGTCTTCATATACTGCAAGAATAATTTGCTTTCTTCGTCTGACAATCCGGCCAGCGCCTGCCGGTTTTGCGCCGCCGCGGCCGCCGTTGCTTGCGCTTTCAGATTTATTGCTTTTCGGGTGAGCAAGATGGATTGCGCCCTGCCATCCCTCGGGTGGGGCTTGCGCCTGATCAGGCCATCGCGTTCCATTCTGGCAAGGGTGTTCGCCATGGTTGCCTGTTCGATATCAAGGCGCTCGACCAGTTCTCTTTGCGTCAGGCCGTCTTGCGCCCAAAGCTCAAGCAGGGTCATGAATTGAGCCGGAGCCAGCCCCAGCGGCGCTATGCGTTGGTGCAGCCTGCGGGCGAAGAGCCGCGCCATGTGGTTGGCGAGATATCCGGCCGATTCTGATTTGTTGAATTTCATCTCCGGAATATACCTCTTGCATAGCACGCTATTCAAGCGCTATAAATACATAGTAAGCTATGTAAAAAAACGGAGACGGATTATGCCCAAATTCCTGAAAGCCGCGCATCTGGTTGGCTTTGCCCTGTTCTTTGGCAGCATTCTTGGTCATGCCGTTGCAGGATTGGCGGAAAGTGCACATTCTGGCGTGCAAAGCCAGCTCGTTATCCGGCAGGTGAGTGATGTTACCACCTGGGTATTGACTGTTCCCGACCTTGCACTGGTTATCCTCACGGGCGCAGGGATGGTTTTCCTGCGAAAACCGCAATTGCTCAAGATGCGATGGGTGAAAGTGCATCTGGCCATTGGGGCTCTGATCCTGCTCAATGCCGTTTTCATCCTTGTGCCGGCGGGGCAGGAAATTCTCAAAGCGACTGCTGAACTGGCGGCGGGAAATGCAAAGCTGGGGGATTTGATAGCGCCGGAGGGACGAGAAGCGGTGTTTGGCGCGATCAATATCGTGCTGTGTATCGCGGCGGTGCTGGTTGCGGTTTTCAGGCCGCGCCTTGGCAAAACGGGGCGATGAGGAGCGCGTGATGGCGTATTATCCACTGTTAAAATTCGCCCATATCCTGGGGTTTATTCTGCTGGGAGGGGGATTGCTGGCGGTTTTTATATCTGAATTGCGGGCTTACCGGACTTCCCAGATACAGGTATTTGCCGAGGCTTCGCGTTATACCGCGATTTTCTACGACGCTCTTGCCATTCCGGGCGCATTGCTGGTGGGGGTGACGGGTTTTTTCCTCATCCTTGAACTGGAACTGGGTTTTTTCACCGAGCCCTGGGTTGTGGGTATGTGGGGGTTGTTCCTGTTTGAGTTTGTGGAGGGGAACACATTAACGCGCTTCCAGTTTCGCAAAGCCCTGCGACACTGTGAAGATGCGCTGGCGCACAAACAGGTTCTGAGCGAGGATTTGCGTGAAAAATCACGCAGCCTGCTCAACCGTTTTGTGCATTTTCTTGATATTCCGCTATTCACGGTGATTGTCTATTGCGGCACTGTCAGGCCGGAAAGCTGGGGGCATGTCCTCGCGGTTGCCGCGGCCGGGGTGATTACCGGCGCGGTGTTGACATTCCTTGTGCCTTATCTGGCGCGCCGCTAGAGCCAGGTTTTGTTTCAATCAAAACCTGGCTCTAATTTTTTATTTTGCCGCGCTTCTTGTCGGAAAACCGCTCTTTCACTTTTCCGGAAGCGCTCTATCCCTTTGGCTCCAGCCGCCGGAAGATGTAGATGCCGGTGGGCAGATCGACCGGGTCGCTGATCTGGCCGGGTTTCAGGCGGAATATGGGTTTTAATGCCGCCGGGGCGAAGGGCGAGTCCTTGACGCCGCGCGAGGTGGTGTCGCGTTTCATATCGGAGAAACGGGCGGTCAGGGTGGTAAAATCCGCGCCTTTGCCGCGCGCCAGACGGACCAGTTTTTTCGCCACTTCCAAGGCGCCCTTCCGGTCGTAATAAAACACCCGGCCCAGCTTTGCGGCGACTTTCATCTGGGTGTGGGCGATCACGAGAAAATCAAAATCACCCGGAGAGACAAGAGCTTGTCCACTGGCGGGAACCCGGGCCGGATCAATGGGGGCTGTGGCTTGGGGGATGGTTTTTTTCGCCGCCTGGCGCAGTTTGGCCCTGACCTCGTCCGCCAGCACATGGGCGTGGACCGGGTTGAAGGCTTTTGCATCCTTGCCCTTGCGGATAATAGTGATTTTCTCGAGCTTGTCGCCCTGAACAATTTTTCTGGCGACATCCAGCCCCGCGATCACCTTGCCGAATACCGGATTGCGGTAATCGAGCCAGGGGGCAGGTTTGGTGGTGATGATGAACTGGGAGCCGTTGGTGTTGCGGCCTCTGGTGGCCATGGACAAGGTGCCGGCTTTGGCGTGGGTCAGTTCGGGGTGAAACTCATCATCGAACAAAAAGCCGGGTCCGCCCTTGCCGGTGCCGGTGGGGTCGCCGGTCTGGATCATGAAATCTTTTACCGAATGGAAAATGAGCCCCTTGTAAAGCGGCCGTTTGGCTGCCTTTTCGTTTTGGGATGCGCGCCAGCTTATGGTGCCTTCCGCCAGCCCGACGAAATTCATCACCGTCATGGGGGCGCGTTTGTAAAACAGTTTTGCGGTAATGAGCCCCTTGCTGGTGTGGATTTGGGCGAAAATACCTTCTTCGGCAGCGCGGGATGATGCCGGGTGCAGGGTAAATGCCGCAAGGGCCAGAAAAAAGCAGCTTGCCAGCCGGATGTTGCGCATGGGGAGTTCCTTCATATCTTAACGAGCAGGTGTGAAGAGAAACACGGGAGCGGATTTCTCCGCTCCCGCCGTATTGTTCAAAACTGCGCCGGGGTCTATTTCAGCCCGAGTTTTGCCTTGGCGGCATGCTCAAAGCGCAGCTTCTTGCCTTCCTCGATGATTTCATTCACGGCGCGGTTGAGCGGCGCCCAGCCATACCAGTGCATATAATCATTGGAGGCGTGGAAAGCGCCCTGGAAGGCCCGCTGTTTGTATTCGAGCACGATCATGAACAATTCCTGTTCGATCGCTGTCTTGGTGTCGTAATACATCAGCAGGTCGGGGCCGTATTCCCAGCCTTCGGGTTTTTGCAAGATGCCGTCCTTGTAAAGCCCCTGCACGACCTGAACGCCCTTGGCGAAGACATGATCGACGCGCTTGAGGACATCGTCGGAGTTCATGAAGAAGTCGTTGACATAGGATTTGCTGTGGCAGTTGGAGCAAATGCTCTTCATGCGTTTGCGGGCCTTGTTGAAGGCTTCGGGCGCCCGGGCGACCTCGGCCTGAACCACCGCATCGACAAAGCGCTGGGTGGGTTGCAAGGAGGCGTCGAGTATGCCGGCCGCCTGAAGGATGATGGCGCGGTCAAAGACCCATTGCGGATCATCGTCAAGATCGATGTATTTGCCCGTGGGCAGCACCGCGGCCAGTTTGGTCAGCGGCTCTTTCAGCGCCGGGGCGACATCGATAAGCGCCAGGACATTCTTCTTGGTCGGAATACGCAGGCCAAGGAATCCCCACGGTGTGCGCACTTCATGATTGCCGCCGTTCATATGGCAGGTCTGGCATTTGGGATAGCCGCCATGGCCGGGGCCCTCATTGCTCAGATAGCCGATGCCGTGCTTGGAGGAAATCCACATTTCCCATTGCGGATGATCAAAGCCCATATGGCAGTTGGAGCAGGCGCGCGGGTTTTGCGCTTCGGCCTTGGAGAAGTTGTGGCGGGTATGGCAGGCGTCGCACTGGGCGTTGCCGTAGCGGTACTCGGCCGCTTCCTTGCCGCCATCGCTCTTCAAGGCTCCGGGATTGCCTTCCTTGATGCCCAGAAGGCCCTTTTCGCCCAGCTTGTGACAGCCGGAGCAGCCGCGATAGCCCTGCTTGACGATGGAGGCGGGCTGATGGTGCCAGGCAGCCTGTGTTTTCATGCCGTACCAGGCCAGATTATGTTTGCCGGCCTTGAATTGCTGCACCTGATCCTTGTGACATTTGATGCAGGTCTTGGGGGTCGGCATTTCGGCCAGCTTGAAATCATCCGATTCATTGTGCAGATCGCCATGGCAGTCATTGCAGCCGACATAATCGGCGGCATTGGTCGGATTGCCCATTTTGCTCGTCATGTGCTGGCGCACAATTCCAGGCGTTTCACTGACATGGCATTCGATGCACGAGTTGTCCTTGTGCTCGATCTTGGTCTTGAACAGGACTTTCTCCTGTGCGGCAGCCTGACCCGTGGAAACCAGGGATGCGGCCGCAAAAGCGAAAGCCATTGCGAAATATCGTATCTTGAACATGGCTCTTACCCTTCCTCGTGAAACTCTCTTGCGAAACGGGATAATTCCCGTTTCCGGCGAGTTCTTCTGCGAGGGCAGCTGCAAGCCTGACGGAACGCACTGTCAGCGCCCTCTCGCGGGACACCGTTCTGTTGGCCCATTATGTTCTTGTTGATTTTTTGTGAGCGCGGCAGACAAAATCCCACGGCTTCAACTGTGCGTGTCCGGATTGAAAAACACCTTGATTATTGTCAACAAATACTATTGTACTTTATGGGTATGTAGTTTTACGTATGTGTATATTGTAGTAATTATAATAAAAAATAGTAATTATACGGTCCGGGCTAAAACTTGTTGTTGTGCTGTTTCATCGGCGGCCGCGGTCTCTGGCGGTATGCGCCATATTTTAGCCATATAATCAGCAGGTGAGGGTCACATTCTCGTAATAATCGCGCCCCAATGCTCTGTCAGTATTAATGCAGTAACAGCCAGAGTACATGCGATGAGGATTATTGATATGCCGGAAAACGGGAAACGGGGTGGATTTCAGGGGGGTATTCCAGGGCTCGGGGCCGTGAGGTGGCTGATGCGGCGGGAGTTCAGCCTCGTTTTGCTTCTGGTTGGCGTCTTTATGGCCTCGCTGTTCCTGGTCTCCAGTATCGCCGTGGCCAGGCCGCAGGTTGCCGGGGAGCGCCTTGTCCAACTCTCGCAGGTTAATTTCGGCGCTCTTCTCTTGCGCTCCAAGGAGCCGGGAAAATACATCGAAGCGCCGCTTGTGGCGGCGGATATTGAGATCAGGGTCACCGGCGTTATCGCCCGCGCCATTCTCACCCAGCGATTTAAAAACCCGTCCAAAGGCTGGGTTGAGGGCAAATATGTCTTTCCCCTGCCGCAGAACGCCGCCGTTGACCGCTTGCGGATGATGATCGGCAAACGCTTTATCGAAGGGGAAATCAAGGAGCGCAAGGAAGCCAAGGCGATCTATGAAAAGGCTAAAGCCGAGGGCAAAAAGGCGGCGCTGGTTGAGCAGGAACGGCCCAATATGTTTACCAATTCGGTGGCCAATATCGGCCCCGGCGAGACGGTCGTTATCCAGCTTGAGTATCAGCATGAGGTGAAACTTGATAATGGCGCCTATTCGCTGCGGGTGCCGCTGGTGGCCGCGCCGCGTTATCTGCCCAAACCGGTCGTTCATATGGTCAGCGGCGAGCCGGGCCGCACCACTTTCAGGGTGAGCGATCCGGTGCCCGATGCCGCCCGGGTGTCGCCGCCGGTGCAAGCGCCTGAAAACGGCAAACGCAATCCGGTGAGCCTGAGCATTTCGCTTGATCCGGGATTTGCTATCGGCAAAATCTCAAGCCCGCATCACGGCATTGCGGTCAAAGACAATGGCGGCGGCGTGCTGGTCGCGCTGGCCGAGGGCGAGGTCTGGGCCGACCGGGATTTTGAACTGATCTGGACGCCAAAGCCGGAGGCGAGCCCGAAGGCCAGCCTGTTCAAGGAAATCCGGGATGGAAAAACCTATCTGCTGGCGATGATCAACCCGCCGGCGCTGAGCGGCAAGGCGCGTGTCAAACCGCGCGAGGTGATCTTCGTGATCGACAATTCAGGCTCCATGTCGGGCGAATCCATGCGGCAGGCCAAAGCGGGGCTTTTATTCGCCCTCGGGCGGCTGAAACCGCGCGATAGCTTCAATGTCATCCGCTTTGACGACACCATGGACCTTTTGTTCAAGCTTCCGGTCCCGGCCAATGCCAGCAATATCGCCATGGCGAAGGGCTTTGTAGCGGCGCTTGAGGCCAATGGCGGCACCGAAATGCTGCCGGCGCTCAAGGCGGCGCTTGCGGATGCACACCCGCAGGATGACAGCCGTCTGCGGCAGGTGATATTCCTCACCGACGGGGCGATCGGCAATGAGGCGCAGCTTTTTGCTGAAATCCAGCGCGGCCGCGGCCGCTCGCGCATCTTTACCGTCGGCATCGGTTCGGCCCCCAACAGCTTTTTCATGACAAGGGCGGCGACTTATGGCCGCGGCGCCTTTACCCATATCGGGCAAAGCTCCCAGGTCAAGGCGCGGATGGAAGTCCTGGCGCGCAAGCTGGAAAATCCGGCCATGACCGATCTGAAGGTTTCGTTTCCGCAACAGGCGGACCCGGAAAGCTGGCCCAACCCGTTGCCTGATCTTTATCTGGGCGAGCCGATTGTGCTGACGGCGCGTTTGCAAAACCCCGATGGTGATATCAAACTGAGCGGCAGATTTGACGGCAAGCCATGGTCGATGGCTTTGAGGGTTGGTGCGGCGCGCGAAGGGGCAGGGGTTGCCAAATTATGGGCGCGGCGCAAGATCATGGCGCTTGAGGGCATCCGTTATCAGATCCGGGACTGGAAGGCGCATGACGCCATGGTGTTGCAGGTGGCGCTCGATTACGGGCTGGTGAGCCGCATGACTTCGCTTGTGGCGGTTGACGTGACCCCGAGCCGCCCTGAGGGCGCCGGGCTTGTGAGCACGGATGTGCCGCTCAATCTTCCCAGGGGGTGGAATTTCGACAAGGTGTTCGGCCCGGATATTGCGCCGCTGGAGGACACGGATATGCGCGCTTATGAAAAATCCGCCGCGCTGATCAATGCCAGCACCAGCGGGGAATATCCGGTGAAAATGAAGACAAGGGGCATGGCGCTTCCCGCCGGGGCCACGCTTGCCGATCGCAAGATCATCATGGGCCTGATGCTGATTTTCTTTGCCTTTGCTTTTGGCATGGTTCTGGTGTTCTGGCGTCATCTGGGGCAGGTTTTTGCGCCTGATATCGGACCGGCGCGATGAGGGTTTCCGTTTTTGTAACCCGTAGCGGTTCGCGGCTGCGGCGCATGAGCTGGCCCGAGCGTATCGGCGCGGTGGTTATCGCCGCCGCGCTGCTTTTCGGTCTCAGCCAGATTGCCCAGGGGGTTTATATCAAGCTCAAGGCCGGGGCCGCGCAGGTTTTGCTTGAGCGCGCCTGGTCAAGGGCGATGGCGGGCGAGCGCGCCCCCAAGGCCTGGCCCTGGGCCGATACCTGGCCGGTGGCGCGTATCGAAGCGCCGCGCCTGAAGCAAAGCGCCATTGTTCTGATGGGAGCAAGCGGCGAGGCGATGGCCTTTGGGCCGGGGCATGTCTCTTTCACGCCGATGCCGGGGCGGCGCGGCACCTCGGTGATTGCCGCCCACAGGGACACGCATTTTGCCTTTTTGAAAGATGTAAAAGCGGGCGATGAGCTTCGCGTCACCAATGCCGACGGCTCGCGTTACCGCTTCAGGGTCTCGGGCTTTGAAGTTGTTGACGCCGACGCCTCGGGGATCGAGCCTTCGGCGCCGGGGTATAATCTGGCGCTTGTGACCTGCTGGCCGTTTAACGCCAATACACGCGGCCCCTTGCGCTATGTGGTTCATGCCGCGCGCATCTGATCATGCGAGCTTGAAAACAACAAAACCGGGGCTCAAGGCCCCGGCTGAGTGCTGTTTGTAGTTGCGGTTCTTACCGGTAGCTGCCTCTCATCATGGCGTTGTATCTGCCATTGCCGACGGTTACGACATCAGCGCCAGAGTCATCGGCGTAAATATAGCTTTCAGAAGCATAGCCGCGGCGCTCCATGGCGCCGTATATCCGTGTGCCCGGGCGCGAGACACCGCGCCCGCCGATGCGGACCCGGGCATGACGCCCCTGGGCATAGGCGGAAACCGAGCGCACAACAACCCGTCCGCGCGCCGAGCGCACCACGCGCCGCGTCTCTACGCCGACGCGTCCGCGGGCGGCGTAGGCTTCAACGCCCGCTGAGTAGATAACCCGGCGTTGCACCGGCGCGGCGTAGCGCACGGCCGGGGCGGTGTAGATCACGGCCGGATAGCGCGCCCCCCGGGTTGCCAGGCGGGTTCTGTAAACCGGTCTGGCCTGACGCACGATGCGCGGGCGGATGATGCGGGCGCGGCGCGGCTGGACATAGATTACGCGCTGGCGCGGCTGCACGTGGACAATGCGCGGGCGCGGCTGGACATAGATCACGCGCTCTTTCGTGATCGTTTTTTTCAGGCCGAAAAGCGTCGGACGGGCGGTGCCGGAACGGTTTGAATTCATGGCTGCGCTATGACCGCGTTCCCACCAGGGTTCCCCGGGGTCGCCGGAGACCGGATTGGCATTACCGACTGCCGGGTCAGCATCATTACCATCATTACCGTCATTCCCGTCATTGTCGCCGCCTTCATCCCCACAGCCGCCACAATCGCCGTCACCGGTATTGCCATCATCGCCATAATCGCCGTGATCATGATCGTCAGTGTTGCCGTCATCTGTGCAGCCGCCACCGCAATCGCCGCTATCGTTACCATCATCGCCGTTATCATCATAACCGCCGTTATCGCCGCAACCGCTGCCGCAGGCGGCCGCCGGGCTTGAAATGGCGACAAGCGAGGTGCCGGCGCCGACAACAAGGGCGGCAATAGCGAACAGGGCGAATACCCCGCTCACGAGATAAAGATGCGGGGGCTTCGGTGTTTTTTTCACTGGGGGTTCATGCAATGACATAATGCTCAAATTCCTTTAATCCGCTCTGCAAATCCAATCCGGACGAAAAGCTCCGGATCTCGTATCAATTGCCCGCGCGGCGCGGCAAATTTCGCGCAGGTGATGCACGATTGTAGGCTGGGGAGGGAGGGGGGAGGAAGGAAAAGGTTACTTTTTAGTTAATTTCAGGATGTAAATTTTAGTTACTGTTTTAACCAATATTTGACAGCAGAGCCCGGTTCGACAAAACTGGAACACGCGGTGTTGATAGGCGCGCCGGGCAAATCCTGATAAAAAGTTAAAATGTGCATGTTGTGAGAGGCATTTGGGTGATATAATCGATTCGTAATCCGTTTTGACGCAGGTTTTTCGGGGCTGGAACTTAGATTGAGGGGATAGAAGTGCCGTCGGTTATCAGGGGCATTGCCGGTAGAAGTGATCACGCGGACGCTGAGGGTTCGACGGTTGAAGTCTTCAAGATCAGCGGCTCGGTGAAGTGGTTCGACAGCACGAAAGGGTTCGGGTTTGTTGTTCCCGATATTGGCCTTCCCGATGTCCTGCTGCATGTCAGCTGCCTGAAGCGCGACGGGTTTGACCGCACCTATGAAGGCGCCCGCATTGTTTGCGAGGTGATTCAGCGTTCCAGCGGGCTGCAGGTGTTCCGGGTGCTTGAGATGGACCTTTCCACCAGCGTCCGGCCGGCCGAGCGGCCCTCGGGCGTGTACGCTCCGGTGGAGCCGAGCGGCGGGCTGGAGCGCGCCGTGGTGAAGTGGTTTAACCGCACCAAGGGGTATGGTTTTGTATCCAAAGGCGAGGACGAGCCCGATATTTTTGTCCATATTGAAACTTTGCGGCAGTTCGGCATTGGCGTTTTGCATACGGACCAGCGCGTCATGGTCCGTTATGGCGAGGGGCCCAAAGGTCTGCAGGCAACAGAAATCCAGTTGGAAGATGTCCCCGATCCGATCCCTTCGTCGCATTAACCGGCATCCCGCTGCGGCGGGGGCGGGGGTTTTAGTCAGGGCAGCGGATAAGTTCGTCCTCCGGGCAGGGTTTGCCCTTGCGGTTTTGCTGTTGGCTTTGGGCGCGGTCCTGCCTGCCGCATCTTCAAACGCCGCTTCGATCGCCACGGCAAAATTTGAAATACTGGATATTCTCACCGCTTCGGGGCCGGTTTCGTTCAGGGTCGAGGTGGCGCAAAGTTCCGAAGCCCGGGCGGTGGGGCTCATGTACCGTAAAAACATGGCGGTGAATGAGGGTATGCTGTTTGACTTTGAACGCGAGCAGCTCATTATGATGTGGATGAAGAACACCTTTTTGCCACTGGATATGATGTTTATCGATAAAACCGGCCGGATACTCAAAATTGTCAGCAATACCAAACCGTTATCACTGGATGTCATTGAATCCGGGGCGCGGGTTCTGGCGGTTCTGGAGGTCAATGGCGGGCTTGCGGCGCGTTTGGGGATCCGGCGCGGCGATCTGGTCCGGCACCGCCTGTTCACTAAAAACGGCAAGGATGGCGGGACGGAAAGAAAACCGTGAGACTTTTTGCTATCCATGGGGTATACAGTTTTTCCGGATCTGGCTTTTTCGGCTCATACGCAAAATCCACACCGGTGAGGCATTCGTCTATTGATCGGGGCATGGCGCAGTCTGGTAGCGCACCTGCTTTGGGAGCAGGGGGTCGCAAGTTCGAATCTTGCTGCCCCGACCATTATTCAATGCTATAGATTAATCTGATCGACGCTGTGATGGGCAAGACCCTGGGAGATGAGGATATGAGCGCCAGAATTTATCAGCCCGCCAAATCGGCCATGCAGTCCGGTGAGGCCCGCACCAGAAACTGGATCCTTGAATACGCGCCGGTCAAGCCGCGCAAGCTGGACCCGCTCATGGGCTGGACCTCATCGGGGGATCCGAAATCGCAGATTCGCCTGAAGTTCGCGACAAAAGAACAAGCGCTCGCCTATGTCAAGGCCCGGGATATTGCCTGTACGGTGAGCAAGCCTCACAAACGCGCCCGAAAGCCCAAAGCCTATGCCGATAATTTTAAAACAAACCGGCTCATCCGCTGGACGCATTAATTCGCGGCGCGTCTGATCTGATCCGGCGTCGATTTAACGCAACAGGCATCAGGTCAATCCCGCGGTCCATAACCTTTGCCGCGGGTCTCCACATATTTATTTGAACTCCGGCTCCGATAAGGGTAGTAAGCTGTAGCCTTCCACTCCGGTCCCGTAGCTCAGCTGGATAGAGCAGCGGACTTCTAA
>CAZIVB010000022.1:0-18669 GCA_964542565.1 uncultured Hyphomicrobiales bacterium | reverse complement strand
TATAAAGAGGGTAAAATGAGCGTTGAAATTCCTGAACGTGACGGCGACGGCTATTTGCTGTCCATGGATGACTGGACCCCGGAAGTGGGCCGCGCCATGGCCGAGATTGACGGCATTGATCTGACTGACGAGAAATGGGAACAGATCATGCAGGCGCGGGCCTATTATGAAGAGACCCAGAGCGTGCCGCCGATCCGCATTTTCCTGAAACATATCGGCGCCAAGAAAAAAGATGTTTTCGATTTGTGGCTCACCGGGCCGATGAAACCGATCACCAAATATGGCGGCCTGCCCAAACCGCGCGGCTGCGTGTAGCCCTCCCGCGAGCTTTGAGAAAATTCTTGCCGGGCGGGGTGTTCTGGCGTACCAGCGTCGAATGCCTCTTGCCTGGTCAAAACGCGCCGCCAAGCGCCTGCGCTCACGAGATCGCTCTGCCGCTCCGGGCCGGAGCGCCGGCATAGGCTTGATGGTCGCGGCCATGTTTCTGGCTCCGGGCATGGATGTGCTGGCCAAGATTTTGTCCAGCCATATCTCCGGGGCGCAGGTTTCCATGACCCGCTTTGGCCTTCAGGCGGTTTTACTCATTCCCTTTGTGATTTTGCTTCTTGGCCTGAAGGGGCTGCGGCCAAAGAATATTCCCTTAAGCCTCTTGCGCGGTGTTCTGGTCGCCAGCGCCGTGACCAGTTTTTTCACCGCTCTGAAATGGATGCCGCTGGCGGATGCGATCGCGATTTTTTTTGTCGAGCCGCTGATCCTTACGGTTCTCTCGGCGATCTTTCTTAAAGAGCATGTCGGCCCGCGCCGTTATGCGGCAGTGGCTGTTGGCCTTGCCGGGGCGCTTATTGTTATCCGCCCCAGCTTTGATGAATTTGGCGTTGTCGCCCTGCTGCCGCTGCTGACCGCCGGCATTTTTGCCAGCTATCTTATTCTGACCAGTAAAATGGCGCGGGATGAGCATCCTCTCACCATGCAATTTAGCGCCGGTGTTTCCGGTTTCCTCTTTTTGGGCGTGGTTATGCTGCTCTCAACCGCGGGGCAGATGCCGCTGCTCTCCCTGGTCTGGCCCACGGGCGGGGAATGGGGGCTCTTACTCGCGGT
The DNA here is from genome assembly GCA_964542565.1 of uncultured Hyphomicrobiales bacterium. Lineage (GTDB taxonomy): Bacteria > Pseudomonadota > Alphaproteobacteria > Rhizobiales > BM303 > BM303. The sequence goes on along the minus strand of CAZIVB010000022.1, from coordinate 17,571 downwards.
CGGTCTGATTGGCACCGCAAGCCATCTGATGATCGTTTATGCCTTTAAAGCCGCCCCGGCCTCGCTGCTGGCGCCGTTTCACTATCTGGAAATTGTTGCCGCCACGATACTCGGCTATCTGATATTCGGCGAGTTTCCCGATTTGCTGAAATGGTGCGGGATTTTGATTATCGTGATTTCAGGGCTCTATGTCATCTGGCGCGAGCAAAAATATCCGGCGGCGTAAAACAGAGCACCCGTGTAATACGCTGACTCGCAAGGCAATCCGGTTCTCAACTGACTCATGGCGTAAGACACCGACTCGCAAGAGGCAATTATTCCCACTCGATGGTTCCGGGCGGTTTTGAGGTGATATCGAAGACTACCCGGTTGATGCCCTGCACTTCATTGATGATGCGGGTGGAAACGCGGCCGAGAAAGTCGTGCGGGAAGGGGAAATAATCCGCCGTCATGCCGTCGGTGGAGTTCACCGCCCGCAAGGCGCAGACATGGTCATAAGTGCGCGCATCGCCCATCACCCCCACAGTGCGCACGGGGAGCAGTACGGCGAAAGCCTGCCAGATTTTATCGTAAAGCCCGGCTTTGCGAATTTCTTCCAGATAAATGGCGTCGGCCTTGCGCAGGATTTGCGCCTTTTCACGAGTGACCGCGCCGGGCATGCGGATGGCGAGGCCGGGGCCGGGAAAGGGATGACGCCCGACAAAATGGGGCGGCAGGCCAAGCTCGCGGCCAAGGGCGCGCACTTCATCCTTGAACAGCTCGCGCAAGGGTTCCACCAGCTCCATATTCATGCGCGCCGGCAGACCGCCGACATTGTGGTGCGATTTGATGGTCACGGGAGGCCCGCCGATGAAGGAGACGCTTTCGATCACATCGGGGTACAAGGTCCCCTGCGCCAGAAAATCCGCGCCGCCGATTTTTCTGGCTTCTTCGTCAAAGACATCAATAAATTCGGCGCCGATGATCTTGCGCTTTTTTTCCGGTTCGGCAACACCTTCAAGCTTGCTCAGGAAGCGCTCGCCCGCATCGACGGCAACCAGCGGGATGTTGTAGTGATCGCGGAACATGGTGACGACTTCATCCGCCTCACCGGCGCGCATCAGGCCGGTATCGACAAATACGCAGGTGAGCTGTTTGCCGATCGCCTCATGCAGCAGCACCGCGACAACTGACGAATCAACGCCGCCCGAAAGGCCGCAGATCACCCGCCCCTTGCCGACCTGTTTGCGGATTTTGGCAATCTCGTTCTCGCGGAAGGCGGCCATGGTCCAGTCGCCGGTGCAGCCGCAGATTTTATGGGTAAAGTTGTGCAGCAGATCGCGGCCGCGCGGGGTATGGACCACTTCGGGGTGAAACTGCACACCGTAGAAACGGCGCGTCTCATCGGCGATAATGGCGAAAGGGGCGCTCTCATTAAGAGCAATGGCGTGAAAGCCATGCGGAATATGGCTGATCTTGTCGCCGTGGCTCATCCAGACCCGATCAACATCGCCGCGGGCCCATACGCCCTCAAACAGGGCGCTCTCGCGCACAATCTCGATCTCGGCGCGGCCAAATTCGCGGCTTTTCGATTCTTCAACCCGGCCGCCAAGCTGGGCGCACATGGTCTGCTCGCCGTAACAGATGCCGAGCACCGGGATGCCCGCCTCAAACACCCAGTCCGGGGCGCGCGGCGTGTCGGTATAGGTGACGCTGGCGGGGCCGCCGGAGAGAATGACGCCTTTGGGGGCGAAGGTCTCAAACGAATCCTGCGCCTTGTTGAAGGGGATCACCTCGCAATAGACACCGGATTCACGCACCCGTCTTGCGATAAGCTGGGTCACCTGGGAGCCAAAATCGATAATCAGAATGTTGTTGGTCATGAGAAGCTGTCTTGTTTCTGGGTTGGGCCTTTGCGTTGTGCAACGCTTCAACTAAAAATTAAACCCCCCGTCATTCCTGCGGAGGCAGGAATCCAAAAAAGACCATCATCGTTTGCGGATCATCCGGTTTGGATTCCTGCCTTCGCAGGAATGACGGGACAGGCGAGTCGTTTTTCACTACTGACTACCTTTTTTTCGCAGGGCGGCAATGAAGAAGCCATCTGTATTATGGCGCGCCGGACTTAGCAATAGCGCGGCTTTTGTTTTCGCATCGGCAAAGGGCGGCGGGGTGTCCGGGAGCTGCTTTTTCCACAGGCTCTCCAGCTCATACGGGGCAAAATCGGGATTTTCGCCTAAAAACCGGTCGATCTGGTCCATGTTTTCCTCCGGCAAGAGGGAGCAGGTGACATAGACCAGCCTGCCGCCGGGTTTGACAAGGGCTTTGGCGGTTTTGAGCACTTCGCGCTGTTCATCCAGCCGGGTTTGCAGCATCTCATTACTCAAACGCCATTTGGCGTCGGGTTTGCGCCGCCAGGAGCCGGTGCCGGTGCACGGCGCATCGGCGAGTACGACATCCATTTTGCTCGCCAGCGGTTTTAATGCCCCGGTGTCAGCGCCCGGCAATACCTGCACATTGCGCGCCCCGGCGCGTTTGAGGCGCTCCCAGATGGGGCGCAGGCGGTGTTTGTCGCTGTCCCAGGCGTGGATTTGGCCTTTATTCTGCATCAATGCGGCCAGGGCGAGGGTTTTGCCGCCTGCCCCGGCGCAGATATCGGCAATCTGCATGCCCGGCTGCGCCCCGGTGAAAAGGGCGGCGAGCTGCGAGGCTTCATCCTGCACCTCGAACCAGCCCTTGCCATGGGCGGCCTCGGATTCGATATGGGGCAGACGGGCATCGGGTTTTTTCAAACTTGCGGCGGGCGGCGCGATGCGCAGGCCAAGGGGCGAGAACGGCGTTTCCTGCGCCGCCATGCGCGCCAGTGCCTTTTTGAGCTTTGCCCGGTCGGCCTTGAGCGCATTGACCCGGATATCGAGCGGGGCGCGGGCGGCAAGGGCCATGCCTTCGGCAACGGCACTTGCTCCAAAGACGCGCACAAAGGAAGCGTGGAGCCATTGCGGGTAATCGCCGCGTATATGATCAGGGGCTTTGGCCAGATTATCGGATCCGAGCGCCTGCCTCTCCTTGTCACTCAAGGGCTCTGGGGCAAATTTCGAGCCGTCGCAAAGGGCGCTTATCTCGTCCATATCCGCATTCCAGATGAAGCGCAGCGCGCCCAGAATGAGGGCGCGGGGGGCATCGCCGCCCATGCGCCAGGCGAGGGATGCCTTGTGGCGCAGCGCATCATAGACCAGATTGCCGATGGCGGCACGGTCGCGTGAGCCGGCAAAGCGGTGGCCGCGGCCCCAGTCGCGCAAGGCTACGGCGGCGGGGCGGTGATGCGCCGCCATATCGGCCAGTATTTCCATTGCGGCGGAAAGCCGCGCGCCTTGTTGCATGGGGTGGTCCTGTCTTTGGATTCGGGCCGGCCGGAGCCTTGAGCCTTATGAGCCGCCGGGATAGTTGGGCGATTCGCGGGTGATGGTGACGTCATGGGCGTGGCTCTCACGCAAGGAGGCGTTCGAGATGCGGGTGAAGGTGGCGCGTTGTTGAAATTCCGCGATGCCGGGGGAGCCGGTATAGCCCATGGCGGCGCGCAGCCCGCCGACGAGCTGGTGCAGCACAGATTCCAGCGGGCCTTTATAGGGCACCTGACCTTCAATGCCTTCGGGCACCAGTTTATAGCTTTCCTTGATGTCCTGCTGGAAATAGCGGTCCGCCGAGCCTCTGGCCATGGCGCCGACCGAACCCATGCCGCGATAGGATTTATAAGAACGGCCCTTATAGAGGAATACCTCGCCGGGGCTCTCATCGGTGCCGGCAAAGAGCGAGCCGATCATGACGCAATCGGAACCTGCCGCAATGGCCTTGGCCAGATCGCCGGAAAACTTTATGCCGCCATCGGCAACAATGGGAATCCCCGCCTTTCTCGCCACATCAACACATTCCATGATGGCGGAAAGCTGCGGTACGCCGACACCGGCAACAATGCGGGTGGTGCAGATGGAGCCGGGGCCAATGCCAACCTTGATGGAGTCTGCGCCCGCATCAAGAAGCGCCTTCGTTGCCTCTCCGGTGGCGACGTTACCGGCCAGAATCTGTACCGAGTTGGAAAGTTTCTTGATCCGCGCAACCGTTTCGAGCACCCGCGAGGAATGGCCATGGGCGGTATCGACCACCAGAAGATCAATACCGGCATCAATCAGCGCTTCGGCGCGGGCAAAGCCCTTGTCGCCCACCGTGGTGGCGGCCGAAGCGCGCAGGCGGCCCTGATCATCCTTGCAGGCATCAGGATGCAGCCTTGCGTTTTCCATGTCCTTTACGGTGATGAGGCCGATGCATTTGTAATCGGCGTCGACAACGAGGAGTTTTTCGATCCGGTGCTGGTGCAGCAGGCGCTTGGCTTCATCCTTGCCGCAATCTTCCGCCACGGTGACCAGATTTTCGCGCGTCATCAGCTCGGAAACCGGCTGGTCCGGATTGGTGGCGAAACGCACATCGCGGTTGGTCAGAATGCCCGCCAGCCTGCCGTTTTTCTCAACCACCGGAAAGCCCGAGAAATGGTGCCGTTTCATCAGGGCCAGCGCATCGGCCAGGGTGGCGTCGGGGCCGATAGTGAGCGGGTTGACCACCATACCGGATTCAAATTTTTTCACCTGCCGCACTTCCTCGGCCTGCTCGGTTATGGACATATTGCGGTGAATAACGCCGATCCCGCCCGCCTGGGCCATAGCGATCGCCAGCTTGGCCTCGGTGACCGTGTCCATGGCGGCGGAAAGTATCGGGGTGTTGAGAGAAATGGTTTTGGTCACCCGGCTGCGCAAATCCGCATCGGAGGGCAGGATGTCCGATGCGCCGGGGCGAAGCAGTACATCATCAAATGTCAGGGAAAGATCAAACATGGCGCCAACCTCTTTTTGTCACTGGTTGACACTGGTCCTTAACACCCCTTGCGGGTGTTGCATAGCGGCAAAATCATTTTGGGCGGCGAAATCGGTATTATTCGGCCTGCCCCCTGAAACCGGTGGCCAGAACATACATTTCGGCTGAATCGTCGCGGCTGGCTTTGGGTTTGACATGGCGCACAAGCTTGAAACTCTGCTTCATGGCGCGCAGCATATCGGTTTCGGTGCCGCCGCGCAGGACCTTGGCCAGAAAGGCGCCGCCCGGATTGAGCACTTCAGCGGCAAAATCAACCGCCGCCTCGCACAGCGCCATGATTTTCATGTGATCGGTCTGCTTGTGGCCGCATGAAGGCGCGGCCATATCGGACAGCACCAGATCAACCCGCGTACCCCCCAAAAGCGCCAGGATTTTTTCCGGCGCATCCTCGTCGAGAAAATCGAGCAACATGAGACGGGCTCCGGCAATGGGCTCCATTTCGCTCAAATCAACGCCGATCACCTGCCCCCTGCCCTGCAACGCCCGGGTTTTTTTCACCGCGACCTGGGTCCAGCCCCCCGGCGCGGCGCCCAGATCCAGCACCCTTTGACCGGCTTTGAGAAGATGAAATTTCTCATCAATCTCGATCAGCTTGTAAGCGGCGCGCGAGCGGTAGCCGTCGCGTCTGGCGGCGGCGACATAAGGATCATTCAACTGGCGTTGCAGCCAGCGGGTTGAAGAGGTCGTGCGCCCCCTTGCGGTGCGCACCCTCGTTTTCAGGGCCCTTATGCCGCGCCCTGAATGTTTCTTGCCTTCACTCATGATACGGATTTGCGGCGCAAGCGGCCGTCCTCGTTCATCAGCCGGGTCAAAATGCCCTCGCGCAGGCCCCGGTCGGCAACGCGCAGGCGTCTGGCGGGCCATTTGCGCATCACCGCTTCGAGTATGGCGCACCCGGCAAGCACCAGATCGGCGCGGTCGCGGCCGATGCAGGGACTGGCGGCGCGGGCGTTATAGTCCATCTTCAGCAGGCGGCGGCTGACCGCCGAGCCCTCATCACGGCTGAGCCAGCAGCCATCGACCCGGTTGCGGTCATAACGCTCAAGCTCCAGATGAATTCCGGCGATGGTGGTCACGGTGCCCGATGTGCCCAGAAGATGCACATTTTGCTCGGCGATGGCCCGGGTGAGCCGGTGTTTTTCCTCAAAATCATGCAGCAGCGGGGTGACAAAGGAAATCATGGATTCAAATTTGCGCGGGCAAACATCGACGCCGCCGAATTTTTCCGCCAGAGTGACGACCCCCAGCGGCAGGGAGGTCCAGGCGACGACCTCATGCGCCGGCCAGACGCTTGATCTGGCATTGCCATGGCCGTCCATGTTTCTTTTCTTGCCGTTCTTTTCCAGCCGCAGCCACATCAGCTCGGAGCTTCCCCCCCCGACATCAAACACCAGCGCGTGATCGCTGGCCGGATCAAGCAGGGCGGCGCAACCGGCAACGGCAAGATGGGCCTCGGTTTCCTGACTGACAATTTCCAGCTCCAGCCCGGTATCTTCACGCACTTTTTGCAAAAACTCGGCGCTGTTGCCAGCGCCCCGGCAGGCCTGGGTGGCGATGAGGCGCGAGCGGCGCACACCGTGGCGTTTGAGCTTGGCGGCGCAGACACGAAGCGCTTCCAATGTGCGCGCCATGGCGGCCTTGCTCAGTTTTCCGTTCCTTCCCAGCCCCTCGCCAAGACGGACAATGCGCGAGAAGGCGTCAATGACCCGAAAGCCCTCGCCGGCGGGCACCGCGACCAGCAAACGGCAGTTATTGGTGCCCAGATCAAGCGCGCCATAGGCCGGACCACGCCTGCGGCGGCGCGAATGCCAGGGATATCTCTTGCCTTTCCCGGGAGGTCTTTTCGGCCCGTCCGCTTCAGAGCGCCTGTAGTTTCCAGCCTTCGCCTGCGCCTGCCGCGAACCGGGTTTGCCACTTCCTTTAACGTCCGAAGCGTCCACCTTCATATCTCCACCGCGCATGAGTGCATCATAAGGCTCACACACGTATAAATCTGTTCTGTTGGCAATTACTCTATCAGGTCAGTTGTGAATACGAAAGCGCGAGATGGAGGGCTGCGTGCATTTTTAACGCGAATGAGATGATTTTGACTATTCAAGGCGGCAAAGCTGCGCTAGATAGGGCGCGGAACTTCTTTGATGCTGCGGCTTGCAGGCCATATCATCATGGGGCGTCGTATAATGGCATTACGTTCGGTTCTGGTCCGAGATATCGGGGTTCGAATCCCTGCGCCCCAGCCATTCCAATTTATTATTTCCCGCCCAGCGCCCGGTAGATTTTCATTCCCGGGCGGCCCGTGGGTTTAAAGCCAAATCGTTTTTGCGCCTTTTTAATCGCCGCCCTTGTGACAGGGCCGATGCGCCCGTCGGCCTTGCCGATATCATAGCCGTTTTTCAGCAGGCGCTTTTGCAGATCAAGGCGCTGGGCGCGGGTGAGCCCCGGATCGCGGGTTGGCCATCGGGTGGCAAAGCCGCCTTTTCCCCTCAGGCGGTCGGCAAGATGCGAGATGGCGAGGGCATAGGAAACAGCGGCGTTATAGGTGTAAAGCGCATTGAAGTTGCGCGTCACCAGAAAGGCGGGGCCGCTGCGGCCTGCGGGCAAAAGCAGCCCGGCGCGCATTTTGCCGCGCAGCTTCTTGCCGCTCACATGGGTAAGGCCGCGTTTGCCCCAGTCTTTCAGCGCGCCATAGCGGCGGCGGCCCGAGGGGCCTTTATAGCCGCGCGGGAGGCGCACTTCAAAGCCCCAGATCAGCCCTTTGCGCCAACCGGCTTTTTTGAGGTAGTTGGCGCTTGAGGCGAGGGCGTCGGGCACCGAATTGATCAGATCGCGCCGCCCGTCGCGGTCAAAATCCACCGCGAGGCGCTTATAGGTTGAGGGCATGAACTGGGTCTGGCCAAAGGCCCCGGCCCAGGAGCCGTAAAGATCACCCAGGGCGATATCGCCCCTTGAGACCAGTTTGAGCAGGGTGATCAGCTCACGGCGGAAATATTTGCCCCGCCTTCCGGCGCAGGCGACATTGGCGAGGGCATGGGGCAGATAAAAATCGCCGCGGGCGCGGCCGTAGTCACTCTCCACCCCCCAGAGCGCGGTAATGATATAGCGGTCAATACCGTAAACCCGCTCAACCTTGCGCAGGGTTTTGCGATATTTTTTCATCATGGCGTAGCCGTCGCGGATGCGTTGTTCATCGACCAGAAACGCCATGTAGTCCCAGATCGGGGTTTTGTATTCGGGCTGGGTGCGCGAGAACCGCACCGCCTTTTCATCAAAGGCAACCCGCCCCAGCGCCTTTTTGACCACGGCGCGGCGCACCCCGGCCTTGACGGCGGCGGCTCTTATGCCGGCAACGCAGGAATTGAGAGATGCGGCGGAAAGTGGAGGTCCACTCAAGAAAAAGATCAGGAGCGGCGAGAGCCACAAAAGCATGGCCCATTTTTTTGAGACACCGGCAAGAGAAGCGAGCGGCTTTTTTTCGTCATTGCCGCGCAGGCGGGAATCCAGAGCAGCCCGGCCTGATTTTGAAATCCCGCCCTGGATTCCCGCCTGCGCGGGAATGACGAGGTCCGGGCCCTTGTCCATCGGCGCGGGGCTGACGGGGCCGGGGCTTTTGCCCATCCGCGCGGATACGGCGCGGATGGGGGAGTTTGTGCGTTTTACCAACACCTATTTGGGCAGCTTGTCGTCAACGCCCTTGACGTACCAGTTCATGCCCAGAAGCTCGCCCAAGGGGACAATCTCGCCGGCCTTGACCGCGACCGTGCCGTCCTGCTTGGTGATCGGGCCCTGGAAGGGGTGGAAGGCGCCGGACTTGATTTTGGCGATGGTCTCTTGCGCCATTTTGGCGACATCATCGGGCATATTGGTGAATTTGGCCATGCCGACCATGCCTTCTTTCATGCCGTCATAAGTGTCCTTGCTTTTCCATGTTCCATCAAGAACCGCCTTGGTGCGGGCGATGTAATAATTTCTCCAGTCGTCAACGATGGCGGTGAGCTGGGTTTTGGGGGCGAATTTGTACATATCGGTGGCCTGACCAAAGGCGTAAGCGCCCTTTTCACCGGCGATCTGCAAGGGGGCGGTCGAATCGGTGTGCTGGGTGATGATATCGGCGCCCTGCCCGATCATGACCTTGGCGGCGTCGGCTTCCTTGCCCGGATCAAACCACGAGTTTACCCACACAACCTTGACCTTGAAACCGGGATTGATGGACTGTGCGCCGAGCATGAAGGCGTTAATGCCGCGCACGACTTCCGGGATCGGGAAGGAGGCGACATAACCGGCAACGCCCGATTTCGACATTTTCGCCGCGATCTGGCCGATCACATAGCGCCCCTCATAAAAGCGGGCCGAATAGGTCGAGACATTGGCGGCGCGCTTGTAGCCGGTGGCGTGTTCGAATTTGACACCGGGGAAGCGTTTGGCGACCTTTAATGTCGGCTCCATATAGCCGAATGACGTGGTGAAGATGAGCTTGGCGCCCTTGCGCGCCATCCGTTCGATCGCCCGTTCGGCGTCGGGGCCCTCGGGGACGTTTTCGATAAAGCTGGTGACAACCTTGTCGCCCAGCGCCTTGTCAATGGCTTTTCGGCCTTCATTGTGCTGATAGGTCCAGCCATGATCGCCCACCGGGCCGATATAGATAAAGCCGACCTTCATCTTCTCGGCCGCACCGGCCATTCCGGCCGAAAGGCCCAGGGCCAGAGCGGCGAGGATTCCTGTCCATTTTTTCATGTGTCTCTCCTGTTTTTCAAATCTTTTATCTTGTGCAGCTTGGTACGCATCCCTCCCCCGGCAAGCTGCTGATCCGCCGGGAAAGGCTGATATTCACCGGTCGGGCACAAAGGGCTGGCCGATGGAAGCGGGGGTATTGACCTGGGCCAGCATACGGTTTCCTGACAGGGTCACAAGGGCGATTATGGTCACCAGATAAGGCAGGGATGAGAGGAACTGGGCCGGAATGCCGATCCCGCTGGCCTGAAAGTAAAGCCCCATGATCCACACGGTTCCAAACAGATAGGCTCCGGCTACCACCCGGTAGGGCCGCCAGGTGGAAAAAACCACCAGCGCCAGGGCGATCCAGCCGCGCCCGCCGGTCATGTTCTCGGTCCATTGCGGCGTATAGGCGAGTGAAAGATAGGCGCCCGCCAGCCCGGCGCAGGCGCCGCCGAAGAGAATGCAGCCATAACGCACCGCCACCACATTATAGCCCAGCGCATGGGCCGAATGGGGGTTGCCGCCGATGGCGCGGATGATCAGCCCCGCCCGGGTGCGGAAAAGCACGTAAGCAACGCCGAAAACAAGCCCGAGCGAGATATAAACCAGAATATCCTGGCCGAAGATCACCTTGCCGAAAAAGGGAATGTCTGAGAGGTAGGGAATATAAAGGCTTTCCAGCTTGACCCCCGGCAGACCGACAAAATTCTCGCCGATGAGCCCGGAAAGCCCGAGCCCCAGCAGGGTGAGCGCCAGACCGGTGGCGACCTGATTGGCGATCAGGGTCTGGGTGAGAAAGGCAAACAGCAACGAGATCATCGCCCCGCCGCCGATCCCGGCCAGAATGCCGAGATAGGGCGAGCCGGTCGTATAGGCGGCGGCAAAACCGCAAACCGCGCCGATCACCATCATGCCCTCAACGCCAAGGTTTAAGACCCCGGAGCGCTCGACAACAAGCTCGCCGATGGCCGCCAGCAGCAACGGGGTCGAGGCGGTGATAATGGTGAGGATAACGGCTTCAAATGCACCCATGGGATTACTCCGCGGCCTCCGCCAGTATTTTTCGCGGCCGCAACAGCCTTATCTGGTAATGGATAAGGGTGTCGCAGGCCAGAACGTAAAACAGCAAAACGCCCTGAAAGACCTGGGTAATCCTGGCCGAGACCCCCATGGAAATTTGCAGCGATTCGCCGCCCAGATAGCTGATCGCCAGCAAAATTCCGGCAAACAGCACGCCAAAAGGATTAAGCCGCCCGAGAAAGGCGACAATGATGGCGGTAAAGCCGTAGCCGGGCGAGATGCTGGGCTGGAGCTGGCCCACGGGGCCGGCCACCTCGCTGATCCCGGCCAGCCCGGCCAGAGCGCCGGTGAGCAGGAAGCTGAACATCACGATGCGCTCCTTGGAAAAGCCCGAAAACAGCCCCGCGCGGGGAGATTTTCCGATCACCCGGATTTCAAAGCCTTTCAAGGTGCGGCTCATGATCACAGCCGCCAGCAACACCGCGATTATGGCGAATACCGCTCCCAGATGCACCCGGCTGTTGCCCAATGTGGGCAATAATTGCCAGCCTTCAAACGTGATCGATTTGGGAAAATTATAGCCATGGGGATCGCGCCACGGGCCGCGCACCAGCCAGTCGAGGAAAAGCTGGGCGACATAGACCAGCATCAGCGAGGTCAATATCTCGTTGACGCCAAAGCGGTTTTTCAGCAGGGCCGGGATGGCGCCGTAAAGCGCACCGCCCGCCATGCCCAGAACAAGCATGAGAACAAGCCCCAGCGGCGATTGCCAGGCGGGGAAATAAACCGGAATAAGGGAGCCGGCCAGAGCGCCCATGATCAATTGCCCCTCGGCGCCGATATTCCACACATTGGCCTTGTAGCCCATGGCCAGACCGGTGCCGATGAGAACGAGGGGAACAACCTTGACGATAAGCTCCTCGATCGACCACAGCGAGGCCAGAGGTTCGATAAAATAGATATACAGCGCGCCAAGCGGCTCCAATCCGCGCAGGGAAAACAGCAGCGCGCCGGTCAAGGTGGTGAGCGTCAGCGCCAGAAAGGGCGAGAGCACGGACATGACGGTGGATTGCCGGGGGCGTTTTTCAAGAACCAGCCTCATGCCATTTCCTCTTTTGCCCCGGCTTCAGGCTCATGCGCCCCGGCCATGAGAAGGCCGATCTGTTCCAGCGATATCCCCCCGGCGGGATAGGTTTTGGAAAGATGACCGCGCGAGATCACAGCTATGCGGTCGGCAATCTCGAAGATTTCATCCAGATCCTGGGAGATCACCAGAACCGCCGTGCCCTTGCGGGCCAGATCAATCAGCGCCTGCCGGATCAGGGCGGCGGCGCCGGCGTCCACCCCCCAGGTGGGCTGGGAGATGATCAGGATTTGCGGGTTGCGGTCCAGTTCGCGGCCGATAATGAATTTTTGCAGATTGCCGCCCGAGAGCGAGCGGGCATCCGGGTCAAGGCCCGATTTGCGCACGTCAAAGTCTTTTGAAACCCTGGTTTTGAGATCCTGCGCCCGGGCGTAATCGACAAAGACGGAATTCATCAGATCGTCATCGGCGGAATGGCGGGTGAGGAGGATATTTTCCGAAAGGGCGAAATCGGGCACCGCGCCGTGGCCGAGGCGTTCCTCGGGCACCATGGCGACGCCTGATCTGCGCCGCTGGGTTATGGATTTGCCGCCGCTCTCCACATGGTCAATCATGATCATGCCGGGGCTCTCGCAAAGCCGCTCGCCCGAGAGCGCCTCGAAAAGCTCCGACTGGCCGTTGCCGGCGACACCGGCGATGGCGACAATTTCACCGCCATGGACGCTAAGGTTAATATTGTGCAGCGAGACGCCAAAGGCATTGACCGCGATCTGGGTGAGGTTTTTCAACTCCAGCCGCGGTGAGCCGAAATCCTCATGCGCCCGGGTTGAAACCGCGTGGATATTGGCGCCGACCATCAGCCGCGCCAGCTCGGCAACGCTTTTTTTCTGCGGGTCCACACTGGCGATGACCTTGCCGTGACGCAAAATGGTGGCGGTGCGGCAGATTTTTTTCACCTCTTCGAGACGATGGGAAATGTAGAGCACCGCACAGCCGGTTGCGGCGAGTTTTTGCAAGGTTTCAAAGAGTTGCTCCGCCTCTTGCGGCGTCAGCACGGCGGTGGGCTCATCCATGATCAGCAATTCAGGATCAGAGAGGAGGCAGCGGACAATCTCGACGCGCTGGCGCTCGCCAACGGATAAATCGGCAATGATCGAACCGGGTTCCAGCGGCAGGCCGTATTCGCCCGAGACCCGCCTTATCCTTGCGGCCAGCTTGTCCATGGGCTCTCCGGGCGGCATGGCCAGCGCGATGTTTTCGGTGACGGACAGGGCCTCAAACAGGGAAAAATGCTGGAACACCATGCCGATGCCGAGCTTGCGCGCCGCGGCGGGCGAGGGAATGCTTACCCGCCGGCCCTTCCAGAATATCTCGCCGGATGTGGGTTGCAGGGCGCCGTAGATGATCTTGACCAGAGTGGATTTGCCGGCGCCGTTTTCGCCCAGCAGGGCGTGAATGTCGCCCGCTTCAAGTTTCAGCGAGACATCATCATTGGCCTTGAGCGCGCCAAAGCGCTTGACGATATGGCGCACCTCAAGCAGATAGCCCGGATTTGCCTCCTCCTGGCGCGCGGATGCGGTGCTCACAAGCTTCCCCTTGTCCTCAGAACCTGTTTCGCGATCATCCGCCTGATACCTGCTATGCAATGTGGCTGCCGAGTTTAAATGAGATTCTCCGGCCATGGAATGATGAATGGACGCTTGTGAGTAACTTTATGAACCGGCGAGATGGCGCTCCAGACGCGCCGAGGCCCGCCCATATTCAGCCGCGTCCAGAAAAGCGCCGCTGAAAGAATTGCGCAACAAGGTTTTGACATCTTCGGGCCCAAGATCAAGCGCCTTGATCACCGCCGCGTAATTGGCGTTGACATAGCCGCCGAAATAGGCCGGATCATCGGAATTGATCATCGGGCGAAGCCCGGCCTCCAGCATGATTTTCAGCGGCTGATCACGCATATCCTGCACCACGCCGAGCTTGAGATTGGACAGGGGGCACAGTGTCAGCACCGTGCCGGTATCGGCCAGTTTCGCCATCAGCGCCTTGTCCTCGACCGCGCGGTTGCCGTGATCGATACGTTCGGCTTTCAGATCATCGATGGCTTCATATATATAGGCGGGCGGGCCTTCTTCTCCGGCATGGGCAACGCATCTGAGACCGAGTTTGCGGGCCGCGGCGAAAACACGGGTAAATTTTGACGGCGGATTGCCGTTTTCGGACGAATCAAGCCCGACAGCGGTGATTGCCCCCAGATGCGGCGCAGCCTCACCCAGTGTTTGCAGAGCTTCCGCCGCGCTCAAATGGCGCAAGAAGCACATGATCAGGCGCGTGCTCATGCCAAATTCGCGCCCGGCACGCTCCAGCGCTTTTGTCATCCCGGCCATAAAAACCGCAAATTCGACCCCGCGCGCCAGATGCGCCTGGGGGTCGAAGAAGATTTCCGCATGGATGACATGATCCGCCGCCGCCCTTTGCAGATAGGCCCATGCAAGATCATAAAAATCACGTTCGGTGAGCAAAACCGCCATGCCCTGATAATAGATATCAAGAAAATCCTGCAAGCAGGAAAAGGCGTATCTGGCGCGAATTTCATCGGCTGATTTCATCGGCAGGGGAATGCGGTTGCGCTGCGCCAGGGCAAACATCATTTCAGGCTCAAGCGTGCCTTCAATATGGAGGTGCAATTCGGCCTTGGGCGCGCGCTGCGCCAGTCTGAGAGCTCTTTTTGTTCTGTCCGTGAGGGCTGTCATAACCGCAATGTTGACACAGTGAAGGGGAGCTGAGTCAAGGGCGGATTCAGTTCGCGGGAAATCATCTGTACGGACAAGCCCGGATACGGGCGGGAATCAATACCGCAACCTGACAGTAAAAAACGGCAAACGGGAATAAGGAGGGGCTTTACAGGCGAAAACACAATACAAAATTGTAAAAAACAGGGTTTGCGCCGGTGAGTCCGGCTGCTGCCAGTTGTCTATTGTTGTTTATTTTTAATATGTTAGTATTGATTTCAAGTTCTTATACCCCAAAAGGCTTATTGATTTAAGTCACGATCTGATACTTGATGTCCCTTCAAAAACGGATAAAACAACAACCGTTTTGAATATGACGCTTATCATACGAGGGAGACTCATGAGCAAATCCGATAAAACTATTTTGACACGCCGCAGCACTCTAAAGCTGGGCGCAGCCGGTCTGGTGGCGCTTGGCGCCGGGCCGATGTTCTTTACCCGCAATGCGTGGGCGGAAAACTTCCGCAACGATCCGTCGAAAAACGCAAATGTCGTGCTTGGCTTCAATGTGCCGCAAACCGGCGCTTACGCCGATGAGGGCGCGGACGAGCTGCGCGCCTACAAGCTGGCCGTCAAGCATCTGAACGGCGAGGGCGATGGCGGTATGATGAATACCTTCAAACCTTCAAGCCTCAAGGGCAGCGGCGTTTTGGGTAAAAAGGTCACCTATGTAACCGGCGATACCCAGACCAAATCCGACGCCGCGCGCGCATCGGCCAAGCGGATGATCGAAAAAGACGGCGTTATCATGTTCTCGGGTGGTTCATCCTCGGGCGTGGCCATTGCGGTTCAGTCGCTGGCGCAGGAAATGGGCGTTGTCTTCATGGCCGGCCTGACCCATTCCAACGACACCACCGGCAAGGACAAGCGCCGCTACGGTTTCCGCCACTTCTTCAACACCCATATGACCGGCGCCGCGCTCGGCCCGGTGCTCAAGAAGGAAATGGGCACCGACAGAAAAGCCTATCATCTGACCGCCGATTACACCTGGGGCTGGTCGCAGGAAGGCTCGATCAAGGACACCACCGAAGCGCTGGGCTGGAAAACCGTGAAAGCCGTGCGCACACCGCTGGGCGCGGGTGATTTCTCGCAATATATCACCCCGGTTCTCAATTCGGGCGCCGATGTTCTTATCCTCAACCATTACGGCAAGGATATGGTCAATTCGCTGACCCAGGCGGTGCAGTTCGGTCTGCGTGACAAGATGGTCAACGGCAAGAAATTTGAAATCATCGTGCCGCTGTTCTCACGCCTCATGGCACAGGGCGCGGGCGATGCCATCAAGGGTATTTTCGGCACCACCAACTGGAACTGGGCTTTGACCGATGAAGGCTCAAAAGCTTTTGTGAAGTCCTTTGGCGCTGAATACGGCTTCCCGCCCTCACAGGCGGCCCATACCTGCTATGTGCAGACATTGCTTTATGCCAATGCCTGCGAAATGGCCGGTACGTTCTATCCGCCGGAAGTCATCAAGGCGCTGGAAGGCTTCAACTTCGACGGCATGGGCAATGGCCCGACCGAATACCGCGCCGCCGATCATCAGTGCTTCAAGAAAGTGCTGGTGGTGCGCGGTAAACAGAATCCGTCGAGCCAGTTTGATCTTCTGGAAGTGGTCCAGGAAGTTCCGCGCTCGCAGGTCGAGTATGATCCGAAGATCTTCGGCGGCGAGCTTGGACCCTACAAGGTCTAGCAACGCCCGTACATTCACGATGCTGGCGGCTGTAAATCAGTCGCCAGCATGTTGAATCGCGGCTTGACTAAAATGCAATCAGAAATATAAAAGCTCTTTTGTCAGGGGGGGTAATGGACGCGATTGTTCTGCAAATTCTGAATGGTCTGGATAAGGGCGCGGCCTATGCGCTGATTGCGTTGGGGCTTACTCTGGTGTTCGGAACGCTGGGCATTGTCAATTTTGCCCATGGCGCCCTGTTTATGCTGGGGGCGTTTTGCGCCGTCACGCTCAACAAGCTGCTGACCATTTCGGTAAAGGTGCGCGATGAGACCGTGACCATGTTCGCCGCCTATAAGGAACAGCCTTATCTGGAAATCTGGTTCGGCGATACCGGCAGGGCCATCATCGACTACTCGGTTCCACTGGCGATTTTATTCTCCATTCCCATCATGCTGCTGGTCGGCTTCGTCATGGAGCGCGGCCTGATAAAACATTTTTACAAACGCACCCATGCCGACCAGATTCTGGTGACGTTCGGGCTGGCAATCATCATTCAGGAGCTTATCAAGGCCTATTTCGGCGCCAATCCCATTCCGCAGAACGCGCCCGATATTGTATCGGGCAGCGCCAATATCGGCCTGTGGCTGGGGCTGGGCGAAGCGGTGGTTTATCCATGGTGGCGGCTGATATATTTTGCCTTTTCCGCCATAATAATTTTCAGCGTATTCGCGTTTTTGCAATTTACAACCTATGGAATGGTGGTGCGCGCGGGCATGCGCGACCGCGAAACCGTTGGCCTGCTCGGCATCAATATCGAGCGGCGCTTTACGATCGTTTTTGGACTGGCTGCCGTGGTGGCGGGGGTTGCGGGGGTGATGTACACACCGATATTACCGCCGGATTATCACATGGGGATGGAGTTTCTGGTGCTCTCCTTTGTTGTGGTTGTCGTCGGCGGCATGGGTTCGCTGGGCGGAGCGGTTGCGGCCGGGTTCCTGCTGGGAATTTTGCAATCCTTTGCGTCCATGAACGAGGTCAAGAGCATAATTCCGGGCATTGACCAGGTGATTATCTATCTGGTCGCGGTGGTGGTTCTGCTGCTCATGCCGCGCGGTTTGATGGGGCGCTCCGGCGTAATGGACGAGTAATCATGGAAAAACTTCTCCAAAACGACATGGCAAGGATGCTGGTCTTTTCACTCATTGTTTTGTCCATGCCGGTATGGCTTGCCCCCATCGGCGCGGCTTATCCCGACTTGCTGCAAAAATTCGCCATTTTCGGCATTTTCGCCATCGGCTATAATATCCTGTTCGGCCTGACCGGCTATCTTTCCTTCGGTCATGCCGCTTTTCTGGGCGTTGGCTCTTATGCCGCGGTGTGGATGTTCAAGCTGT
>CAZIVB010000021.1:0-18846 GCA_964542565.1 uncultured Hyphomicrobiales bacterium | reverse complement strand
AATTTATTCGGGTCCCTGTCGAAGACATTGCAAGCTGCGGTTCGGGGCCGCAGATAAACAACATAATTTTATTGTATTTATCGGGAAGAATCGTTCTTCTGAAGTTAATTATGCGGCCCGGAGATTATTTGAGCAATTGGGGGATACTCGCGTTTTTTGCTGGAAAATACCCAGGGTATTCCCCAGGGTGGGCATAATCCGGCTTAGCGGGGGGCCAGTCCGTTGCTCTCGTCGAAGCCGAGCTGGGTGGCAAGCTGCACCAGATGCGGCGTGGTGCCGGCCTTGGTTTTCTGCAGCAGATTGGCGCGGTGAAATTCGACCGTCTTGACGCTTATTCCCAGCTCGTCGGCGATGATTTTTGATGAAAGGCCGCGGCATATCATGCACAGCACCTCGCGTTCGCGTTTGGTGAGGCGGCCAAAGCGCAACAGGTTTTCGGCGGCATCGGGATCCGCGGATGTTCCGGCTGCGGCCGTGGCCGTGCCTGCCGGCGCGGGCGAGGCTTGCCGGCGCATCATGAGCAGCATATAGACCAGCATCAAAACGGCCGAGAACAAAAGCGCGATGACCAGGGCCGTCCATGGCAGGCTGGCGAGAAAACCGGTATTCGGGCGCCTACTCTTTGCATTGCGGGTTTGATAGGCCGCCGCCAGCGCCCGGACATCGTCATAGGACAAGGGCGCCGACCATAAATCGCGCAAATGAAATTGTTGCGCAATTTGTTTTTGCTGGGTGGCCATAAGGGCAACCAGAACGTTTTCCTTCAATTGCTTGCTGATGGCGGGCAGGGCGGCGAACGGCCATTCGGGATACAGCCGGCTGGTGACCAGATGCGGATATCCCGGCCAGGTGTTGCCCTCAATAACGTGGAAGTCCGCCATGTTAATGCGCCCTTCGCTGGCCAGTTGCTCCAGCAGGCCGCTGCGCACAATGCCGGCATCGACCTGCCGGTTTTGCACCGCGGTAACGATGGCGTCCTGGGGAAACCCCATGAAGCGGATGGATTTCAAATCCTTGAAGGGGTCTATATTCTGGCGTCTGAATTCACGCCACGCAATCTGGAAACCGCCAAAGGCGTCCGGGCTGACGGCGGCCAGCGTCCTGCTCTTAATATCGCTGAGAGACTGGATATTGCTGTCCTTGCGGGTAAACACCGCCGTGCCAAACTGAAGCGACCCGGCGCCGGGTTTTCCCGATAGCCGCTCGCGCGTCGCCAGGGCGCTCAGGTGAAATTGCCGCTGCAAGGTGACGAAATGACCCGGATTTGTAATCAGAAAATCAATTTTGCGCTTTTCGATCTGGAGCGGGGCGGAGGCCAGCGTGACCGGCACAAATTCAAAGCGCCAGTTGGCGATCGAGCTGGTCAGATAATCCGCCAGCGGCTTCCAGCGTGATTTGGTCAGGCCTGGGCCGCGATAGGCCAAAATGCCGATCCGCGCTGTTTTTTGCGCCGCGCCGCTCTGGGCGAACCCATGGGAAGAAAAAGTGATTGCTCCTCCTGCCAGCAGGGTCAAAAGGGCGAAAAATATGCGGACCGGCTTCATGGACAAGGCTTTGCGGGTAAGGCTGAGTGGAAAGAGCAGAATACGTAATTTATATTCGGCAAATCAAGTCAGGGGAAATATATCCGTGTTTTCAGCCCGCTATGGGAAAATCCGCCATTGATGCAGAGCCGCTTCAGGGGGTCAGCTTTTGCATGAACTCGATACGATTGCCGAACGGGTCGCTGGCGTAGGTTCGTATATAGCCTTCCAGCGGCTCATCCTGCGCCGGGGGGAAACCGGCCTCTTCAAGCCGGCGGATCATAGCGGCGAGGCTGTCCACCAGAAAGGCGGGATGGGCTTTGGTGGCCGGTGAGAAGGTTTTGGCCACGCCGAGGTGAATTTTGATTTTACCGAGCTGAAACCATACCCCGCCGCGCCGGGCAAGATTGGCGGGCTTGGCGACCTCATCCATACCCAGCACATCCATATAGAACAACCGGGCCCTGTCCTCTTCGCCTGCCGGCATGGCCAGTTGCACATGATCCAGCGCCAATATCGCCATAATCGTCACTCCCTTTAAAAAGCGCTCCGGTTGTTCTTGTGTTTATCCTCCTTTGCCTCTTAATTGTCCAACGCGAATCGTTTTTTAAAGCTCAAGGTGCTCCAGATGAATAAAAATCAGGCCCCGGCTGTTTTTGACGGCCATAATGATGTCTTGTGGCGTCTCAATCATTTGCATGAAAAACGGGCCTATCGCCGCTTCCTGAGCGGTGATGAAGAGGGTCATCTTGATTTGCCGCGGATGAAAAAGGGTGGTTTTGGCGGCGGGTTTTTCGTCATCTATGTACCTTCGCCTGAAGATGAGGGCTCGCATCATGACGAAATGAAAGCGCCCGAATATGATCTGCCGCTACCGGCGCAAATCCCTTATGCCGAAGCCCTTCCGGCGGCGTTAAGGGCGATGGCGAGTTTGGCCCGCATTGAGCGGAAATCCGCCGGAGCTCTGAAAATCTGCCGCTCGGCGGCGCAGATCCGCGAATGTATCGCAACCGGCGTTATCGCCGCGGTGATGCATTTTGAAGGGGCCGAGGCCATTGATGACGAATTTGATGCGCTGGAGGTGCTCTACCGGGCCGGGCTTCGCTCTCTTGCTCCGGTATGGAGCCGCCCGACCATTTATGGTCACGGGGTGCCGTTCCGCTTTCCCTCATCTCCCGATACCGGGCCGGGGCTGACGGATAAGGGCAAGGCGCTGGTGCGGGCGTGCAATGAACTCAATATGATGGTTGATGTCTCCCATATCACGGAAAAAGGTTTCTGGGACATAGCGGCGATCAGCGATGCGCCGCTGGTCGCCACCCATTCCAATGCCCATGCCGTCTGCCCCCATTCACGCAATCTGACGGACAAGCAACTGACGGCGATCGGGGAGAGCGGCGGGCTTGTGGGAGTTAATTTCGCCACCGCCTTTATCCGGCCGGACGGCCGGATGCGCGAGGATACGCCTCTGGATGACCTGCTGCGCCATATGGATCATCTGATTGCGCATGCCGGCATTGAAGGGGTGGGTTTTGGTTCTGATTTTGACGGCGCCCAGGTGCCGGCAAAGATCAAGGATGTGGCCGGTCTGACCACCTTGCGCCGCGCCATGCGCCGGCACGGTTATGATGAAGAGACCATGACCCGGCTCTGCCACGGAAACTGGCTGCGTGTGCTGGAGAAAACCTTCAACGGATAACGGCGGCGCATTGGCGGTCAGGGGCCGAAACGGGATTCACAAGTCCCAGAAATCACTTGTCAAACCGCGGCGGACAGCTAAAGTGAGCTCACACATGAAAGTGTCCCTCCGGCCCGGCTGCATGAATGAAGGGCGCAGGAGGAGAAAAGCACGTTGTTAAATAAGGGAGCGAATGATGAAATTATTCAGGAATTTACTGCTGGGCGCGGCTATGGGGGCAATACTTGCCACCTCGGGGCTTGCCTATGCGAAGACACCGGCCAACATGCTGGTGATCGCCAACCGCATTGACGATATCACAACGCTTGATCCGGCCCAGTCCTTCGAGTTTGCCGGCTCCGATATCAGCCGCAACATGTACGGCAAACTGGTCAATTTTGATCCTGCCGATCTGTCCAAGGGCTATCAGCCCGATCTGGCGGAGAGCTGGACGGTCTCGGAAGATGGCCGGACCATCACCTTCAAGATGCGCCCCGGGGTCAAATTTCATTCGGGCAATCCGGTCACGGCCGAAGACGCGGTGTTTTCGCTGCGCCGGGCGGTCAAGCTGGACAAAACACCCTCCTTCATCCTGACCCAGTTCGGTTTCAGCAAGGACAATGCCGACCAGACTATCAAGCTGATTGACAAGATGACCTTTTCAATCACCACCGACAAGAAATACGCCACGTCCTTCGTGCTCAACTGCCTGACCTCGACCATTGGCGGCATTGTCGATAAAAAGACCGTCATGAGCCACGAAAAAGACGGTGATCTGGGCAATGGCTGGCTGAAAACCAATGAGGCGGGTTCGGGCGCCTACAAGCTGGTCAACTGGAAGCCCAACGAATCCTATACCCTGGTTGCCAACAAGGAATTTTATCTCGGCAAACCCAAGCTCGACCGGGTTGTTGTGCGCCATATTCAGGAATCGGCCACCCAGCGTTTGTTGCTGGAAAAAGGCGATATCGATATCGCCCGCAATCTGAACCCGCAGGATGTCGCCGGGATTTCCGGCAAGGCGGGGCTGGCGGTGGACAGCGATCTGCGCGGCCGCCTGATGTATATCTCCTTGAACCAGAAGGACCCCAATCTTTCCAAGCCCAAAGTCATTATGGCGATTAAATATCTCATCGACTACAAGGGCATGCAGGATTCCTTCCTCAAGGGCCAGTACACGATCCATGAGGCTTTCCTTCCCCGGACCTATCTGGGCGAAATCAGCGACAAGCCCTATTCCTATAATCTGGAAAAAGCCAAGGCGCTGCTGAAAGAGGCCGGACTTGAAGGCGGCTTCAAGGTCAAGATCAATGTGCGCGAGGCGCAAGAGCGCATCGAGATCGCCCAGTCGATCCAGAACACTTTCGCCAAGGCCAATATCAAGGTCTCGATCGAAGTGGGCACCGGCAAACAGACCTTGTCGGTTTACCGCGCCCGCGAGCACCAGATCTATGTCGGCGCCTGGGGCCCGGATTATCCCGATCCCAATACCAATGCCGGAACTTTCGCCTATAATCCGGACAATTCCGATGCCGCCAAGGCCACCGGCCTGCTGGCCTGGCGCAACGCCTGGCCCCTGCCGGAAATGTCCAAGGCGACAAAAGCGGCCGTCGTGGAGCCTGATCGTGAAAAACGCGCCGCCATGTACCGGGCGATCCAGCGCGAACATCAAAAGCGCTCGCCTTTTGCCATCATGTTCCAGAAGATCGAGCAGACCGGCCGCGGCGACAATGTGAAAAACGTCAATCTTGGCGGCGCGATTACCGCCATCTCCTACTGGCCAATCACCAAATAAACGGCTGATTGTCCCGGAGTGAGTGTGACCACGGATACGAAAGTAAAGAAAAGACGGCGCAAGCCGTCTTTTCCGCCATGGCTGAAGGGGATCGGGCAAACCCTCTTTACGGTGCTGATCACCATGGTCGGCCTCTTGTTCGTGACCTTCATCATCGGCCGGGTGATGCCGATTGATCCGGTGTTGTCGATTGTCGGCGAAAGCGCATCGCAATCGGCCTATGATGCGGCCTATAAGGAGCTGGGGCTTGATAAACCGCTCATCAGCCAGTTTTTCATATTTTTATGGGATATCATGCAGGGGGATTTCGGCGAATCCCTGCTCACCGCCCGCCCGGTTTCACAGGATCTGATCCGGGTTTTTCCCGCCACTCTTGAACTGGCCACCGTCGGCACCATTATCGGCGTTGTGCTCGGTGTGCCGCTCGGCGTCATCGCCGCCGTCAGACAGGGCACATGGATTGATCATTTTGCCCGGGTTGTCGCCCTTGTCGGCTATTCCATGCCGGTGTTCTGGATCGGTCTTATCGGTTTGCTGGTGCTTTACGGCATTCTGGGCTGGGTTGGCGGTCCCGGCCGGCTTGATATTTATTATGTCGATGTTGTTCCCTCGGTTACCGGAATGATCCTGATCGACAGTCTTATCGCCGGGGATATGGAAATATTCCGCAATGCCATTTCGCATATCATCCTGCCCGCCGGGCTGCTGGCCTATTATTCGCTGGCCTATATTTCGCGCATGACGCGCTCCTTCATGCTGGAGCAGCTGGAGCAGGAATATATCACCACCGCCCGGGTCAAGGGGTTGTCGGAAAACGCCGTGATCTGGCGTCATGCGCTTGGCAATGTGAAGGTGCCACTGGTTACGGTGATTGCGCTTTCCTATGCCGGGCTGCTGGAAGGCTCGGTGCTGACCGAGACGATCTTCGCCTGGCCGGGGATCGGCTCTTATATCACCACGGCGCTGCTTTCGGCGGATATGAATGCCGTTCTGGGCGGAACCGTTGTTGTCGGGCTGGTTTTTGTCTGTCTCAATATTTTTTCGGACCTTTTGTATAAATATTTTGATCCCAGAGCAAAGTGAGTGATGCGTTGATCCCGATACAGCAAAAACCAGGCTGGCACGAATGGCTCACCACCGATGCGCCGGGCTCACGGCGTCAGGCCAAGCTTTCGGCCGTTTACCGCGCCTGGCTGGAGTTTCGCACCAATCCCATGGCCATGTTCGGTCTGAGCATTCTGGTGGCTCTGGTGCTGATCGCGTGGACGGCGCCGCTGATCGCGCCGCATGATCCTTTTGCGCAAGACCTTGCCGCCCGGCTGACGCCGCCGGGGCAGGGCGGCTATATTCTGGGCTCGGATTCCCTGGGGCGGGACATTTTAAGCCGCCTGATCTATGGCTCGCGCATCACGCTTTATATCGTGGCGCTGGTGGCGTTGATGGCGCCGATTGTCGGCCTGTTTGTCGGTACGGCGGCGGGCTATCTTGGCGGCTGGGTTGATATTGTCCTGATGCGCATCACCGATATTTTTCTTGCCTTCCCGCGCCTCGTTCTGGCGCTGGCCTTTGTTTCGGCTTTGGGGGCGGGGATAGAAAACGCCGTGCTGGCCATTGTGCTCACCGCCTGGCCGCCTTATGCCAGACTGGCGCGCGCCGAGACCCTTTCCATCCGCAACGCCGATTATATCCACGCCATCAAACTGCAAGGGGCAAGCGCCCTCAGGGTGATCACGCGCCATATCTGGCCGCTGTGCATATCCTCGCTGGTGATCCGGGTGACGCTGGATATGGCCGGGATTATCCTCACCGCCGCCGGGCTCGGCTTTTTAGGGCTGGGTGCACAGCCGCCCTCGCCGGAATGGGGCGCGATGATCTCGGCCGGGCGTAAATTTATTCTTGATCACTGGTGGGTGGCCACCATGCCGGGGCTGGCCATTTTCACCGTCTCGCTGGCTTTTAATCTGCTCGGTGATGGTCTGCGCGATGTGCTCGATCCAAAGAAGAACACCAAATGACCAATCTGCTTGATGTGGAAAACCTCACCGTGAAATTCCCGACAAGGAGCGGGATGTTCGAGGCGGTGCGCAATATCAGCTTCTCCCTCGGGCGTGAGCGGCTGGGCATTGTCGGCGAATCGGGCTCGGGAAAATCCATTACCGGGCGCTCTATTTTAAGGCTTATCCGCAGGCCCGGCATAATGGAGGCCGACCGGATTGCCCTTGAGGGCAAGGATTTGCTTGCCCTGAGCGAAAAGCAGATGCGCGATGTGCGCGGTCACAAAATCTCCATGATCATGCAGGACCCGAAATTCTCCCTCAATCCGGTGATGAAGATCGGCGACCAGATTTGCGAAGCCTACCGGCTGCATGCAAAAGCCAGCCGGGCCGAGGCGAAGCGGAAGTCCCTCGCCATGCTCGAAGCCGTGATGATCCGCGACCCGGAGCGGGTGTTCAACGCCTATCCGCACGAGATGTCCGGCGGCATGGGCCAGCGCATCATGATCGCCATGATGCTGATCCCCGATCCGCAAATCCTGATTGCCGACGAGCCGACCTCGGCGCTTGATGTCACGGTGCAAAAAGAAGTTCTGGAGATTATGGATGATCTGGTGCGCGAGCGCGGCATGGGGCTGATTTTCATCAGCCACGATCTCAATGTGGTTTCGGCCTTTTGCGACCGGGTCTTGATCATGTATGCCGGGCGGATCGTGGAGACCTGCCGCGCCGACGCCCTGCACGA
Source organism: uncultured Hyphomicrobiales bacterium (assembly GCA_964542565.1). Taxonomy (GTDB): domain Bacteria; phylum Pseudomonadota; class Alphaproteobacteria; order Rhizobiales; family BM303; genus BM303. The sequence goes on along the minus strand of CAZIVB010000021.1, from coordinate 11,111 downwards.
AGCCAAACATCCTTATACGCGCGGGTTGTTGAATTCCCTGCCCCAGCTTGAGCATCCGGTCGGGCGGCTGGAGGTTTTGCAGCGCGATGAGGCGTGGCGCAAGGAGCCCAGCGTCCGGTGCGAGCTCAGCACGGAGAGCGCCAAATGAGCCGGGAAAATGAAATTATCCTGGATCATGTCGATGTCTGGTTCGGCGAGGGTGATGAGCGCGTCGATGCGGTCATCGATGCAAGTTTTCATGTGCCGCTGGGCAGCAGTTTTGGTCTTGTGGGCGAATCAGGTTCGGGAAAATCGACAATCCTGCGCGCCATAACCGGCCTTGCGCCGACATGGTCCGGCCGGATTTCGGTTCTGGGGCAGGATCTGGGAAAAACACGCGAAAAAGGCTTCTACCGTCTGGTGCAGATGGTGTTTCAGGACCCTTACGCCTCGCTGCATCCGCGCCAGACGGTTGATCATGTGCTCTCCGAGGCGCTTTTCCTGCACGGCTTTGACAACCCGGATCAGCGCATCGTCAATATCATCGATGATGTGGGGCTTTCGCAAGCTTTTCGTTTTCGTTATCCGCACCAGCTCTCGGGCGGCCAGCGCCAGCGGGTGGCGATCGCCCGGGCGCTGATTATCGAGCCGTCCATCTTGCTGCTGGACGAGCCTACATCGGCGCTCGATGTCTCGGTGCAGGCGGAAATTCTCAATCTGTTGACGGATTTGCGCAAGGAGCGCGATCTGACCTATCTGATGGTGTCGCATGATCTGGCGGTCGTCGGTCATATGTGCCGCAATATCGCGGTGATGAATCAGGGCCGGATTGTTGAATTGCTGGGGGTTGAGGATATGCGGGCGCTGAAAGCCGAGCACCCTTATACACAGCAATTGCTTGACGCCTCGGTGCAGCGCCGCCGCGCGGTTTGATGTTTTTCCCCGCCGGAGTAAAACCATGAACGAGATTTCAAACCGGGTCAACATGACCAGCGACGGGCTGGCTCTTGACCCGGATGAATATGCGCGGCTTCTGGCCCGTTTGTCGCGCGACGGGCGGCTGGAGGCGGACAGTTATTGCGCCGGCGGCAGCGTTGCGAAGCTGGAGAAGGAAATGGCGCAGACCCTTGGCAAGGAAGCCGCCATTGTCATGCCGACCGGCACCATGGCCAATCTGCTGGCGGTGCAATATCTGGCGGGGGTTGATCCCAAGGTTATCGTGCAGCACGAAAGCCATCTTTACAATGATTGCGGCGATTGCGGCGCTGCGCTTGCCCGATTGCAACTGGTTCCGCTTACCGGCGGGGCCGGGATGCAAACCGGCGATATTGCGGCGGTTCTTGCCCGCGCCCGCAATGGTAAGGTGGAGGCGCGCCCCGGCGTGATTTCGGTTGAATCGCCGCTCAGGCGTCTGGACGGCGAGATGTGCAGCTTTGCGAATATGCAGGCGATTGCGCGGCTGGCGCGGGCGAGCGATATCCGGCTGCATCTTGACGGCGCCCGCCTGCCGGTGATGGCGGCTTATACAGGGCGGCCCATGCGCCAATATGCGGCGCTGTTCGATACGGTTTATGTCTCGCTATACAAAGGCTTCAACAGTCTCAGCGGCGGCATCCTTGCCGGTGAGCGCGGGGTTATCGAGAAGCTGCGCCACTGGCGGCGGCGAAACGGCGGCGGTATGGCGCAATACTGGCCGATTGCCGCTGTTGCGCTTTATTATCTGCCCGGCGTTGTGGAGCGTCTTGCCGAGGCAATTGATATTTCAAGGGCCTTTTTCGCCCATCTTGGCGCTGATGAGCGTTTTGAACATATCCCCGTTCCCGGCGGCAGCTCGGTTTCGCATTTGCGTATCCGGGACGCTGATATGAAAACTCTCGGCCGCATCCGGGCGCATTTGCAGGACCGGGATATTTATCTGCCGGTCCCGGACGGCAATCCGGCGGGGTTTACCATCAAGGTGAATGAATCCTGGCGGCGCACAACGCCGGACAGGCTGTTTGCCGAATTTCAGGCGGCTGTGGCGGCGGCCTGATCTCAAGGGCGCTGTTAAAAATCTTTCAGTCTTCTGGTTGTTTCCGGATCGAGAAAACCGGCGATTGTGGCCTGCGTTTCCAGATGAAGGGCGCGGTTTATATCGTTCACGGCACACAGGTTTAATACCCGTTTCATCGCCCGCAGGGACAGCGGCGGCAACCCGCACAGCTTGCGGGCTACCGAGCGGGCTTCATCCATCAACTTATCATCGTTCACAACGCGCCAGGCGATACCGGCATCGGCGAGCTGAGCCGCCGTATAGCGCTCGCCGAAAATGAGCATTTCGCGCGCCGTGTTCAAACCGGCAAGGGCGGGCAGGAGAGAGGTGACCGCGCCAGTGACAAACAGATTGAGCGAGACTTCAGGGAAGAAGGCCCGGGCGCTTTGAGCCCAGATGGGGAAATCGCAATTGATCGCCCATTCAAATCCGCCCCCCACAGCCCAGCCGTTAATCGCCCCGACAACCGGTTTTTCGCCGAAGATGATCGCCTTTGTGGCGTTCTGGATCGCCTCTACCAGATCGCGCGCCTCGGCCTCGTTTTGCGGCTGGACATGGGCGCGGCGGTCATCCCCGGCGCAAAAGGCGCGGCCCTCGCCGGTAAAGATGATCGCCTTTGTGGCCGCTTGCGCATTGGCGTCGTTAAAGGCGCGGGCGACATCCTCGATCAGTTGCCGGTTCATGGCGTTCAGGCTGCCGGGCCGGTTCAGCGCAATGGTGCGCACGCCTTGCTCATCTAGCGAACTGAGGACGGTTTGATAATCAAAATCGCTCATGGATATGTCCTCATAACCCGCCTTGTTTTGCCCTGGGTTACCGGAAAGGCGCCATGGGGCAGGATTTCAATTCTGGCTGTAACCCTGATCTTTGCCTTGATGGTCTGCTCCAGCGCGGCGGCGAGCCCGGTATCAGCGCTTGCTCCTTCCGCCAGTTCGACCTGAACCGGGAGGTAATCATGCGGCGGTTTCTGGTCCAGAACAATCCGGTAATCACCGCTCAGGCGCTCAAAACCGGAGATGATGGCCGCGATCATGGTGGGAAAGACATTAATGCCGCGCACAACCACCATATCATCGGAGCGCCCGATGACCCGGAAACGCATACCCTTGCGGCCGCAACGGCAGGCGGAAGTTTCGTCAACCGCGATAATATCACCGGTGCGAAAGCGCACCAGGGGCTGGCATTCGCGCTCCAGATGGGTGAGCACCAGCTCGCCCTCGCTGCCGCTCTCAAGCGGTATAACTTCCCCCGTATCGGGCTCGATAAGCTCGGGGAAAAGAACATCGCCGGCGAGAAAATGCAGCCTGGTGTCATGCTCGCACTGGGCGGCGATATTGGAGAAAACATCCGATACGCCGTAATTGGCGTTGCGCGGCTCCATGCCCCAGGTCTTGACAATACGCTGGCGCAGGGCCGGATCGTCAAGTCCGGCCTCGCCGCCGAACAGGCCGAGTTTGAGGCCAAGATCACGCGGGCGCATCCGGGGGAAATGCTCGGCCAGAACCCGCTCCAGAACCGCCGGATAAGACGGCGTGCAGGAGATGGCGTTAATGCCGATTTCGCGGATGGCGTGAACAAGATCAACCGAGTTGCCAACCCCGAAAGGGACAACCGTTGCGCCGGTTTGCTCAAGGGTGAGATGATCGGTGAGACCGCCCATCCACATCTGGTAATTGAGGCAATGGACAACGACATGCTCCGGCGTCAGTCCGGCGGCGCTCTGGGCGCGGCCGCCGACAATCTGGGTGATTTCACAATCGCGCGCCGAGAGGGCGAGATTCATCGCCTGCCCGGTTGTGCCCGATGTGCGGTGAAGCCGGTTTACCTTCTGCGGCGCGGCGGCCAGATAATCGCCAAAGGGCGGGCGGGCCGCCTGCGAGCGGCGCAGCTGGGATTTGTCCGACAGGGGCAGGACCGGCAAGTCCCGCAAATCATCGGGACAGCGGATGTTTTGCCACAATTGTTGATAGAAAGGCGATGCGCTGGCGACATATTCGCTCTGGCGCTTCCATGCGCTTTGCTGGTGAGGAAACAGTTCCGCGGCACTGAGCATTTCGGCCCCTTGAAGTATTGCCATGTTTGCCGCCGGCCTCCGTTTTTATGCGCTCAACAGGTATTTTGCCTGTCGTGGACGGGAGGATGGGCAAAATACACTCTGTTGTGCTTGATTTTTCAGCTTACGGCAACTCTGATCTGCACCACTATTGTTGTCTAGTCATCCTCGGCCTCATCGCTGCCGGTCTCCAGCGCGGCGGGTTTTTGCACCAGCAGGATTTTGGCATGGGCTTGAAGGTATTGGCGGACAAGAACCAGTTCCGCCCCCATGAGCCCGGCGTAATCGGCCATGGAGTCCAGTTCGCCGGGCCACTGGTTGACGGAAAAATCATCCGCCGCGTTGGCGACATGACAGGAATCGCAATAATACTGGTAGATTTTACCGGCAAAGGCCCATACCGGCGCGGCGCTGTCCGCCATTGCGGATTTGGCGGTCCAGCCGGTAAGACGCACCTCTTCCCATTTCTCGCCGTAAAGATCCTCGGCGGTGCGCAAAACCTTTCTTGCGCTCACGCCCTGTTTGGTGAGTTTGGCGAAGGCGAGCCGCCGGCCAAGGGATTTGGTGATAATAAGACGGTAGGAGACCGGGGCCCAGCCTTTCAACTCAACGCGAAGGCGCTTGCCGGCCGTTGTTAACACCTTGAGAGGCGTTCCCGGCATGAGATCGCCGAGTTTGTCTCCTGCATCTGTGCTCAGGGGGATGGCCCGGGGGCCAACCGCGATCTTCTGACCGGTGCCGACACTCCTGCCCGCCAGACTTCCCTTGAAGGAGAGCATGAGATTGGGCAGTTTATGGGCAATCCCGCGGTGGCACTCGATACAGCTGCGCCCCTTTTTTAAGGCCTTTTGCATGACTTTCTGGGCGTTTTTGTGTTGTTTGGCAAAATTCATCGCGCCGTAATCATGGCAGTTGCGGCATTCATGTGAATCTGAAGCCTTCATCGAGGCCCATACCCGCTCGGCCATCTCCAGCCGATGCGCCTCGAATTTTTCCGGCGTATTGATCGTGCCCGCAAGCCAGTGAAACACTTCGTTGGTTGCCCGGATTTTCCGTATCAGCTTGGGCACCCATTCTTTCGGCACATGGCAATCGGAGCAGATGGCGCGCACCCCCGAGGGGTTGGAGTAATGCGCGGTCTTCTTGTATTCCTCATAGACGGTGGAGCGCATCTCGTGGCAGGAGATGCAAAAGCCGAGGCTGTTGGTGTATTCCATATAGGTGTTGAAACCGCCCCAGAATATGATGCCGCCAATGCCGCCGACAAGCAAGAAAATTGCCGGTGAAAACCGGGCGCTCGGACGCCAGAGCATAGCCCATAATTGCTTGAACACTCATCTAACTCCCTTGCGCCGCACGGGCGTGGATACAGGATCAAACCCGCCGGTGAAGCCGGTGAAGATGGGGGGCCGCATGATTGCGGCCTCCCGTTGTTTTTCAGGTTCTGGTTTGGCGAGACAGGCGTTTGTCAGCCCTTCAGTATTCGGGGCGGGGTAAATGCGGTGACCGGAGGCACCGGGCCGGTAAATTTCTCGACCTCGACCAGATGGGTTTTCACCGTTGAACCCTGTCCCAGTTTCGAGGATCCGACATCCTTGGAGAGGACGTTGTTGCAGCCGTATTTGCAAAGCGATCCTCTTTTGCCGGGCTCGAGCGGGTCATACCAGCCGCCTTCATCGACGCGCACAACGCTCTTACGGATGCGGTCGGTGATCCTGGCTCCGGCCAGCATCTGGCCGCGGGCGTTGAAGACCCGCACGATATCGCCATCCTTGATGCCGCGCTTTGCCGCATCGGCCGGCGTCATCATAATCGGCTCGCGATCCTGAACCGTATAGGTCTTGCGCAAGGAGGTCTGGTTGAGCTGCGAATGCAGGCGGTTCCAGGGATGCGACGAGACCAGATGCAGCGGATAGGTCTTGGCCATCTTGCTGCCGAGCCATTCATAGGGTTCAATCCACATCGGGTGCGGCGGCGAGTCGTCATAACCGAAGCTGGCGATAACGGGCGAGTAAATCTCGATCTTGCCCGAGGGTGTGCCGAGCGGTTTGGCGTTCGGATCCTTGCGAAAAGCCGAATACAGGATATTCTCGACATTCTGTTCGGGAAACTCGACATAGCCGTCTTTCCAGAAGGTTTCAAAATCCGGCATGGTGAGTTTTTTCTTTTCGGCCTGCTCCTGCGCCTTTGCGTACATGCGGCGCAGCCAGCCATCTTCATCAAGGCCCTTGGTGAATTTGTCCCTGAAGCCGAGGCGCTCGGCCAGATCGGCGAAGATGTCGAAATCGTTGCGCGCTTCATAGATCGGATCAACGATTTTCTGCATGGTCAGGACGTAGTTGTCGGCGCCCTTGCGGCGGGAGATGTCGTTGCGCTCCATATTTGTTGTCGCCGGCAAGACGATGTCGGCGAATTTGGCCGAAGCGGTCCACCAGGGCTCATGGATGATAATGGTTTCGGGCTTCTGCCAGGCCTTGATCAGTTTGTTGATGTCCTGATGATGGACAAAAACATTGCCGCCGGCCCAATAGACAAGTTTGATGTCGGGATAGGTGACCTTCTTGCCCTTGAAGTCGATGGTTTTGCCCGGATTGAGCAGCATGTCCGAAACGCGGGCGGTGGGGATTTTGATCTTGACCTTGTTTTTTCCCGTACCGGTGCCTTTCACGGCAACGCCGCTGCGCGGCTGGCCGTAGCCGTTGTAATAGCCATAACCAAAGCCGAAACCACCGCCGGGCAGACCGATCTGGCCCAGTACGGCGGCAAGGGTAATCAGCATCCAGTACACGTAACCACCATGATCGGAACGCTGCATGGCGGGCCCCGCCATGATAAAGCTGCGCGTCGCCGCCATGTCATGGGCGAGTTTCCTGATGGTCCCGGCGTCAACTTTTGAAATCTCCGCCGCCCAGTCGGCATCCTTGGGCACGCCGTCGGTCTTGCCGAGCAGATAGCCCTCAAATTTGCCGAAACCGACGGTGTATTTGGCCATGAAATCCTTGTCAAAGCCGCCTTTGGTGTAAAGCGTGTGGATCATGCCGAGCATGATTGCGGTGTCGGTATTGGGGCGCGGCTTGATCCAGTCCGCCTTGAGCAGATCAACCTCTTCGGTGGCGGAAGGATTGATCACAACCGTCTTTATGCCGGCCTTGGCGATCTGGTTGAAATATCCCCTCGTGGTGTGCGCGCCGCCGCCGCCGCGGGTGATGCGGGCGTTTTTCAGCGGCGCGGTTCCCCACAGCACCAGCAATTTGGTGTTGGCGATGATATTGGGATAGGTGGTCAGCTTGCCGGTGCGGGCGTTTTGATCGCCGAGGATATAGGGCAGGATGGCTTTGGAGGCCGCCCAGCTGTAACCGCCGGTTTCATTGGTGAAACCGCCAAACCCGCCGAGGAAGCGTTTGAGCAGAACCTGCGGGTCATGCAGGACGCCGGCCTGACGCCAGCCGTTGGAGCCGCCAAAGATCGCCTGATTGCCGGCGGTGCTTTTCACCCGTTTAAGCTCGGAGGCGACAAGATCAAGCGCCTTTTCCCACGATACCCGGACGAAAGGCTCGGAGCCGCGTTTGCTGCGGTCGCTGGCGGCGCCTTTTTCAAGAAATCCCTTGCGCACAACAGGGTAGCGGATACGGCTCTCGGCATAGAGCAATTCGGGCAGAATCTCTATCATCTCATTCGGATAGGGGTCCTTGGCAAAGCCCGTGGCCTTGATGAATTTGCCATCTTTGACATATGCCGTATAAGAGCCGAAATGGCTCGACGTCATGCGTGTGGCAACCTCGGCCGCAACTGCTTTTGCAATGACCTCAAAGGGTTGTACAAAAGCGAGCATGGCTCCTGAAGCTGCGCCCCGCAGCAGCGTACGGCGTGAGAGGGCAAGGCCGTGAGTGTTCTGGACAGGCTTAACGATTTTCAGATTATCGGACATGTGGTCCTCCTTTGGGGGCAGTCATCAAGACAGATTTGCCAGGGCCCTGATCAGAAGGATTTTGGTTCCACAAGGTATTTGATGAAGTTCGGGAACACCTCTGGATTGAATGCGTTCATTACCACGTCAACTTAACAGGGAACCTGTCAAACCTCTTGTGATTATAGAGAAATTTGTAAATCTGGGAATGTGACATATCGTCATAATCTCCGATTTCTTACTATAATCTCCGATATTTTATTGTAATATCCGGTTTTTTTGCCGGGGTGAGGCATTCCAGCGCAGAATCCCGGTTTTTCGGGATTCTGCTTGCACCGGTGAATTATTTGAACTATTTCCTAGCCTTGTCGGCGGTGCAGGCGCCTTCGCCCGCCCGCGGCCTCGGTTGGAGTGAGTTAACGTTTCAAGCGAGGATCGGGCTGATCTGCGGGGATGGCAGAGGCCGGTCCTTGAGTTTGATGTTCAGGTATCCTTCACATGGTTCCCGCACACATTTTCACGTTTGTGTGGCAGGGCGGGCTTTCGGATACAGGCAGGATTTAAAAGGGATAAGTGATGAGAGTCGAGCCGCAGAGGATGCTGCGCATCGGTCTTCACCAGGGGCGGCGCCGGTTGCAGCGCACGCCCGCATTAAAAGATTTGCTGTTTTTCATCTGGAGCCGGCGATGGTTTTTTATCGCGCTTGGCGTCGGCGCGTTTTTATTGCTTGTCATGCCGACGCCCGAGGGGCTGACCCGGGAAGGCTGGATCGTGATGGTCATGTCCATCATGGCGATCATCATGTTTGTTACCGAACCCATTCCCCTGCCAACGGTGGCGCTTCTTATTATTGCCGGACAGGTGCTGCTTTTAGGGATCGATTCCACAACCGTCGCCAAAAGCCTGATGAGCGATTCGGTGCTTTTCATCATGGGCTCGCTGATGCTTGCCGTGGCGGTGGTGAAGCAAAAACTCGATAAACGCATCGCCTATCTGATTGTCCGCATGACGGGGACGAAAACCGCCTATATTGCCGCCGGCATCTCCATAGTTTCGGGCCTTCTGGCGTCGATCATCGGCGAACACACGGTTGCGGCCATGATGCTTCCGGTAGCGATTACCCTGATTACCCTGACTTCGGAGAACGCAAAAGATGTGCGCAATCTGGCGGCGGTCCTGCTGTTTTCGATCTCCTATGGCTGTTCGGTGGCCGGGATCGGCACGCCTTCGGGCGGGGCGCGAAACGCCATCATGATCGGATACTGGAAAGAGTTTTTCTATGATCCGACAAATCCTGAAACACATAAATATTTGATCGATTACGTCAAATGGATCATGTTTGCCTATCCGATTTTTCTGGCCCAGCTTCCTTTTGTCACCCTGATCCTGCTGTTTACGTTCAAGCCGGAACACAAGGATCTGTCCCGCGCCGTGGTGAAGCTGCGCGAGCAGATCAGGACGCAGGGGCCGATGAAAAATTCCGATTGGGTGTCGATTGCGCTTTTCTTTATCATTCTGATCGGCTGGGTCGGGTTTTCCGACTCCCTCGGGCTTGGTCTGATCGCCATTCTTGGCGCCAGCGCTTTTCTGATCGTTGGCATGGTGCGCTGGGATGATGTCAATTCGGGCGTCAACTGGGGCGTTGTCCTGCTTTACGCCGCGGCGATTTCGCTCGGCGTGCAGATGAAAAATACCGGGGCGGCGCTCTGGGTTGCGGATTCCTTCCTTGGCATCGTCGGCCCGCTCGGCTTTGATTCGGGCATCAAGCTCTGGGCGGCAATCTCGGTTTTGACCACGGCGGTGACCAATTCGATGTCAAACGGCGCCGCGGTTGCGGTTCTGGGGCCGATTGTTCTGAACATGGCGGAACCGGCCAAGGAAAGCCCCATACTTCTCGGCTTTATAACCGCCATTTCTTCCGCCTTTGCCTATCTGACCGTTATCGGTACTCCGGCCTGCACGATTGTCTATGCCTCGGGGTATCTCAAAACCACTGATTTTCTCACCGTCGGCTATCGCATGGCGATCATGTCGACGATTATATTGCTGCTGTTCGCGGCGTTTTACTGGCCCTTGCTCGGGCTTTAGAAAAGGGCCAGGCGCGAGCGGGCTTGACTTGGCCCCGCTTCGCGCCTATTTTGCGCCTCGCTTATCAATAAAAGACGCAAAACGTCTTTCCGCCGCCTCATCCTTTGAAGAGTTGAGGGGGTCAACATCCGTCAGCGAGGTTTCGCCCGCGGGTGCGTTTTGCGTTGGAACAAGAGGCCAATAAATCAAGAGGCGAGGAGTGGCTTTAGCCACGACCGGGAAGTAAAAATGTTTGATACGCTATCAGATCGCCTGAGCGGCATATTCGACAAGCTGACGCGCCGCGGGGCGCTTGGCGAGACGGATGTGAACTCGGCCATGCGCGAGGTTCGCCGGGCGCTGATAGAGGCGGATGTGGCGCTTGATGTGGCGCGCGATTTTATCGCCAGGGTCAAGGAACAGGCGATTGGCAGCCAGATTGTCAAATCGGTAACGCCGGGGCAGATGGTCGTCAAGATCGTCAATGACGCGCTGGTTGAGATGCTGGGGCACGAGGCTGAAACCATCAATCTCAATGCCGCGGCGCCGGTTCCCATTATGATGGTTGGTTTGCAGGGTTCGGGCAAAACCACCACCACCGCCAAGATAGCCCGGCGGCTTACGGCGAGAAACAAGTCAAAAGTGCTTATGGCCTCGCTCGATGTGCGCCGCCCGGCGGCCCAGGAGCAATTGCGGGTGCTCGGCGAGCAGATTGATGTCGCCACCCTGCCGGTGGTTGAAGGGCAGATGCCGGTTGATATTGCAAAGCGGGCGATGCAGGCGGCAAGGCTTGGCGGGTTTGACGTTGTAATACTGGATACGGCGGGGCGTCTGCATGTTGATGAGATGCTGATGGCCGAGATGGTTGCGGTGCGCGATGCGGTGAACCCGCATGAAATTCTGCTGGTGGCCGATGCGCTGACCGGGCAGGATGCGGTCAATGTGGCGAGCGCCTTTGACGAGCGTATCGGCATTACCGGCATTGTTCTGACCAGGCTTGACGGCGATGGGCGCGGCGGGGCGGCGCTTTCGATGCGGGCGGTTACCGGCAAGCCGATCAAGCTTGTGGGCAC
>CAZIVB010000020.1:0-18971 GCA_964542565.1 uncultured Hyphomicrobiales bacterium | reverse complement strand
TGTTTGGCGTATCTTACGGTGTTCGCGTCGGCGCCCATATCGGGGTTGACGCCCTGGTCAAGAATGTCAGCGTTCCCCTGCAACGCATCTTTGGCATCATCGCCGTTTCCCTGTCCATGTTATATCGCGCCCTGATCGGTTACGGAGCCTGCGTTTATCTGGACAAAATCCACTCGATCGGCATCGAGCTGGAAGATTTGCCGGTGCCAAAATGGATTGCCCATTCGATTTTGCTGTTTGGCATGATCCTGCTTGCCTTTCGCCTCGGGTCCTTGTTGCTGCAAATCCTGCGCGGCGAGGCGACCGGTTTTGAAATGGCCGATGAAGCCAAAAAGGCGCTTGAAGACATTAAAGCCGACAAGGAGTTGCGGACATGACCACTCTCGCCCTGTTTGTGCTTTTATTCGGCTGCATGATGATCGGCATGCCGATCGCGTTTTCGCTCGGCCTTTCCAGCGTTGTGACAATTCTTCTTTTCTCCAATGATTCGCTCGCCTCCATCGCCCTGAAAATGTTTGAGAACGTCTCGGAGCATTACACGCTTCTGGCCATTCCGTTTTTCATTTTATCCTCCGCCTTTCTTTCCACCGGCGGCGTCGCCAAGCGCCTGATCCGTTTTGCCCTCTCGGTCGTCGGGCATATCCGCGGCGGCATCGCCATGGCCTCGGTGCTGGCCTGCATGCTGTTCGCCGCCGTATCGGGCTCGTCCCCTGCAACCGTTGCCGCCATCGGCACCATCGTCATCGCCGGGATGGTGAAGGCGGGTTATCCGGAAGACTTTGCCGCCGGTGTCATCACCAATGCCGGTACGCTGGGAATTTTAATCCCGCCCTCCATCGTGATGCTGGTTTATGCCGCCGCAACCGAGGTTTCCGCCGCCCGCATGTTCATGGCCGGGCTGATCCCGGGCCTGATTATGGGCGGCATGCTGATGATCGGCATCTATATCGCCGCCCGGATAAAGAAGCTTCCCAGCCAGCCCTGGGGCGGGGTGCGGGAGGTATTCTCGGCAAGCTGGAGCGCCCTTGGCGGGTTGATGCTGATTATCATCGTCATGGGCTCGATCTATGGCGGCATTGCCAGCCCGACGGAAGCCGCCGCCGTTTCCGCCGTTTACGCCTTTGCCATCGCCGTTTTCGGCTACCGCGATATCGGCCCCATGAGAGCGCTTCCCTGGCGCTACGACGGCGAGAGCACGGGCCGCATGCTGGGCCGCAACCTGACGCAAATGGGCCTGGCGCTGCCAAAGACCTTCAACGACCCTGAAGTGCGCAAAACCATCATGGATGCCGTCAAGGTGTCCATCATGCTGCTGTTCATCATCGCCAACGCCATGCTGTTCGCCCATGTGCTCACCACCGAGCGCATCCCGCACGCCATTGCCTCGCTCATCACCGGCATGGGGCTTGAGCCCTGGTCCTTCTTCCTGATCGTCAATATCCTGCTCATTCTGGCCGGTGATTTCATGGAACCCTCGGCGATCATCCTGATCATGGCCCCTATTTTATTCCCCATCGCGGTGCAGCTTGGCATCGACCCCATTCATCTGGGCATCGTCATGGTGGTCAATATGGAGATCGGCATGGTCACGCCCCCTGTCGGCCTCAATTTATTCGTTACCGCCGGGATAACCGGGCATTCGCTGACATGGGTGCTAAAGGCCGCCCTGCCCTGGATGGGCATCTTGCTGCTGTTCCTGGTCCTGGTCACCTATATTCCGCAGATCTCCTTGTTCCTGCCCGAATATATCGACTATCTCAAGGGCTATAAATAGCGCCGGTCCGGGCTCTTTTGGCCTCACGCCAGAAGCGTCTTTAATTCGCGGAACACCAGCTTGCGGTACATTACCGCCATGGCGAGCCCGTAGGCGGCCGCGCCGATGGCAATCTTGCCCAGCAGCAACCAGGCGCCGCCGTCAAAGGCGGCAAGCTCAAGAACAACAACCATGAAAAGCGTGGCGAGAAGAATGCGCGCCATATGCTTAAAGGGCAGTTTCAAGCCGTAACTCGCCACCGACATGGCAAGGGAAAGAACCACCCCGATTGCCGCACCGGCCAGAATCCCGGCCACCGCCCCCACAAGCCCGCCGAAGATGAGCCCCAGCCAGCAAAAAAGAAGGCTGAAAAAGGCATCCACCGCATCGATAACGACAATCATGCCGGGACGCTCGAACAATAAATAGGCCTGATCGGTAAAATGGCTTCTGAAATTACGCAGCGCCCCGGCGGCAATGGCAAAGGGCAAAACCGCGATGGTCATCGCCTGAAACGGCGGCGCCACCAGCACTTCGACAATATGGCTGTTCAAAACCACAATCCCGCCAACGGTGGGCAGCAAAACGGCGCTGAGCAGCGCGCCGGAATCGCGAAGCTGGCGCAGCCCGCCTTCCTCGCCCTCCTCCCGGGCGCGCGCGACCGCAAGCGGAAAGGCGGCGGCGGTAACAAACATGGCGGCAAAAGACGCCCCTCTCTGGCCCAGCCCGAGGCCGACCATCAAAAGCCCGACCGCCGCTGCGCCGCGCTCGAACTGGACCACGAAGCGGATACCGTTCATGGCCGCCCAGACCAGCGCCCCGGCGGCAAGAAGCGGCAGGCCGTAAGCCAGCGCCTGTTTGAGGATATCCCGCCCCGGCAGGCCAAACCGGAGCGCCGTGCCCATCAAGGGCAGGGCAACCGCGAGCGCCGCGCCTTGCGCCAGGGCATAACCGGCGAAAACCGATGCCGGCGAAGGCTCATAAACCGCAACCGCCACAAGCCCGAAGCCAAGACCAAGGACCGGCCCGATAATCTGCAACAACGAATAGGCGAGGATCTTGTGATCCGCTCTGGCGCGCTCGGCATAATGCACATTCAGCCCGCGGCTTATAATATAAAGGGCACTGATCAGCAAGAACTGCGGCGTTACCCCGTTACCGCGCGTAAAGGCGTAATACCCCAGCGCGCCAAGCGCGATGATGATCGAGGCCGCGGCCAGCACCGCATTCTCGGTTATGTAAAAGGCCCGTTTTTTCCCGGCGGTGTCGGCGGCGGAAAAATAGCGCAGCGCATAATAGGAAAACCACGACATCAGGACCAGATAGCTCAGCTCCTGGGTCGCGGTTACCAGCGCAAAGACCCCCATGCCTTCCGGATCAAGCCAGTAGGTCCAGATAATGATGGCGGCAAACTGGAACAGGGGTCCCAGAATTTGCGCCGGAAGATATAAAAAGGTCTGTCGGATCAGCATGGCAAGGGCGCGCCTTCTTGCACAAAAGCCGCCAGAAAGGCGATAAACGCCGCCCTGTCTCCCGCCGCCGCCATATTCCAGCGCTCAAGATTGGCTTTCGCCTCTGCTGCGCTCTTCTTCCGCCAGTCCGGGCTTTTCACCAGCGCCGTGATTCTGGCGGCGCTCGCAGCGGCATTTTCAGGATCAATCAATATCCCGCTGCTTCCCAGAACCTCGCGGAATACCGGGCGCTCCGGCGCAATCACCGGCAGACCGGCGAACTGGGCTTCGAGCAGCGGCAATCCCAGCCCTTCATCATGCGAGGTGTTGATGAACAGATCGGCGTTTTCCATCACTTCCCTGATAACCCCGGCCGGCTGATAGCCATGCAGATGAACCCCGGGGGCCGCATGCAGGGCATGAAGTTCATCGCCCCAGCCAAAGCGGCCCAGAATATCCAGCCGCGCGGCAGCAAATCCGTTTTGCCGCAAGGCGCTGACAATCGCAGCCGCCGCCAGCAGGTTCTTGCGCGGCTCAAGCGTGCCCAGCGCCACAAGACGCAATTCGCCCTCTTTGCCTGCCCGCGCCCGGCCGGGCGTGAGCGAAAACACATTGCGCACCGCCGGGCGATACAGCATGATTTTGGCGTCCGGGCGGCAAAAGCCGCGCAGGCAATCGCGGGTATATTCGGAATTGACCAGAAAGCGCGGCAGGGTTTTCACCGCGCGGCGAAACGGCTTGACCATATAGAGCCGGGCCTTGAGGTTAAGGTCCTGATGGCGCTCAAGAAGAAACAGATCATGGATATAGGGCAGAACCTGCCCCCTGAACATCGAGAGGAAAAACGACGGCGGAAAGCCCGGACACAGGATGAGCGCGCCGCGATCCGTCATCGCTTTTACGGGAAGCTTGATATTCTGCGCAATAAGCATGGAGGCGAGCCCGCGCGCGCGAACGGCATGAACGGGAACCGGCGCCAGAGCTTCCGGCGAAAACAGCTCCCGGGTGATGCGCTCAATGCCCGTAACGTGGCGGCCCATATGGCTGTGATCGATATAAATCCGCTTGCCGGTCACGAGCGCCCCGCCCCTTTCAAAGGGTTTTGCTCCCACGGTGTTGTTATCCGGATTACTCATCATCTGGTGCTCATTTTCCACAGGATCAGACCCAGGTGCAGCCGCGCCCGTCCGCGGCGCGGGCGCCGGCAGGGCTGCGGACAGGGGCCTGAAATACGGTCGTCCTCTCGCGCCGCATCATCACCAGAAGCAGGGCAAGGAACATGCCGAAATTGGTGATCTTGGCCGACAGGCTGACCGATGTGCTCGCCACAAGCATGTAATAGAGAATGATCAACCCGCCGCTGGCGCGCAGCTCACCGGCCACATCGGCAAGAAAAAAAATCAGTCCGGCAAAAAACACCGCCGATATGATCAGGCCATAGGAGAGCACAAAGGCAATCCAGAAACTTTCAATCCCCACCAGCCCCTGAAGTTTCATTTGCGTGGCGATAATATCCGGATCGGGCCCAAGCAGAATATCGCGCCAATTGAGCACTTGGAACAGATCGAACATGGCAAAGCGCGCCGCCGCCGAGCCCTTGTCATCGGCAAACCGCTGCATCAGCTGATCAAAAAACCCCGCCTCCAGCAAAAAGAAGGCCGCAAGCGCCAGAACCGGAACCGCCGCCACCACAAGCACCGCACCGCCAAGCCTGAAACGCGACCCGCCGGCCAGCGCCGCCAGCCGGGACATGCCAAGCAGGGCGAGAATAAGCAGCGCAAGCACAAGCGATACGCGCCCGCCAAAAACCACCAGCGCGCCAAGGGTCATGATCATCATCAGGGGCCGGAGCAGGGGCGGCAAATCCTTTCCCCCGCCAAAAGCGAGGATCAGCAGATAGGAGCCGGTGAGCGAGGCGTTCATCAGCGGATGGCCAAAAAGCGCCGATGAGCGCCATTCATCGGTGAGCAAAAGCTCGCCCGCCATGAGCGGAATGAGGCGCGCACCGCTCAAAAATTCATAATAGCCGATCGCCGCGTTGAGAAACATGAGGCCATGCAGCAGCAAAGCCAGCTTGTGGCGGCTCCCGCCTTCCACCTGAAGCAGGATCAAAAAGACAAAAACCGGCATTAAAAATGTATCGATCAGCGGCGTAAAGGGCTGTTTCTGCACCAGAATCAAATAGGCCAGCAACAAGCTCCAGCACAACAGAAAAACCAGTGTTCCCTTGTGCTGCTTCATCAGATCATTGGCATATACGAGCGGGTGCGAATGGCGCAGGATGAAAACCCCGAGGGTAAAAACCGCCAGAAACGTCGCCGGATGGACCTTGTGCAGGGCGGAGCCGCCCGGCGATTCGTAATGAATGCCAAGCTGAAACAGCAACATGGCGGAGATCGTAAACAGCAACACCAGGACAAGCCCGGTCAAAAGCTCAAAAAAACCTGATTGCCGCGAAGGCGTTGATCCGGGGACCGAAGGGGTCATGCTCACCCCGCCCGTGACATCTGCCGGGCGCTCATGGCGCTCACGATGCCGCGGAATTTGTCAGGTCCCACCCCGAGCATATTGAGGGCATGGGCGATCCCGGCCCGGTTATGGGCCCCGTCGCGAACCACCAGCAGGACATCATCGGCATTTTCCAGATGGCTTTGCAGGGCCAAATTATCAAACACGCAGCCGCCATCGATAAAGACAAACCGGTATTTGCGCCCCAGCCCCGCCATGCGCCGCGCCAGCAGCCCCTGATTGGCCGCGCCCAATTCCTGGCCGTAGGGCGGCACGAGGGGGAGCAAATCAAGGCCGAAATGCTCATCGCGGATAACGATCTGTTCCAGAGAGACATGGTCATTCAGGACATCCGCAACGCTCAGGCGGCTGTGAGCCGCGATCTGGCCGGAAAGATCCGGCCGCATCATATCGGCATCCACCAGCAAGGCCCGCTCGCCGCTGAGCGAGGCCGCCATCGCCAGAGAACAGGAAATGGTCGAAACCCCCTCTCCGGTCCCCGGAGCGCAAAGCAATATCCTGCGGCTTGCCTCCCCGGGCCGCGGCGCATGAAGCTTTTGCAGAAGATCATAAACGGCCACATTAAACGCCGAAGGGGGCAGATAACCCGGATCATCCAGCGCCGTGGCAAAATCACGCAAATTCATTATGCCCGTATCATTGGCCGGTTGCGGCCAGCCGCTCGGGTAAAGCTGCTCAAGACGCGGAATAACGGCAAAAGGCTGCGGGATGGAAATGCCGGGCGGCGGCGCATCGTAAGAATTCGCGGCGGCAATACCGGACATCCCTGAACCAGAGCCGGACAATGAGCGAAGCTGCTCATTCGCGTCCGCAACCGGCCTGCCGGCAAAATCAGCCCGGCCCGGGCCGCCATCCTTCTGGCTGAACAGCTCCACCGACAGCGCCGCAAGAACGCCAAGCCCGAGCCCGGCGATGAACGCCATGACCAGGATCAGTTTCCTGCGCGGATATGACGGGCTGACGGGGATAACGGCGGCTGAAATTACCCGTGCATCGGGGGTTTGCAGGTTTTCCTGTTCCTTGGTTTCGCGCGCCCGCACCAGAAAGGACTGGAAAATCGCCCGCCGCGCCGCGGCTTCACGCTGCAATTCGCGCAATTTGATGCGCGCCGCATTGGAAAGACTGGCCTGGGTTTTGGACGCCTTGAGATTTTTCAAAATCGCCTTTTCGCGCGCCAGTGTGATATCATATTCATTACGCGCCGTTTTGGCGATCCGGGAGAGCTCATCGCGAATGAGCTGCTTTGTCTGCTCAAGCTGGGCGCGGACCGAAATCAGGCCGGGATGGGACGAGCCCAGCGATGCCTTCAGGTTGGAGTGACGCCGCGCAATCTCGGCATACTGGGTCCGCAGCCGGGCAATCAGGGCCGAATTCACCGCCTCATAGGTTGAATCAAGATCAATGCCCGAACGCACAAATCCCCTGACCTTGTTGTAACGCGCCTGAGCCTGCGCGGTTTCGGAACGCGCCACGATCAACTGGTCATTCAACCGGTTAAGCCTTTGCTCATTGACCAGCTTGCCCTCGGCGGCGACGATATTATGCCTGATCTTGAATTTTTCAATCTGCGTTTCCACCGCCCGCACCTTGTCGCGCAGCTCGTCAAGACGCTCGGCCAGCAGCGAGGAGGCCTGACGCGTGGTCGTGATTTTGGCGTCGGACTGGTCCGCCAGATAGGCCTCTGCAACCCCCTGCGCCAGTCTTGCCGCTTTTTCCGCCACCGCCGATGAAACGGAAACCTCGATAACATAGGTCAAATTGGCGCGCTTGACGGAAAGGCGTTTATGCAACGTCTTCAGCGCCCGGGCTTCAGGATTGCCGCCGGGCCCTTGCCTGCTCAGTCCGAGCATGGCTTTCAGGCGGCCGTAAAGCCCCGGCTTGCCGATAAATTCAGGATCCGCGCCCAGATTGTATTTTTTCACTACACGGCGCAAAACCGTATCCGAACCGATGATCGAAACCTGCGATGCGATCATCGCCTTGTCAAACCCGAGCCCCCCGGTCCTGATCTGGGAGCCGACAATGATTTTCTGCCGCGGATCAATCAGAATCTGCACGGAAGACGAATACATGCGCGTGGCGCTCATCAGATAGGCGATGGCAATCGCCACACTCACAGCCGTAATCACGGCAATAAGCGGCATGCGACGTTTGAGTATCAGATAAAGCCCACGAATATCCAGCCGGGTGTCACTCTCGCCCGCTCGCATATCCGCAGGCCAGAGCGGCGCATAACGCCCGTCCCCGGAAAAATGGGCATGTTGGGAAAATATCTGCATCTGATCTGACCGCGCTTTTTCCGATAATCCGCCCGAAGGCGTTGTAAATTTATGAAATACACCTCCTTTCGAGCAAGACCCGTGCCGCCCGCTCCAGAGGGCAAATGAAAGAGATGAATTCTTTCCACCATGGTTAACACATTGTAAATATTATATATTATTGCCCTATACCGGGTTTGGTTGTTACCCGGTTGCAGCGGTAAACCGGTCCCTGCGCTCCCGTGCCGGGCAAGGCGGCCTTCGTGTCCCGCTTCAGCACAACCTGCCGGAGCGCAGCCGTTTCGTTTTAGGACACAAAACCGGGCCTTGCGGCGCAAATGATCGCAAACCCGGCAAATCAATCCCATCCTTGAGCATTTGCGCCGCGCAGCCCCCGGATAAAACTGGCACGACAATTGAGAGACAATTGAAACAGCCCTGTATTGATCATTTTTTCTTTGAAGGCGGTTTTTAAAACTTCATGGCCCATATTCAACAACAAAATTCAAAGGAATACGCGCCGCCGCGCTATCTTGCGCCTGTCTCAAACCAGATGTTCTCCATTCTGGCCGGATTGAGCGATATTCTTATAATTCTGGGCATATCCGTTCTGGCCGGGGTCAGTTACCATATTTTCACCTATGGCGATGCCGGTAATATCCTGAACTTTTTAAAAGTTGGCGCCCTTGTCTCGCTGTTTTTCATCCTGCCGCATATCCTGCGGCGCAGATACACCATCAACGGCTTTTTGTATCAGGATCACCCGTATCTGAATTTGTTCTATATCTGGAATTTTGCTTTTTTCTGCATTCTGGCCATCGGGTTTTTAAGCAAGCTCACCGATATTTATTCGCGCGGATCAGTTCTCATTTTTTATCTGGCCGGGTTTACGGCGCTGTTTGTATTGCGGCGCATTCTGGCACGGGCAATACGTGAGGGCTGGCATAGCGGCCTTGTCGCCTCACGCCAGATCATGCTGGTGGGAACCGATGCCAGGATCATGGAATTCCAGAGCCGTTATAATCTTCTCAATCTGGGTTTGCAGATCAAGGCGCTGGTGACCCTGAGCCCTGAAACGGGAACATCGCCCGGCCAGCGCCACCGCCTCGCCGCCGAGCTGGATTTTGCCGCCGCCCGCGCCCGGGCGCTGAATATTGATGATGTCTATATTCTGGCCCCCTGGTCGGAAAAAGTTATTCTCGGGCAATGCATTGAAACCTTTATGAGCCTGCCGGTTTCCATCCATCTGGGCCCTGAGCGCATACTGGACGGATTCCGCGATATTCACATTGAGAAACTCGGGCCCATGGCCAGCCTGAAACTGACCCGGCCGCCCCTGAAACCGCTCGATACCCTGCTCAAACGCGCCGTGGACATATTCGTGTCCCTGACCGGCCTTGTCCTGCTTTCGCCTCTTTTCCTCCTGATCGCCCTGGCGGTCAAATGGAACAGCAAGGGACCGGTATTTTTCAAGCAACTGCGCCATGGTTTCAATCATGAGCTTTTCAGCATCTACAAGTTCCGCACCATGTATGTCTGCGAAGGCGGTGAGAAAATCACCCAGGCCACCAGAGACGATGCGCGCGTCACCCGCATCGGCCGCATTTTGCGCCGCCTGAATATTGACGAGCTGCCGCAATTGCTGAATGTTTTAAAAGGCGAGATGTCCATTGTCGGACCGCGCCCCCACGCGCTGGTCCATAACCGCGAATGGGAACATAAAGTGCGCCTCTATGCACGGCGGCACAATATGAAACCGGGCATCACCGGCTGGGCGCAGATCAATGGCTGGCGCGGCCAAACCGACACCGATATTAAAATCCGCGCCCGGGTGCAGCATGATCTTCACTATATCGACAACTGGACGATCTGGTTTGATATCTATATCATTCTTGCGACCTTGTTCTCACGCAAATCTTACCGCAATGCCTACTGAAACCGGCGCAATTTTGACGTAAATCAAGGTCAGGATATATGGTAGGATTAGGATCCTGCCGCCGATGCGGTTGTAAATTAAATCTATCGAGAGGCTGTTTTTGATGAAATACGTCTTGTCTGCCATCTTTTCCCTGGCGCTCGCCATCACCCTCAATTTTGCCGCTCCGGCCACGGCATCGGCCGAAACCGGCGGTCGCTTTATCATGATGGATCACAACGGGAGGGTCGTCACGGATTCCGACTATCAGGGCAAATATCTGCTGATGCTGTTCGGCTATACCTTCTGCCCCGACATCTGCCCCACCGGTTTGCAGGAAATGGCGGAGGTCATGGAGCAACTGGGCGAGGACGCCAAGCAGGTGCAGCCGTTTTTCATCACCGTTGACCCGGAGCGCGACACGGTGAAGGTAATGCGCGAATACGTCAAGGCCTTTGACGACCGCATTGTCGGCCTCACCGGCTCAAAGGCGTCCATTGCATCAATCACCAAGAAATACCGCATCAAATTCGCCAAGGTCGAGGAAAAGCCCGGTGATCCCGACTACACCATGGATCACACCGCCTCCATGATCCTGATGGACAGAAACAACCAGTATATCCGCCGCTTCGGCTATGGCACCCCCGCCGCACAGATCGTAAAAGCCATCCGGGAACAACTGGCGGCGGAATAGAGTTTTACTCGTTTAAACGGCACCGGCCCGCTCGGCCTTGCGTCTTCACGCCTTTTTCAGGTGGTAGGATTTCGGCCGCGTCAGATTCTGATAGCCGATGATTGAAAGCGCCCCGCCGCGGCCGGTATCCTTGCAGCCGGTCCAGCACAGCCCCGGATCAAGATAATCGGCCCGGTTCATAAACACTGTGCCGGTCTCGATCCGCGCCCCGATCCGCGCCGCCCGGACAGGATCGGCCGTCCATAGCGAAGCGGTCAGGCCATAGGGACTGTCATTCATCAGCCCGATCGCCTCATCATCATTTGCAACCTTCATAATGCCGACCACCGGGCCAAAGCTTTCCTCGCGCATCACCGCCATATCATGGGTGACATTGGTGAGGATTTGCGGCATCAGATAAGCGCCGCCGTCATCTTGCGGAAACAGCGCCGGATCAATCATCGCCTTTGCCCCCGCCTCAACCGCCTCACGGATCTGGGCCCGCACGTCATTGGCAAAACGCACCTGGGCCATGGGGCCGATTGTCGTCTCCTCATCCAGCGGATTTCCCAGCTTGTAAGCCGAAACAATCGCCACCGCCTTTTGCACAAAGGCGTCGTAAAGACTGGCCGTTACATAAATGCGTTCAATGCCGCAGCAGCACTGGCCGCTATTGAACATCGCCGCATCCATCAAGGTGTCCGCCGCCCGCTCGAGATCGGCATCCTCCATCACATAGCCCGGGTCCTTGCCGCCCAGCTCCAGCCCCAGCGGCGTAAACGTGCCCGCCGCGGCGCGCTCGATCCTTCGTCCTGCACCCACCGAGCCGGTGAAATTGATAAAATCAAACGCCTTTTCACTGATCAATTTTTCCGTTGTCTCATGATCAAGGACAAGCGAGGAAAACAGCCCCTCGGGCAGCCCGGCTTCCTTAAAAGCGCGCACAAGGCGCTCGCCCACCAGCAGCGTCTGGCTGGAATGTTTCAGCACCACCGAATTGCCCGCGATCAGTGCCGGAGCCAGGGTATTGATCGCCGTCATATAAGGGTAATTCCACGGCGCCATGATGAACACCAGCCCATGGGGCTCATGTTCGATACGGCGCTCAAAACCGGCGCTGTCTTCAACAATAATGGGCTTGAGCGCCTCCTCGGCAATGCTTGCCATATAAGAGGCGCGCTCGTTAAAGCCGCCGAACTCGCCGCCATAGCGCACCGGCCGCCCCATGATCCAGGCCAGCTCCGGCACCACCTCGTCATTCATCTCGCCAATGCGCGCAACGCCCGCATTCACAAGCGCGATACGCTCGGGCAGAGGCCGCTCGCGCCATGCCCTGCCCGCCTGCCTCGCCGCGGCGATAACGCCGCGCGCCTGGGCGTAATCCATCACCTCAAGCGCCGCGTAAACCGAACCGTCAATTGGCGATATGCATTTGATCTGTTTTGTCATAGCTGTCAGGCGCGCTCAAATCCGCGCGCCACCTCCCAATCCGTAACCCGTTGGTCATATTCTTCAATTTCCCAGCTTGCGGCGCGGCAGTAATGGTCAATGACCTCCTCGCCAAAAGCTGCGCGCAACATGTCCGAGCCGTCCATGGCGGCGGCGGCATCACGCAGATTTGTCGGAATTTCCGGCACATCTGATGCGCCGTAAGCATCGCCGACGAAAGGCGGCGCCAATTCCCGCCTGTTCTCGATACCATCAAGCCCCGCCGCGATCTGCGCCGCCAGCGCCAGATGCGGGTTAAGATCGGAGCCGCCCACACGGCATTCAATACGGACCGCTTTTGTCCCCTCGCCGCAAAGCCGGTATCCGGCGGTGCGGTTATCGCGGCTCCAGATAGCTTTTGTCGGCGCGAATGTGCCGGCGCGAAAGCGTTTATAGGAATTGATATGGGGCGCGAGGAAATAGGTCACTTCGGCCGAATTATGCAGCAGGCCGGCAACATAATGCCGCATCATCTCCGACATGCCGAACTCGGCCCGCGCATCAAAAAACGCCGGTTTGCCGTCCTGGCTCCACAGCGACTGATGAATATGCGAGGAGGAGCCCGCCCGCTCATAATGCCATTTGGCGAGAAATGTCAGCGCCCGGCCCTTCGCCCAGGCAATCTCCTTGCAGCCGTTCTTGATAATGGCGTGATTATCCGCCGTCTCCAGCGCTTCGGCATATTTGACATTGATCTCTTCCTGCCCCGCTTCGGCCTCGCCTTTTGAGTTTTCCACCACTATGCCGGCGCCCTGCAAGCCATTGCGGATGGCGCGCATGACATTTTCTTCCTTGGTGGTCTGGAAGATATGATAATCCTCGTTATAGGCGCTGATGGGCGAGATCTCGCGATAGCCTTGCGCTTGCGCCTCCTCATAGCTTTCCTTGAACAGGAAAAACTCAAGCTCTGTCGCCATCATCGGTTTGAGCCCCATGGCCTCAAGCCTTGCGATCTGTTTCTTGAGCACCGCGCGGGGCGAATGGGCGATCTCATATTTCCCGTGATGATCCAGCACATCGCACAGCACCATCGCCGTACCCTCAAGCCACGGGATGAGGCGCAAGGTGGCCAGGTCCGGCCTCATGGTGTAATCGCCGTAACCGGCCTGCCAGCTTGTGGACAAGTAGCCGTCCGGGGTCGCCATTTCCATATCCGTCGCCAGCAGGTAGTTGCAGCAATGGGTCTCGCCCACCACGCTGTCGAGAAAAAACTCCCCCCGGCAGCGCTTGCCCATCAACCGCCCCTGCATATCCACCAGACAGACCAGAACCGTATCAATACTGCCGCTGGAGACGGCGGATTTAAGCTCGTCAAGAGATAAATTACCCGGCATTAAAGTGATCTTTCATCCGTAAATCATGAAGCCCTTCAATAGGCGCTTTTATCGCAATTGCCGCGCATATTGCCACTTAAAAATTTCCGCCTCCGGAAGATCACAATCCTCCGGAAGCGGTTTTTCGTTTACTTCCCCTCCCCCCACATCTACTGGCGTGAAGGGCTTTGGCGGCCATGGCGGCTGCCGGCGGGGCGATCACCCGTAACGGTACGGTTTGCCCGCCTTGGCCATCACGGCGTTGTACTCTTTCAAAATCTTCACCACCTTGGCGCTGCGCTCGGATTTCTTGGCGATCTGATCCCAGAATTTAAGCGCCGCAGTTTCCACCTGGGCCCATTCCTCATCCGGAATTGAAGTCAGCTTCAGCTTGGTGCCGTTGACGCGCAGCCGCGCCTCGCCGCCCCAATACCAGTATTGCCGGTAATAATGCGACGAATCCATGCACAGGCGGAACAGTTCCTGAAGATGCGGCGGCACCGCATCCCAGCTTT
Source organism: uncultured Hyphomicrobiales bacterium (assembly GCA_964542565.1). GTDB lineage: Bacteria > Pseudomonadota > Alphaproteobacteria > Rhizobiales > BM303 > BM303. Next base: position 5,076 of record CAZIVB010000020.1, on the reverse strand, counting down.
TGCTGTTGGCGAAGAACGAGCCAATCCACGCCCCGGTGATATTGTTGGTGAGGAAATAATTGGTCACATTGGCCCAGCCGACGGTGTAATCTTCGGTAATGCCCGACCAGGCCATGCCGTCAAGCTCGCCGGTCTGCACCGCGACCTCGGCATCCTCATAGGGAATTTCCACCGGAATAACGCCAAATTGCGCCAGGAACCGGCCCGCTGTCGGGAAGGTGTAAACCCGCAAGCCCTTGAGATCAGCCAGCGAGCGGATGGGTTTTTTAGTGTTGATATGGCAAGGATCCCATGACCCGGCGCTGAGCCATGTCACATTGTCAATCTCGCTATAGGCATCTTCCCAGATCTCTTTCAGCCCATACTCGTTGAACAAGACCGGCACATCGAGGCTGTACCTTGTGGCGAAGGGGAAATAGCCGCCAAACACTGAGACATCCACCGGCGCCGACATGGAATCTTCATCCGACTGCACCGCATCGATGGTGCCTTTTTGCATGGCGCGGAACAACTCGCCCGTGGGCACCAGCTGATCGGCGGTATAAAGCTCGATTACCATATCACCGCCGGCAACCTTGTTGAACGAATCGATCGCCGGTTTGATCACATGTTCGGCCAGCGCCGCCCCGGCATAGGTCTGCAAGCGCCATTTGATGGTTTTGCCTGATGTGGCGCCGTGAACGGCAGGCGCCGCAAGGGTGGCGGCAGCAGCGGCCATACCGGCGGTTTTGATAAATTCTCGTCTGTTGGTCATCGTCTTACTCCCTTGGGGTTTTCCGTCTCATTTTTCAATCAAACGCCAGCAGTCTTGCCTGAGACGGATCATTTGTTACTGCTGAATTTCGTTGTCCTGATCTCCTTTAGCGGCTGAGGCTCAGATTTTGCGGCATCCACAAGGCCAGTTGCGGAAAAATCATTACCAGCGCCAGACCCAGCATCATGATGGCGACAAAAGGCGTCACCGAGCGGTAGATATCCATCAGCGAGACCTCCCTTGGCGCCATGGCCTTCATTAAAAACAGATTATAGCCAAAGGGCGGCGTCATATAGGCGATCTGGCAGGTAATGGTATAAAGCACCCCGTACCAGATAAGGTCAAAGCCCAGATGGTGCACCAGCGGCACATAGAGCGGCGCCACAATCACCAGCATCGCCGTATCATCAAGGAAGGTTCCCATCACGATGAAGGACAATTGCATCAGGATCAAAACCGTCCATGGCTCCAGCCCGAGATTTTTCAGGAACAGGGTTTCAATCGCCCGCACCGCGCCCAGACCATCAAATACCGCGCCAAAGGCAAGCGCCGCCAGAATGATCCACATGAACATGCACGATATGGAGAGGGTTTTTTCCACACAGGTATGAATGATTTTAAAGCTGAGCTTGCCGCGCACAAAGGCCGCGATGAGCGAGGCGATCGCGCCAACCCCGGCGCTCTCGACCAGCGAGGTCTTGCCCATCAAAAACAGACCGGTCATGGAAAAGAAAATAAACAGCGGAATAATACCGGCGCTCAGCAGCCTGAATTTCTCCGCCCAGCCGACATTGCGCTCTTCCCGGCTCAAAGACGGTCCAAGTTTGGGATTGAAATAGCAGCGAATGGCAATATACAAAATAAACAGCCCCGCCATCATCAGGCCGGGGATCACCCCGGCGAGCCATAACTGCCCCACCGGCTGGCGCGAGATCATGCCGTAAAGCACCAATACGACACTTGGCGGCACCAGTATGCCCAGCGATGACCCGGCCTGTATCACCCCGGTCACCATCACCTTATCGTACCCGCGCCTGAGCAATTCAGGCAGGGCAATACTGGCCCCGATCGCCATTCCGGCGACCGAAAGCCCGTTCATGGCCGATATGACAACCATCAGACCGATGGTGCCGATGGCCAGGCCGCCATTGACCGGCCCCATCCAGACATGAAACATCTTGTACAAATCCTCGGCAATGCCGGATTCGGACAACACATAGCCCATGAAAATAAACAACGGCAGGGTGAGCAGCGGATACCATTTCATCAGCTTCATATTGGCGCTAAAAGCGATTTCCGCTCCGCCATCGCCCCACAGCAGAAGCGAAAAAATGACCGCTACAAAGCCGATCGCCGCATAAACGCGTTGCCCCGTGATCAGCATGGTCATCATGCTGGCAAACATCAAAAGGGCAATCATTTCATAGCTCATGCAAGGCTCCTGTCCGTCGCTTTTGCGATATTCTTGAACAAAATGGCGATGGATTGCAGCAGGGTCAGAAAAATCCCGATATCCATGATCACCTTGACGGGCGCCATATGCGGCGCCCAGATCGAGCGGCTGGTTTCGCCGTATTTAAAAGCGTAAATCGTGCTGTTGATGCCGCCATAAAGCAAGATCACCAGAAAAAAGATCATAAACAGGACCGTGAACATATCCACCCAGGCCTGGGTCCGCGGTTTCCAGCTGCCATAGAGCAAATCCATCCGCACATGCGAACCAAGTTGCAAGGAATGGCCGCCGCCAAGCAGATAATAGGCCACCATGATGAACTGGGCCACTTCCAGCGTCCATAACGAAGGGGTGAAAAAGGATTTGGAAACAGAAGAAAACAGCAGCACGCCCAGCATGGCGAAAATCAGATACATCGCAAACAGGCCGACATATTTGTTTATCAAATCCACATAGCGGACATAGACGCGAATTGCCTTTGGCATGGCCGCGCTCATTTGCACCTCTTGCATCATCTGAAATTTCCCGTCAGCGTTTCAAAAACCGTTACCGCCAGCCCGGCCAGCATTACCGCCATGGCGCCCTGCGCCGCTTCATCTTCAATCAGATCATTGCGAACTTCAATCATCACATTCAACAGCCCGTGTTTGATGGCATGCTCTTTTAATGTATGCGTGACCCCGTCTTCGGGGCCATAGGGGGTGTTAAGACCAAAAACCAGGCCGGTCTGTTCCTGCCCCAGAGCCAGCATGGTTTCAGCAAAACGCGCATCCTTGTCATGCAGCAGCCCGATATCGACATCGCGCATCACCCCTTTGAATACAGGCGTGAAGGAGTGGATTGTGATCACCGCAGGCCTGGTTTTCCGCTCCATCCGCACCGCGATACTCTCACGTAACGCATTGACAAACGGAGTATAATACTGATCAGCCCGCCTCTGGCGCGAGGCTTTTGAAAGGCCGCTATTGCCCGGGATTTCATGATGCTCGCTAAGCGCGGGCACACAGGCGCTCAGGCCCGGCGCACGATTGCAGTCATAAACAAGCCGCGAGATACCCGGCGCAATCAACGGCGCATCCAGCTTCGCCGCCATGATTTGGGCTACCGCCAGCGCGCCCGGATCCCAGGCGATATGGCTGGTGAGCAAATCCTCGTCCAGCCCCAGTTTTGCAAGCTCCGGCGGGATATAATTTGAGGCATGCTCGCAAACGAGAATAAAATCCCCCGCGCCGGAAGGGTTTATTACCTCCACCGGGTCCTTCATTGCCGGACCGTTATGCGCCAAAAACGCCCGCATTCCCCATATCCCTGTTTTTGTTTTGTATAGATATTTTCAGAACGCCGAGGAATGTCAAGTTTATTTCTGTAAATTTTTCGATTGATTTTTTAGTTATGGAATTATTTTTTCATTACGCCTAGACTCTTACCGGACATTTGCCGTATCGGGAGAACAAGGTGGAATCATCGCGGGAGCTTAACCTTGCGGAGCGCATTCGCAGCCGGTTCGACAATCTCACCCGGGCCGAGCGCCAGCTCGCCAATGTCATGCTGGAGAATTACCCCATTTCCGGCCTTGGAAGCATCACCGCCATCGCGACAAGATCCGACGTCTCGACCCCCACCGTGGTGCGGATGGCCAAAAAACTGGGATTTAAAGGCTTTCCCGAGCTTCAGGCGGCGCTGCGCAGCGAACTTGAAGCCACGATCTCGAACCCGATCAGCAAACATGAACGCTGGGCGCAAAAAGCCCCCGACACCCATATCCTCAACCGTTTTGCCGATGCGGTCATGGAAAACATGCGCTCGACCCTGAAGCAGATCAACCCGGAAACCTTCAATGCGGTTGTCGAGCTTCTATCCGATCATGACCACGCCGTGCATGTCGTCGGCGGCCGAATCACCAATTCCATGGCCGGTTATTTTTTCAACCACATGCAGGTTATGCGTAGCGGCGTAACCCATGTCGCCTCAAATTCCAACACCTGGCCGCATTATGTGCTGAACATGAAGGCCGGTGATGTCCTGCTGGTATTCGATATCCGGCGCTATGAACACAATCTCCTGCGCCTCGCCAAAATGGCCAAGGCCAAGGAGGTTACCCTGATCCTGATTACCGACCAGTGGGGATCCCCGGTTGCCAAATTTGCCAGCCACAGTTTCTACACCCGCATCGTAGCGCCATCAGCATGGGATTCCTCGGTTATCATTCTGTTTCTCGTCGAAGCCCTGATAACCGGGGTGGAAAACGCCAACTGGGATGAGACCAAGGCCCGCATGAACACGCTGGAAGAGCTTTTTGATCAAACAAAAATGTTCAAGAAATTCAGATAAAGCGCCGCACCCTGACGCCGGATGGGGGGGTGCGGCACGGTTATTGAACAACAAAAAACCCCCGCCGAAATTAATCAGCGGGGGTTTTCCGGTGTGGTCTCACACATGAAGAAGGGAAATGTCTCAAATTTTGTTTCATACTGTTCTTGGCTGGCCTGGCAGTGACCTACTCTCCCGTGCCTTAAGACAAAGTACCATCGGCGCTGAAGCGTTTAACGGCCGAGTTCGGAATGGGATCGGGTTCAGGCGCTTCGCAATAGCCACCAGGCCGGCGAAAAACAGTATGAAATTGCTGGTGTTAGTAAGTTCTTGATTTTTCAATCAACCCAGATGCGCCCTTTCCTTGCCGTCTTGAAAACCAAGAGGCGAGGAGTGGCCTTGGCCACAACAGGGAAACAAATAAGCATTGATTAATGAGGGCAATCAAGCCAATCGAGTTATTAGTACCGGTAAGCTGCACGCATTGCTACGCTTCCACACCCGGCCTATCAACGTGGTGGTCTTCCACGACTCTCAAGGGAGAACTGGTTTCGAGGGG
>CAZIVB010000019.1:0-19330 GCA_964542565.1 uncultured Hyphomicrobiales bacterium | reverse complement strand
TACTATTTTTGATGATCATTCAGAACTGGGTGGTATGATGCGCTACGGTATTCCCGAATACCGCGTGCCGCGCGACATGCTGGACGCTGAAATCGGCCGTATCCTCGATATGGGCGTTGAGGTCCGCACCGGCGTCAAGATCGGCAAGGATGTCCCGGTCGAGGCGCTTGATAAGGATTTTGATGCTGTTTTCTGGGGGCTGGGCGCGCAAAAGGGCCGCTCGCTTCCGGTCAAAGGCTGGGATGATACCGACAATTGCGTCGATGCGGTCTCGTTCCTGAAGGCTTTCAATGAGGGCCGCCTGAAACATGTAAAAGGCCCCGTCATCTGCATCGGCGGCGGCGATACGTCCATTGATGTGTGCTGCGTGGCGCGGCGTCTGGGCACGGCTGAAGGCGCCGCTCCCGTTGAGGCGGTACTGAGCGGCGCGGCGGCGCAGCAGGATGTGGATTACGCCAACAAAACCAATGTTGATGTCACGCTCACCTCGCTGTTCCCGGTTGACAACATGTTTGCCACCGACCGCGAGGTCCGCGACGCCCTGAATGAAGGCGTTGTTATTAGTGGCGGCGTCATGCCGCTGGAGCTCATCAGGGATGCAAACGGCCGCGCAACCGGTCTGAAAATGTGCGAATGCGATATGGACGGCATGACGCCGATCGCAAGGGAAGGCACCGAATTTGTTCTTGAAGGCGAGCTTTTCGTCGTCGCCATCGGCCAGTTCGGTGATATGGACGGTCTTGGCGATCTGGCCAATGAGCACGCCTTTATCGAGGCCGACAAGGTTTATCAGGTCAAGGGCCATCCGGGTCATTTTGCCGGCGGCGATGTGCTGCGCCCGCATCTGCTCACCACCGCGATCGGCCATGGCTGCATCGCCTCTGATTCCATCACCGACTATCTCAAGGGCGAGGAGCCCGACAAGCGTCCCAAGGTTGATGTTCACAATTTCGACCTCCTGGAAGAGCTCAAACAGCGCCATCATTCACCGGCGCAATACAATCACCAGCCGACACGCGGCACATTCACCGCCAATTTTGCCGTTCACAACTATGAAGACCGCAGCCAGAATGAAATCGTCAAATCCAGGGATTTGTTCCTGGGCCATTTCACGGCGGAGCCGCGCAATCTGCGCGAGGAAATTCATATTTCGGCGGATGAGGTCCTCGGCGATTTCAAGCCTCGCCTCAAAGCTCTTTCAGAAGAACAGGCGATCAAGGAAGGCGGCCGCTGCATGAGCTGCGGCCTGTGCTTTGAATGCGACAACTGCGTTATCTATTGTCCGCAGGACGCGGTTCAACGCGTCAAGAAAGCCGACCGGACAGTGGGGCGCTATGTCTATACGGACTACACACGCTGCATTGGCTGCCATATCTGCGCCGATGTCTGCCCGACGGGTTACATTGAAATGGGTCTTGGCGAATAACAGTGTAAGGATACTGTCATGACGGATCTTCGTCAGACTAAAATATACGCGGTTCTGACCGCCGCATTTCTCATGATAGCCCTGGGTTTCCTGGCCGTCCCGGCAAATGCGGCCGAAAACCGCGTTCCGCTGCCGCATCCCGCCATGTCGGAAAAGGCCGGAAAAGCTGAAAACTGTGTCGCGCCCGTGGCCGAGATGCGGCGCTATCACATGAAATATCTCAAGCACCAGCGCACCGAGACCCTGCGCAAGGGGGTGCGCGGCAACCCCTACAGCCTGAAGAAATGCGTCAATTGCCATGCGGTGAAAGACAAGGCGGCGGGCGGTGCGCGCACCGTGGATGCGTTTTGCAGCTCCTGTCACAAATATGCCGCTGTAACCATCGACTGTTTCAGCTGCCATACCAACAAGGCAGCGGACGAGAAAAAGACATCCGCCGCCCAATCTCCGGTTAATCAGCTCGCCGCGCATTTGGCAAGGGCGGCGAAAGACAGGAGTCTTTTGAAATGAGCAAATCCGACACGCAAAATGCCGATCTGGCCCGCCGCCGCTTCCTGGCCGGCGCGGTTGCTCTGGGCTCTGTTTCCATCGCTTCGGGTTTTACCCTCTACACCGCCAGCGCCCGCCCCAAGGGCGAGCCGGCCAGCTCCAGCATCCGCTGGGGATTGCTGATCGATACCAGCAAATGCGAGGATTGCAATATCTGCGTTGAAGCCTGCAAAACCGAAAACGGCTGGGAAGGCCATCGCGGCAACCTGACCGATCCGCAATGGATCCGTAAAGTTAAGCTCAAGGACAAGAGAACCGGCAAAAAGCAATCGCTGCCGGTGATGTGTCTGCATTGCGAATACCCGCCTTGCGTGGATGTCTGCCCTGTCGGCGCCTCCATGAAACGCGCCGACGGCATTGTGCTGGTTGACCGTCATCTTTGCATCGGCTGCCGCTATTGCATGATGGCCTGCCCCTATGGCGCACGCTCATTTGTGCATGAAAAAGTCACAAACCAGAAACCTTATATGCCGCGCGGCCAGGGCACGGTCGAATCCTGCACTTTGTGCGCCCACCGCATCGATGATGGCCGCATCCCCGCCTGTGTTGAAGCCTGCACGAAATCAGGCCGCGAAGCGATGCTGTTTGGCGATCTCAATGATCCCGAAAGCGCAATCTCAAAACGCATTGTCCAGGTTTCAACCACCAAGCTCCGGGCGGATCTTGGTCTGGAGCCGAATGTCCGTTACGTGAATCTTTAAAGAAGGATTGAATTATGGGTCTCAGGGATAATTACCACAGGCTGGTGGATCATGGTCCGTTCTTCTTTGCTCTCATGCTTGCCCATGCGCTGGTTATCCTTCTCGGGCTGACGGCGGCGTATTATATGGAACATAACGGTCATTACGTCACCGGCATGAACAACCAGGTTGTCTGGGGCATGCCGCATGTCTTTGCCGTTTTCCTCATCGTGGCCGCATCGGGGGCGCTCAACGTGGCCTCGATCTCTTCGGTTTTCAACCGTCTGGCCTATAAGCGCTTTGCGCGCCTCTCCGCCATTCTGGCCGTATCGCTTCTTGCCGGCGGTCTTTTCGTTCTGCTGCTCGATCTGGGGCGGGTTGATCGTCTGATCATCGCCATGACCTCGTATAATTTCAAATCCATCTTCGCCTGGAACATCTATCTCTACACCGGCTTCTTCGCCATCGTCGGGATTTATCTGTGGACGATGATGGAAAAGCGCATGAACCGCTACAGCAAATATGCCGGCTACACCGCCTTTGTCTGGCGTTTGATCCTTACCACCGGCACGGGCTCGATCTTTGGTTTTCTCGCCGCGCGTGAAGCTTATGACACGGCTCTTCTTGCGCCCCTGTTTATTGCTTCTTCCTTCGTTTACGGCCTCGCTTTCACCGTGCTGGTCTTGCTGACCATGTGCTGGACTTTGGGAATCACGCTGATGGACAAGGAGTTCGTCCAGAAAGTTCGCGGCCTGCTGATCATTTTCACCGTCACGGTGCTCTACTTTACCGTCGTGCAGCATCTCACCAATATCTATGCCACCCAGCATCACGGTGTGGAAACCTATCTTCTGCTCACCGGCGGCGTGATCCCGGCTGTTTTCTGGGGCGTTCAGATCGTCATCGGATCGATTTTACCGTTGCTGATCCTGGCCCATCCCACCCTTGGCCTGACACGCCATGGCCTCTCCCTGGCTTCTGTCCTGCTGCTTGTCGGCGGTCTGGGGCAAATGTATGTGATTATTATCGGCGGCCAGTCCTATCCCCTCAACATCTTCCCCGGCATGGAAGCCACAAGCTCGTGGATTGACGGCCGCTTTGCCCATTATGTGCCGAGCCTGGCCGAAATCGTGCTGGGGGTGAGCGGAATTTCCATTGCCATGCTGGCGACGGCCATGGCGCTCAAGGTCTTGCCCTTCCTGCCCAATCCGGTAGAAGAAAACAACACATCAAAAAACAAGCCAGAGGCCAAGACCGCCGAGGCGGCTTGAGTGATCGCGTTATACAGATGGGACATCTGCTCGTTTCGGCAGCCCACAAATCATCAGGCAAGACAACCCTGACGACGGGGCTGTGCGCCGCGTTGAAGAATCGCGGCCTCAGCGTACAGCCGTTTAAAAAAGGCCCCGACTATATTGACCCGCTCTGGCTTGGCGCGGCGGCGGGCCGGGCCTGCCGCAATCTTGATTTTCACACCCAGGACAAGCAAGAGATCAGCGCCTATTTTGCCCGCCATATGAAAAATGCCGATATTGGCGTGATTGAAGGCAACAAGGGCCTTTTTGACGGCGTTGAGCTTGATGGCCGCAATTCCAACGCCGCGCTGGCCCGGCTTCTGGGCAGCCCGGTTGTTCTGGTCATCGACACCCAGGGCATGACCAGAGGTATAGCGCCGCTGCTCAAGGGCTATCTTGAATTTGAACGCGGTCTTGATTTCGCCGGGGTGATTCTCAACAAGGTTGCCGGCGCGCGCCATGAGGGCAAATTGCGCGCCGTTATCGAATATTACACCGATCTGGAGGTGATCGGCGCTGTCGGCCGGCGCCCGGAAATGGAGATCGCCGAGCGCCATCTGGGTCTGGTGCCCTCCAATGAGCAAAGCGGCGCGCGGGAACGCATCCGGGCCATGGCGAAAATCACGGCTGAAGATGTTGATCTCGACAAGATCATTCTTGCCGCAAATCAGGCATCATTGCCCGAAAGCGCGCCGCTAGAAGCGCAAGGCCTTGGCGCGCCCGATATCACAATCGGTTATACCCGGGACGCGGCTTTTAATTTTTACTATCCGGACGATCTTGACGCCTTGCGCCGCGCAGGCGCGAAACTGGTAAAAATTGACAGCTTGAACGATGCGCATTTGCCCGCCCTCGACGGGCTGTTTCTGGGCGGCGGATTTCCCGAGACCAATATGAAAGCGCTGGAAGCCAATACTTCCCTGCGCCAGGAAATCAGACGCGCCATTGAGGCGGGTTTGCCCTGTTACGCCGAATGCGGCGGCTTGATGTATCTGGCGCGCCGCATCATATGGAAAGGCGAAAGCGCCGAGATGGCCGGTGTCTTGCCCGCCGATGCGGTGATGTATGATCAACCGCGCGGGCGCGGATATGTCATTCTGGAAGAAACCGCGCATCATCCCTGGCCGCTTGCGGCAAAGGCGGGCGGGGCGGTGAGCCATGCCGTTCACGAGTTTCATTATTCTCATCTGGAAAAGTTTTCAGGAGAGCTGAAATTTGCCTATAAAGTCCGGCGCGGCGCCGGTCTTGACGGCGAAAATGACGGTATTGTCTATAAAAACCTGCTGGCGGGTTATGCCCATCTGCGCCATGTTGACAAAAACCCGTGGGCCGCGAGATTTGCCGCCTTTGTAAGAAAGACCAAAGCATGCCGAAACCCGTAAATCCCGTGTATCTGGTCGGCGCCGGCCCCGGCGATCCCGAACTGATCACGGTGAAAGCCAAACGCCTGATCGAAAGCGCCGATGTTCTGGTTTATGATCTGCTTGTGTCCGAAGAGATTTTAAAACTGGCCGGCCCGGACGCCATGCGCATTTTCGCCGGCAAGGCGGCGCGCAACCATCATATGCCGCAACAGGAGATCAATCATCTTCTTGCCTGTCTTGCCGGGCAGCATGAGGTTGTGGTGCGTCTGAAGGGCGGCGATCCGTTCGTTTTTGGCCGCGGCTCGGAAGAGGCCCTCTATCTGGCGGCGCATGATATCCCGTTCGAGATTGTCCCCGGCGTGACCGCCGCCAGCGGCTGCGCCGCCTATGCCGGCATCCCGCTGACCCATCGCGGCCTGTCGCGCTCGGTGCAGTTGATGACCGGGCATTCCATGCTCGGCCGCTCGGTGGATGAGGACATAAACTGGGAAAGCCTGTCGGATCCCGAAACCACTCTTGTCATCTATATGGGGCTGACCAATTCGCCCCTGATCGCACGGCGATTGATAGAAGGCGGCCGCCCCGATACCACGCCTGTCGCCGTTATTCAGGACGGAACCACAAACAAGCAGCGTCTGGTTTTGACAACTTTGGCGCAATTGCCTGAAGATGTGAGTAAAGCCAAAATCCGTTCGCCGGCTTTGTTTATCATCGGTGAAGTTGCGGCCCTGTCACAAAAACTTGCCTGGTTTAAGGCCGGGAAATCATAAGTAATGGCCTTATCCTGAATTTTTTTGTAGCCGGATATGATCATATTCTGATAAATGAATACACCGCGTCTATTCGGGATAGACAGAGCGCTGTTTTGAATGGAGGCTTGAAGATATTGCCCCCGCCATCCTTTATTACGATGGCGGTTTGCGCATATCCCGCAGGACAGCAGATTAACATAAGGGACAAGACACATGGCTACTCAGACACTGGACGCCAAGGGGCTCAACTGCCCGTTGCCGGTTTTAAAAACCAAGAAAGCGCTTAAAGGCCTGAATTCCGGCGATACGCTGGAAATGCTTTCAACCGATGCCGGTTCCATCAAGGATATCGAAGCGCTTTGCCGTTCCAGCGGCGACAAGATCCTCGAGAGCGGCGAGAGTGGCGGCACCTACCGTTTTGTGATTGAAAAATCCTGAACGGTGCTTTTGATGTGATAAAAAGCCGGTTATTCATTTAGCGAATAACCGGCTTTTTTATTTGGAACCGCCATGTCAGACAATCAGCTTTATAAACTGGCCAAATTCCCGGTTTTTTACGATCTAGCCGGCAAGGTCGTCCTGATTGCCGGTGACAACGTAGCGCTGATCCCCAAGGCAAGGCTGCTGGCCATGACCGGCGCCAGGGTAAATATCTGCGCACCGGATATGAAAACGGAGTTTGATGATCTGCGGCAAAATTTCAAACTGGCCCGGGATATCACATTTGCCGGACGCGAATGGTGCCAGGACGATCTGCAAAACGCGGCGCTGGCGATAGGCGCGTTTTCCGCCGGCGATATGGCCGCCCGGTTTTGCACGGCGGCGCGTAGCGCCAACGTGCCGGTAAATCTGGTGGACCGGCCCACCCTGTGCGATTTCCAGATCCCCGTTATTGTCAATCGCTCGCCGCTCATTATCGGCATATCAACCGGCGGCGCCGCGCCGGTTATCGGCCAGTGGCTGCGCGGCCGTCTGGAAAGCCTGCTTCCGCATGGAACAGGCGCGGTTCTGGAGGTTGCATCCGCCCTGCGGGATAAAATAAACGCCAGGTTGAAGAAACCTGCCGCCAGACGCGCATTCTGGAAAAAGCTGGCGGAACAGGATTTAACCCGCCTGTCGCGGGCAAAATCGGTTTCAGAAATCGAGCAGGCCGTATTGGAGCGTCTTGAAAAAACAGGGCAGGAGGATTACGAAAAAGGCAAGGTCCTGCTGATAAGCGTACCGGAACGGACCGAGGATATGCCGCTGAAAACCCTCTGCTTGCTGCAAAACGCCGACGTCATTGTCAGATCCGGCGATGTTGATCCTGAATATCTCGATTTTTGCCGCCGCGACGCCGTCCGGATCGAGGAAGGAGCCGTGCCGGTTGATATCCAGCAGATCATCTTCCTGGCGCGAACCGGGCAATATATCATCTGGCTTCACGGCAAGACAAGCGGGCGGAACATGGCAGACACGGCAGCTTTGTTATCAAGCGCCGGGATTGCCGCCCCGGCACCTTGAAACGTGCCGCTTCAGTCCTGTAATTTTTCCACCACCCACCGGGTTACAATGGCCGTCGCCTCGGCGCATTTCATATCGCGGGCTTCATCAAAGGCCTTGTATTCCCTTGCGTTCCAGAAATCATAGGTTTTGCCGGTAAAGACCTGTTGCAGTTCCTTGCAGGTGACGCCGCCGAATTCTTGTTTGAAACGCTCGACAAGCTCGCGCGCATCCTGAAAATTTCCCAGGCCGCGCCCCTGATCGAGCTTGTTCCTCTCGCGCCCGGATTTGGCGCTCAGCGCCATCAGGCCGCCGGTAAGCGCCCCGCAGGCCCCCTCGCCATTGAGGCCGCCGCCGCCAGAAAGCCCGTGCGAGGCCTTGATGGTTTCATCGGTGACATAGCCCACGACCTCCTGCACACTGGCCAGAACGCATTGCGGACAGCAGCCGAATTCAAGCTCGTAATTCAAGGCCCGCTGGTAGGCTTCCTCGGCCAGCACATCCTTTTTACCGTTACTCATAACCACGCTCCATCAACCCTTGAGGCAACTTACACATCCAGATTGGCAACATTAAGCGCGTTGTTCTGGATAAATTCACGCCGCGGCTCCACCACATCGCCCATGAGCTTGGTGAACAGATCATCCGCCTCGTCAAGCTCGCCGACATGAACTTTCAGCAAGGAGCGGGCGTTTTCATCCAGGGTTGTCTCCCAGAGCTGGTCCGGGTTCATCTCGCCAAGGCCCTTGTAACGCTGAATGGCCAGCCCTTTGCGCCCTGTCGCCAGAACCGCGTCCAGCAGGCCAAGCGGGCCGTAAACGGTGGAGCTGTTATCGGCCCGGCGCAAGGTGACGGCGGAGCTGTAAATCTCCTGCAGATGCGGCGTGAGCTGGTCCAGTTTGCGCGCCTCGGCCGAGGCAATCAGCGGACCGTCAATCACATGTTTCTCGGTAACGCCGCGCACCATGCGCGAAAAGCTCAGCCCCCCGTCCTGCGTCGGTGTTCCCTTCCATCCCCGCTCGGTTTCATCCGAGAGCGAATCCAGACGCCTGGCGATATGATCGGCCGTCCTGGCGGCTTTTTCTTTTGTATCAAGAATATCAGGGTTCAGCGCTCCGGCAATGGCGGCCTGTTCAATGATAAAGCGCGGGTAATGGCTTTTCAGGGCATTGATATATTTGCGCACATTGCGGGCGTTTTCGATAATGGCCAGCAAATCCGCGCCGCTGCGCTCCTCGCCGGTCGAAACGGTAAGGACAGCCCCGTCCAGCCCGGTGCCGATGAGGTAATCTTCCAGCGCTTTTTCATCTTTCAAATATTGCTCGGAACCTGAGCGGCGCACCTTGTAAAGCGGTGGCTGGGCAATATACAAATAGCCCTGCTCGATGATTTGCGGCATCTGGCGGTAGAAAAAGGTCAGCAGCAGCGTGCGGATATGGGCACCATCCACATCGGCATCGGTCATGATGATGATCTTGTGATAGCGCAGCTTTTCGATATTGAAATCATCGCGGCCGATCCCGGTTCCCAGCGCGGTGATGAGGGCGGTGATCTCGTTTGAACTCAGCATGCGGTCAAAACGGGCCCGCTCCACATTCAATATCTTGCCCCGCAGCGGCAATACCGCCTGATTGCGCCGGTTGCGCCCCTGTTTTGCCGAGCCGCCCGCCGAATCGCCCTCGACGATAAACAGCTCGGCCCTGGCCGGGTCGCGCTCCTGGCAATCGGCCAGCTTGCCCGGCAGCCCGCCCAGATCAAGCGCCCCCTTGCGGCGGGTCAGCTCGCGCGCCTTTCGCGCCGCATCGCGCGCAACGGCGGCCTCCAGAGCCTTGCCGACAATATTCCGGGCCTCGGCCGGATGTTCCTCAAACCATTGCCCCAGCTTCTCGTTGAGCACCCCCTCGACCACCGGGCGCACCTCGGAGGAAACCAGCTTGTCCTTGGTCTGGCTGGAAAATTTCGGATCCGGAACCTTGACCGAAAGCACACAGGTCAGGCCCTCGCGCGCATCATCGCCGCTCAGCGAGACCTTTTCCTTCTTCGCCAGTCCGCTGCTCTGGGCATAGGCATTGACCGTGCGGGTCAGCGCGCCGCGAAAACCGGCCAGATGCGTACCGCCATCGCGCTGCGGGATGTTGTTGGTAAAACAGCGCACATTTTCGTGGTAGCTGTCATTCCACCACATCGCCACTTCCACATTCACCCCGTCGCGTTCGGCATTGACGAGAATGGGATTTTCAATCAGCCCGGTTTTGGCGCGGTCGAGATAGCGCACAAACGCCTCCAGTCCGCCTTCATATAAAAATTCGGTTTTGTTTTCTTCGACATGGCGTTTGTCATCAAGGAGAATACGAACCCCTGAGTTGAGAAAGGCCAGCTCGCGCAGGCGATGCTCAAGGGTGGCGAAATTAAACTCCGTCATGGTGAAGGTTTCCGTCGAAGGCGTAAAGGTGACTTCCGTCCCTGTCTCGCCGTGCGATTCGCCCGTCACGCTCAGCGGCGCGGCCGGATCGCCATGATGAAACGTCATTTCATATTTTTTACCGCCGCGGGCGATCTTGAGGACCAGGGTTTCGGAAAGCGCGTTCACCACCGAGACGCCGACCCCGTGCAGCCCGCCGGAAATCTTGTAGGAATTCTGGTCGAACTTGCCCCCCGCATGAAGCTGGGTCATGATCACCTCGGCCGCCGAGACCCCCTCTTCATGGTGAATATCGGTGGGAATGCCGCGCCCGTTATCGCGCACCGTCACCGAGCCCTCGGCATTGAGAATAACCTCGACCGTATCGCAATGCCCCGCCAGCGCCTCGTCAATGGCGTTATCCACCACCTCATAGACCATATGGTGCAGACCCGAACCATCATCGGTATCGCCGATATACATGCCCGGGCGTTTGCGCACCGCATCGAGGCCTTTTAAAACCTTGATGGAATCGGCGCCATATTCAGCCCCTTGCGTTTCCGGGGTTTCTTCCGACATGGTATTTTATCCTCTCACCGGCGCGTGATCGCGCCATCATTGACGTGCCAGAATGCAGCCTTGTTCTCAAGCCGGGAAAACAGCCCCGCATCGGTGCCGGTCATAAAGGCCTGAACCCCCATATCCAGCAGGGCCGTAAACAGATCATCGCGCCGCCGCGCATCAAGATGAGCGGCAATTTCATCCAGCAACAAAACCGGCCCGGCGCCGATATGTCCCCGGCTTGCGCCCTCCTGGGCAATCATACGCGTCTGGCCGAGTATCATTGCGATCAGCAAGGCTTTTTGTTCTCCCGTCGAGCACAGTTTTGCCGCCATATTCTTTGGTCCGTGCAAAACCTCCATATCCGAGCGGTGCGGCCCGTGCAGACAGCGCCCGGCCGCCGCGTCGATTTTACGCGAATCACCCAGCATTGTACGATAATTATCCTCAACCTCCACCGCCGCATGTCCATTGAGGTCATTTTCCAGACGGCCCTTAGCGCCGAGGATGGCGAAGGGAAAACCCGCGGTTGAAGCGGCGCCGTTTTCAGGCGCCATAAGCATGTTCAGCCTTGCCGCGCTTTCGCGCCTTGCCGCTGCAATCGCGGTTCCTTGTTCAGCCATTTGCCGCTCGAGCGCCGTGAGCCAGGCGCTGTCGGGCGCGGGATTTTCCAGCAGCTTGTTGCGCTCGCGCATGGCCCGTTCAAACGCGCTCAGCCGCCGCGCATGAGAAGGGTCATAGGCGGTGACAATGCGGTCAAGAAAGCGCCGCCGCTCAGAGGCGGGGCCTGAAAACAGCCCGTCCATAGACGGGGTCAGCCAGATGAGGCGCAAAACTTGCAAAAACCCCCCCGGCCCGGTCTTGTTTTGCCCGTTGATACGCACAATCCGGGATAACTTGCCGTCATTCTCATGGCCCGCCGCCCGCCCGGTGCCAAGCTGCATCATCCCGGCGGGCCCCCTCACGCCAAGCCCGGCGCTCCAGCCGCCCGCGCCTTGCGCCCGCGCCAGAGTTTCCGCCGGGGCGCCTCTGAGCCCGCGTCCGGGCATGAAAAGCGAGATCGCTTCAAGCAGATTGGTCTTGCCCGCCCCGTTCTCGCCAATCAGCACCACGGGTTCCGGACCAAGCTGCAACGATAGGGACGCATAATTGCGAAAATCGGATAAAGTGATTTTTACAATGCCTGGCCGCACCATTTTCTCCAGCCCTGTCAAATCGGGCGAATTACAAATATTGGGATCAGGGGGTGACGTGGTATCCATGCAGGGTTACATACCAGTTTTTCGCCCCTACCAACAGCGCCGTGTGTCATAATTTACCTGAAAACCGCGCCTCCGGCCTCTCCGTCGCCAAAAACCAAAAGGGATAAATATGAAACTCAGAATTGCCACCTGGAACATTAATTCGGTTCGCTTGCGCGCGCCGCAGGTCGCGCGTTTTCTGCGCCAATACGCACCGGATGTTTTATGCCTGCAGGAAACCAAATGTCCCGATGACCACTTCCCCCACAGCGTCTTCAAGGGTGAGGGCTATGATCACATCGCCATTCACGGCCAGAAGGGCTATAACGGCGTTGCGCTCATATCGCGGCTTGAACTGGGCGCGGTGGAAAAACGCGGCTTTTGCGGCCGCGGCGATACCCGGCACATATCCGCCATGCTGAGCGGTGTTCCGGGCAATCCGCTCATCCATAATTTTTACGTCCCCGCTGGCGGCGATGAGCCCGACCCGGAGGTGAATGAAAAATTCGCCCACAAGCTGGAATTCCTGGATGAAATGGAAAACTGGTTTGCCAATGGCATCGGCGATGATCCGATGATTCTGGTCGGTGATCTCAACATCGCGCCCTTGCCGGATGATGTCTGGTCCCACAAGCAGCTGTTAAAAGTGGTCTCCCACACGCCGGTTGAGGTGGAGCGTTTGCAGCAGGTGCAAAACGCCCGCCCCTGGGTGGATGTCATGCGGGCGCAAATCCCCGAACCGGAAAAGCTTTTTACCTGGTGGAGCTACCGCTCGCGCAACTGGCGCGAATCCAATCGCGGCCGGCGGCTCGATCACATCTGGGCCAGCCCGGATCTGGGAAGCAAATGCTCTGAGATGCAGGTTATCGATGAGGCCCGCGGCTGGGAGCGCCCCTCGGATCACGCCCCGGTTATCGCCGATTTTGAGCTTTAAAGCCGTTCCGGGCGCGGGGTGGAGATGATGTTGTAGCCGGCATCCACATAGTGAATTTCGCCGGTTACCCCGCCGGAGAGCGCGCTGAGCAGATAAATTGCCGCGCCGCCGATATCATCAAGCGAGACCGTGCGTTGCAGCGGCGAGTGTTTTTGCTGGAAGGCGAACATGGCGCGCGCATCGGCAATCCCGGCCCCGGCAAGAGTGCGCATCGGCCCGGCGGAAATGGCGTTCACCCGGATATCCCGCGGCCCGAAATCCGCCGCCAGATAGCGCACCGAAGCCTCAAGCCCGGCCTTGGCGACCCCCATGACGTTGTAATTCGGCATGACCTTGCTCGCCCCGCCATAGGTAAGGGTGATCATGGCGCCGCCATCATCCATCATTTTTGCAGCCCGCCGGGCGATTTCGGTAAAGGAAAAACACGAGATCACCATTGTGCGGACAAAATTCTCCCGGCTGGTGTCGGCATAAAGCCCCTTGAGCTCATTGCGATCGGAAAACCCGATCGAGTGGACAATAAAATCAAGCTTTCCCCATTTTTCCTGCAAGGTTTCAAACAGCGCATCCACGCTGGCCGTGTCTTCCACATCGCAGGGGATCACCATATCGGAACCGGTTTGCTCCGCCAGCGGCGCAACCCGGCGTCCGAACGCCTCGCCCTGATAGGTAAAGGCCAGCTCCGCGCCCTGACCAGCCAGCGCTCTTGCGATACCCCAGGCGATGGAATGGTCATTGGCAACCCCCATGATCAGGCCGCGCTTGCCCTTCATGAGGGGAGTGGGAAAGGGGGATTCGATCGTGCTCATAAAACAACCTTTTCTCAGGAGCCAAAACGCTTGAAAACCAGCGTGGCGTTGGTGCCGCCAAAGCCGAAACTGTTCGACATGACACAATCAAGCTTGGCATTGTCGATGCGTTTGCGCACAATCGGCATATCGGCAAAATCAGGGTCAAGCTCCTCGATATGGGCCGATTCGCAAATAAAGCCATGTTGCATCATCAGCAGGGAATAAATCGATTCCTGAACCCCCGTTGCCCCCAGCGAATGGCCGGTCAAGGATTTGGTGGCGCTGATGGGCGGGATTTTGTTCCCGAACACCTCGCGGATCGCCTCGATCTCGCGCAGATCCCCGATCGGCGTCGAGGTGCCGTGCGGATTGATATAGTCAATGTTGCAATCGACATTTTGCAGCGCCATTTGCATGCAGCGCACCGCGCCCTCGCCGGAAGGCTGCACCATGTCATAACCATCAGACGTGGCGCCGTAACCGATAATCTCGCCATAAATCACCGCACCGCGCCCCAGCGCATGTTCCAGTTCTTCCAGCACCACGACGCCGGCGCCGCCGGCAATCACAAAGCCGTCGCGGTTTTTGTCATAGGCCCGGCTGGCGCTGGCGGGGGTTGCGTTATATTTGCTCGACATGGCGCCCATGGCGTCAAACATGTTCGACAAGGTCCAGTCCAGCTCCTCGCCGCCGCCGGCGAAAATCACATCCTGTTTGCCAAGCTGGATGATCTCCATCGCATTGCCGATGCAGTGATTGGAGGTGGCGCAGGCCGAGGAGATGGAATAATTCATCCCCTTGATTTTGAACGGCGTCGCCAGGGTTGCCGAATTTGTCGAACTCATCGCCTTTGGCACCGCAAAGGGACCGATGCGTTTGGGGCCTCTCTCGCGGGTGATATCCGCGGCCAGAACGATTGCCGGGGTGGAAGGGCCGCCCGAGCCCATGATCAGGCCCGTGCGCACATTGGAGACGAGATCCTCGCTGAGCCCGGCATCATCAATCGCCTGCTGCATGGCGATATAATTCCACGCCGCGCCCGCGCCCATAAAGCGCCGTGTGCGCCGGTCCAGCGCCTTTTCCCAGTCCAGGTCCGGCATGCCCTGCACCTGGGAGCGAAAGCCAAGCTCGGCGTATTTTTCCGCCCGGGTTATTCCCGATCGCGCCATGCGCAGCGATTCCGTGACCTCATCGGTTGAATTGCCGATGCTCGAAACAATTCCCATTCCTGTAACGACAACGCGCCGCATGATTACCTCTTATGTTGCAAATTCCGACCCGGGATTATCCGTTTTATTTCTCATCATCCTGAAACAGGCCGCAGCGCATATCCTTGGTGGTGTAGATCACCTCGCCATCGGCGCGCAGGGTTCCCTCGCCGCAGCCCAGAACAAGCCGCCTTCTGATCAGGCGGCTGACATCCACGGTATATTCAAGTTTTTTCACTTCCGGCGTCACCATGCCGGTGAATTTGACCTCGCCGACACCAAGCGCCCGTCCGCGCCCCGGCTCACCGAGCCAGCCGAGGAAAAAGCCCAGCATCTGCCACAGGGCGTCAAGTCCAAGGCAGCCGGGCATAACCGGATCGCCTTTGAAATGGCAGGCAAAGAACCACAAATCCGGATTGATATCCAGTTCGGCCACGACCTGCCCCTTGCCGTGCGGGCCGCCCGTTTCGGTGATGCTGGTGATCCGGTCGAACATCAGCATCGGCGGCAGGGGCAACTGGGCGTTCCCGGGGCCAAACATCTCTCCGCGCCCGCAGGAGAGAAGATCTTCATAATCATATTGTGACTTTTGCTGCACCATTTTTATTCCCGCAAATTACCAAAGATTCAGGAGCCTGCTGCTTCAGTTGAAATTGTTGACAAAACACCAAGCCTGACTGCTTCCTATCACAGGCGCAAGGCGAGGCAAAGAGATGATTGGTCGGGACAATATGCCACATCGTCAAATTATCCTTTTAAGTTGCGGAGTTGCGCCGGGCTGCCGTATTATTAGAAGTCTTATAATTTACGGATTGCCGGAATCCCGGCAATTTGTTTCAAGCGGATTTGTTTCAAACGGGATCGTATCTATGATGGATTTAGCAATTAAACAGGATATCGCCGGTCATATTCGTCAGGCTGGTTTAAGACCCACGCGCCAGCGTCTGGCTCTGGGAGATTTGTTGTTTTCAGGCCCGCACCGCCATGTCACGGCGGAAATTCTGCATCAGGAAGCGCGCGATGTCACCGAACATGTCTCCCTTGCAACCGTTTACAACACCCTGCACCAATTTACCGAAGCCGGGTTGCTGCGCGAGGTGAATGTCACCGGCGCCAAGAGCTTTTTTGACACCAATACCAAGGAGCATCATCATTTTTATCTCGAAAAAGAGGATATGCTCATCGATATTGACAAGGAAGACATGCAACTGAACGGGCTGCCTCCGCTGCCCGAAGGCACAAGCGTCGAGCAGGTTGATGTAATTATCCGCCTGAAAAAAAATTAAATTTCGTATCAGAACATGAACGCATGAGAAAGGCCGGGTTTGCGACCCGGCCTTCTTGTCTCAAAACAGCCTGAAGAAATGGAGCCTACCCCTCCAGCATGGCGGCGACCAGCGCGCCTCTGGCGGTTGCGTTCAGGCCGCTTTCCGCCGGGATAATTTCGGAAATCTCCACCGGAAGCGTTGTTTTGCGGATGGCCTTGCGCAGCTCTTTTTGAAAGCCGCCGACCAGTGAAGTGCCGCCGCTGAACACAATCGGGATGGGGCCTTTGAAGGGGGGCAAATCCTTTGTGGTGTTCAATACCCGCTCCAGGGTGAGCGCTACGGTCTGGATAACCTCGCGGTAGTAAATCGACATGGCGCGGTCGATGCTGGACGGGTTGTCATCGGCGAAAAGAACAAAATCCTTGTTCTCCTTGCGCAGGCGCACCGTGGTGGCGCTCACGCCGGTCACGGCGGCGGAGGAGTCATCAATGTAATCTCCTGCCCGCGTGGTGGCGAAGGTAAAGACCGGCAGGCCCAGATAGGACAGGCAGACATTGCACATGCCGCCGCCAAAACTGATGCCGATGCCGGTAAAATCATAATCCTGCAACTCGGCAATCACCACCGCAAGGCTCTCATTGATGGTGCGGACCTTGTAGCCAAGCCCTTCCAGGACGCCGCGCACGGATTCTTCATGAAACAGCAGCATGCTTTCATTGCCCTCGGGCGGGGAGGGGACCGAAAAGCAGATTTTCTCGCCCGGCTTCGCCTTGCCGCATAACGAGCGCAGCGCCAGCTCGACAAGTTCGATATTCTTGGGCTCGTCCGGATTAAGCAATCCGGTCTGCATGGGCCGCCGCGTCGTGCCGCCGAGAATATTGGCGAACTCATCAACCCGGTTGCCAAAGGCGATAATATTGGGGCGCTGCACCCGGTGCTGGATTTTTTCACGCTCCAGCATGGATTTGGTCATTTTGGAATAGGGGATGGAGACAAAGGCGTGCAGCTCCTTTTGATAAACCTCCCGGTTGTCTTTCACACTCGCCAGAACAAGGTGGGATGTCCCCAGATCAAGCCCCTTGAAACCGGTAGAGGCGGCGCCGCCGCTGGAGCCGCGCAGGCCACCTTCAATTTTGCGGATTTTATCCGATGCGACCGTGGCTTTGGAGTTACTCGTCATACGCTTTGCACCTTGTTGCTACTCATTCAAATCTCTTGCCGGCGATACAAAACACCAGCCCCCTACGGGTGATGAGCGACCACCTGCTCATATCTCTTTTTCAGCTCCAGAATGGAATTTACCGCTTTTTCCGGCTTGTTTCTGCTGCTGTCGCTGAGCAAGGATGAGGTGATTTCAATATCGCCGGAAACCGTAAGCGCCTTTAAAAACACCTTCAGTTCATCAAGCGTCATATGCAAAAACGATGTTCCGGCGCTCTTGTCCCCGTCCGCGTCATCGTGAATGACACGCAATCCGACACGCAACCGCGACAGGTCAACACCCTTGATATCAACCGCCATTTTCAGGAGAGCCATGGCTGTATTCCTCGACGTAACTTCCCACTGGACATAATTGTAATTCTTAACAGATTGTTAACAATATGACGGAACGGCATGGGGCGTCAACCAGAGCTTAGGCCCGGCCGGGCTTAAGCTGGAATTATGGTTAACCGCGCGGGCGGGAATTGGAAATGATGCCCCGGCGCGGCTATATTGTACCGGAAAGAAGCCGGGGCAGTCCAAAAACATTTCCTTAACGGCGCAAAGCACGCTAAACAGCCACCCATGACAGTTTTTGACAATATCCGTAATTTTTCCATCGTCGCCCATATCGATCATGGCAAATCCACCCTTGCCGACCGCCTGATCCAGATTTGCGGCGGGCTCACATCGCGTGAGATGAAGGAACAGGTGCTCGATTCCATGGATATCGAGCGCGAGCGCGGCATCACCATCAAGGCCCAGACCGTGCGGCTTGAATACAAGGGTGCAGATGGCAAGGACTATATCCTCAATCTGATGGACACGCCGGGCCATGTGGATTTTGCTTATGAAGTCTCGCGTTCCCTGGCCGCCTGCGAAGGCTCGCTTCTGGTGGTTGACGCCTCTCAGGGGGTCGAGGCCCAGACCCTTGCCAATGTCTATCAGGCGCTCGATAATGATCATGAGATCGTACCGGTGCTCAACAAGATCGACCTGCCCGCCGCCGAGCCGGAACGCATCCGGCGGCAAATTGAAGATGTCATCGGGCTCGACGCTTCCGATGCGGTGGAAATTTCCGCCAAGACCGGGCTGGGGATCGAGGCGGTTCTGGAGGCCATTGTCAAACGCCTCCCCCCGCCCTCGGGCGATGCGGACGCGCCGTTAAAGGCGATGCTGGTGGATTCGTGGTATGACGCCTATCTCGGCGTTATCGTGCTGGTGCGCATTATCGACGGGGCGCTTAAAAAGGGCCAGCGGGTGCGTATGATTTCCACCGATGCCAGCTATCTGGTGGACCGGGTCGGGGTTTTTCGCCCCAAACAGGAAATGATCGACCAGCTTGGTCCCGGCGAGATCGGCTTTTTTACCGCCGCCATCAAGCAGGTCGCCGATACCCGCGTCGGGGACACCATCACGGAGGACAAAAACCCCTGCAAGGAGGCGCTGCCGGGGTTTAAACCGGCCCAGCCGGTGGTGTTTTGCGGCCTGTTTCCGGTGGATTCATCCGAATTCGAGACCCTGCGCGAGGCGATGGGCAAATTGCGTCTCAATGACGCCAGTTTTGATTATGAAATGGAAACCAGCGCCGCGCTCGGCTTTGGTTTCCGCTGCGGCTTTTTGGGCCTGCTGCATCTGGAAATCATCCGTGAGCGCCTTGAGCGCGAGTTCAATATCGATCTCATCACCACCGCGCCCTCGGTTGTCTATCATATCTATATGAACGATGGCTCCGTGACCGAGTTGCACAACCCGGCCGATCTGCCCGACCCGATTTATATCGAACATATGGAAGAGCCGTGGATTGAAGCCACCATTCTGGTGCCGGATGAATATCTCGGCGGGGTGCTGAAACTGTGTCAGGACCGGCGCGGTCGGCAAAAAAACCTCACCTATGTGGGCAGCCGCGCCATGGCGGTTTATGAGCTTCCGCTCAATGAAGTGGTGTTTGATTTCTACGACCGCCTGAAATCGATCTCGCGCGGCTACGCCAGTTTCGACTACGAAATGGCCGGGCTAAAGGAGGGCGATCTGGTCAAGGTGTCTATTCTGGTCAATGCCGAACATGTCGATGCGCTCGGTTTTGTCTGCCACCGCAGCCAGGCCGAAGCCCGCGGGCGGATGGTCTGTGAACGACTGAAAGACCTTATTCCACGCCAATTATTCAAGATCCCGATT
>CAZIVB010000018.1:0-19605 GCA_964542565.1 uncultured Hyphomicrobiales bacterium | reverse complement strand
GAGGCGTTCAGTTCAGGGGCCATGATATAAAAAACAGACTGACAGGCAACGGTTATTTAAGCTTGCAAGGTAACTTTCCCGGCCACGCAAGAATCATCCATTGACCTCCCCGCCGCCTCGCTATAGGCAGGGCGCATGACAAGCCCGCAGCCGCAAATCCCGCATTATGAACACATCGCCTCCCTGGCGGCGAAATACCCCGCCATCGCCTGCGATGTCTGGGGCGTGGTGCATGATGGCGAGACGCCTTACGCCGACGCCGTTACGGCGCTGATGCGCTACCGGCGAGGCGGCGGCAGGGTTTTGCTGCTCACCAACGCGCCGCGCCCGGCGGCCTCTGTCATCGCGCAGCTTGCGGATATCGGCGTGAGCGCAAAAGCCTATGACGGGGTGGTGACGTCCGGCGATGTCACCCGCGAGCTGCTCAAAAGCTATAGCGGCAAACCGGTCTATCATATCGGCCCCTATGAGCGCGACGGCGCGGTGCTTGATGGTCTGGGGCTTGAGCTGAGCGGGCCGGAGGACGCGCAAGCCATTATCTGCACCGGCCTCTTTGATGATACGGTGGAGACGCCGGAGGATTACAAACAGAGCCTTGCGCTTTTGAGCGCCCGTAATCTACCGATGATCTGCGCCAATCCCGATCTGGTGGTGGACCGCGGCGGTATCCGCATCTATTGCGCCGGGGCGCTGGCAAAGGCGTATGAGGAAGCGGGCGGGCGGGTGATTTACGCCGGCAAGCCCTATGCGCCGGTTTACGATCTGACCCTGAAGCAGTTCTCAACACTTCTGGGCCGCCCGGCAGGCGCAAGCGATATTCTCGCCATCGGCGATGGTCTGGGCACCGATGTCAAGGGCGCGATTGCCGCGAACTGGGACACTTTGTTCATCGCCGGCGGCATTCACGCCGAAGACACCGGCAACGCAGACGCTCTGGCGCGGCTGTTTGAAGGCTTCCCCGAACGCCCTGTCGGCTGGCAGCGCCAACTGGTCTGGTAGCTGTGTTTGCGGGTGCCGATCAAACGTGGAAGACGCTAAGAATGCACATAAAATTTTAGCCGCTCCCCTTGACAATATTCCAGAGCCCCACTATTTCCCCGGCAGCGTTGGCACTCATGTTTGTGAGTGCTAAATTCTGACCTGAAATTTACAAAAAGCGTATTCGAGACGCTTTTTCAAACAACTGGAGGAAACACCCCATGAAATTCCGTCCGCTCCATGATCGCGTGCTTGTGCGCCGGATCGACGAAGAGGAAAAGACGGCTGGAGGGATCATCATTCCCGACACCGCCAAAGAAAAACCCTCAGAAGGCGAGGTTGTCGCCGTCGGCAATGGCGCCAAGGCCGAAGACGGCACCGTGACCGCGCTCGATGTCAAGGCCGGCGACCGCATCTTGTTTGGCAAATGGTCCGGCACCGAGGTCAAGATCGACGGCGAAGAGCTGCTGATCATGAAGGAATCCGACATTATGGGAATACTGGACTAACCATCTGAACCTCCGTTCAGATGGTTTTTTGCCATTCCCGCCTATTGAAAAGACAGAGTTGTAGGAGATTTTGACACATGTCTGCAAAAGAAGTTAAGTTCGGCGCCAAGGCGCGCGAAAGCATGCTGAAAGGCATTGATGTACTTGCCGATGCCGTAAGAGTAACCCTTGGTCCCAAGGGCCGCAACGTCGTTATCGACAAATCCTTCGGCGCGCCGCGCATCACCAAGGACGGCGTGACCGTTGCCAAGGAAATCGAGCTTGAGGACAAGTTCGAGAACATGGGCGCCCAAATGGTGCGTGAAGTGGCCTCAAAGACCAATGACGAAGCCGGTGACGGCACCACCACCGCCACCATTCTGGCCCAGTCGATTGTCCGCGAAGGCGGCAAGGCGGTTGCCGCCGGCATGAACCCGATGGATCTCAAGCGCGGCATTGACATGGCGGTTGCCGAAGTTGTCGCTACGATTACAAAGAGCGCCAAGACGGTCAAAACCAACGAGGAAATCGCCCAGGTCGGCACCATCTCCGCCAATGGCGAGCACGAGATCGGCAACATGATCGCCGAGGCGATGCAGAAGGTCGGCAATGAAGGCGTGATCACCGTTGAAGAGGCCAAGAGCCTTGAGAGCGAACTGGAAGTGGTTGAAGGCATGCAGTTCGACCGCGGCTATCTCTCACCTTATTTCGTCACCAATGCCGAAAAAATGACCACCGAGCTGGAAGACCCTTATATCCTGCTGCACGAGAAAAAACTCTCCAACCTGCAGGCCATGCTCCCGGTTCTCGAGGCTGTCGTCCAGTCCGGCAAGCCGCTGATGATCATCGCCGAGGACATTGAGGGCGAGGCTCTGGCGACCCTGGTGGTCAACAAGCTGCGCGGCGGCCTGAAAGTGGCTGCGGTCAAGGCTCCGGGCTTTGGCGATCGCCGCAAGGCCATGCTGGAAGATATCGCCATTCTCACCGGCGGCCAGCTGGTGTCGGAAGATATCGGCATCAAGCTTGAGAATGTCACCCTCGACATGCTCGGCTCCGCCAAGCGTGTGGCCATCACAAAAGAAGAAACCACCATCGTTGACGGTATTGGCGAGAAGGACGATATCAAGGCCCGCGTGGCCCAGATTCGGGCCCAGATTGAAGAAACCACATCAGATTATGATCGTGAAAAACTTCAGGAACGTCTGGCGAAACTCGCTGGCGGCGTTGCCGTGATCCGCGTTGGCGGCGCCACGGAAGTGGAAGTGAAAGAGCGCAAGGACCGTGTTGACGATGCTCTGAACGCCACCCGCGCCGCGGTTGAAGAAGGCATCGTGCCGGGCGGCGGCTCCGCGCTGCTGCGCGCCGCCGAGGCCATGAAATGCAAAGGCGACAATAACGACCAGAATACCGGTATCGCCATTGTCCGCAAGGCGCTTCAGACCCCTTGCCGCCAGATCGCCGAAAACGCCGGTGAAGAAGGCTCCATCGTGGTCGGCAAGATCCTCGACAGCAAAGATGACGCCTTTGGTTTTGATGCCCAGGAAGGCAAATATGTCGATCTGGTCAAAGCCGGCATCGTTGACCCGGCCAAGGTCGTGCGCACGGCCCTGCAGGACGCAGCCTCCATCGCCGGTCTGCTGATCACCACCGAAGCCATGGTCGCCGAAAAGCCCGAGCCCAAGGGCGCAGGCGGCGGCATGCCTGATATGGGCGGCGGCATGGGCGGCATGGGCGGCATGGGCGGCATGATGTAAGCCACCTGAAAAGCTCAGGCTTTAAACAATCCAGACCGCTCCGGAGAAATCCGGGGCGGTTTTTTTATTATCCCTTCCACCCCATGGCGATATCGAGGATGCAGTGCAAGATGGCCTGATATCCGGTTTCAACAAAGCCGAATTCGGGCGAATCGATATAAAAATTCACCCCCCCGAGGCTTCGCAGCGGATTATCGGGCGTAAAGCCGCTAAGGGTCACGATCGTGAACCCCCTGGCTTTGGCGGCCGCGACCGCGCCCAGAATATTGGCCGAGCGGCCCGAAGCGCTCATGGCGATCAGCACATCGCCCGCATTGCCGAGATATTCGATCTGTTTGGAAAAAATAAATTCATAGCCAAAATCATTGCCCAGACAGGTGAGGGCGGAAGGATCATTCAGCGCCATCGCCCTTATGCCGCCGTTCTTGGCGAAATCGGTCGCCATATGCGAGCAAAACCCGGCGCAGCCGCCATTGCCGACAAACACCACCTTGTTGCCCGCCTCATGCGCGCCGCGGCACTGGCGGATGACCGCATCCACCGCGCTTGCCAAAGATAAATCCGCGCCGGTTTCATCCTGGCTTTGCGTGTTCATGATAAGGGAGTGAAGCTGCTGAAAATAATCAGTGACGTAAGATTTCTGCACCTTGAAAATCCTGTTTGCTGAAAAATGCCTGCCGCCGACCCTAGGCCCTGCCGCCGCGGTTGTAAAATTTAAAACCTCACTCCGGCTTGCTGTCCGCCGCCGGTTTGGGAATACGGCAGAACCCCTGCGCCGGAACATCAAGGGCGGCATTGAACTTGCTTGACATATTCTGGAAACAGATAACGGCGGTCAGCTCCACCAGGGCGTCATGATCAAAATGGCGCTCAAGCTGCGCCATGAGTTCAGCATCGGTATCCATATCCGAGCGGGTAACGGCTTCGGCATAGGCCAGGGCGCGGCGCTCGCGCTCACTGAACAAGGCGCTGTCGCGCCACTTTGCCAGCGCGTCGATTTTCTCCGGTTCCTGGCAGCGTTTCATCAAGGTCGCCGTATTCAGATCAACGCAGAATTCACAATGGTTGATCTGCGAAACCCGCACCGTAATGAGCGAGCGCAATTCCGGCTCAATGGGCGAGCGTTTGCGGTCAAGCGCGCCGTAAAGAAGCGCCAGGGTGGAAAACACCCATGGCGAGCGCCCCCACAGCATCCCCGGCTCCAGAATCTTGCCGTAGCGCCGTTTCTGGTTCCTGAAAAAAAGCCGGATCAGAAACGGATAGTCCTTGACCGGTTTAATCGGCACATACATGAGGCTGAGACTCCTTGCAGCATAAAAAGACGTAAAAGAAATAATCAATCTCTCCAGTGGCCTCTCCCTATCACAATCCGCCGGGGCCACCCCTGCCTCATTTGCGCGCACTCACGCAAGTTTGATCGGCCAATAAAAAACAGCCCCTTCGCATGAAAGGGCTGTCTTGGAAAAGTCAGTGCCGGAGCTTCAGACGCCATGCGTCTTAATGAAACAGGGCGTCGATATCATCCTGCGAGGCCGGGGCGCTTTCTCCGGCGTCATCGCTGGAAAACAGGGCGTCGATATCGTCCTGGGCAACGCCTTCGCCGTCCATTTGCGGCCCGTGCAGGATCTGTTCCTGTTTTCGCGCCTCGCGGGCCTTTTCCTCATCGGAAAGCCGGACTTCATTATCCTCAACGCCAAAAGTGCTGGTGAATTTGCTCAGCCGGTCATCGATAAAGTTCAGGGTTTCCACCACCTTGGTAATGCGCTGTCCAGTAATATCCTGGAAAGAGCAGGCCTCGAAAATCTTCATCACCTCGCTATTGACCAGTTCCTGATAGCTGTCACCATCAGCCGTATCGGTCGCCATGATGGTTTCGGCGCTTTCCATGATCTGGTCGGTGGCGCTCTCCGTCGCCTTGACCACGGCGTCAAGTTCCATCCCGGCTTCGGGAATCCGCTTCTCGCTCATATCATTGGCCTGCAAGGAGCCGATTTCACTTTTGGTTTTCTCGATATACTGGGCAATCTGGCGAAACTCGCCGTAAATCGCCGTATCGAGTCTCTTGAAATAGGGCTGTAGCGTACTGGCCAGAAGCTCCGCCATTCCCATCACCTCGACAAGGGTCGGGTCGCCATCTCTGATTTTGGTAATAAAACCGATTAACTCATCGGCGCGTGAGACATCAATATGATTCCCCGGCATGGGTACACCTCCGTTTGCTCCCTGACGCGTTCAAGGCTTTGCGCCTCTTGTTCCGGGCAGAATAAAAAGTTACTCACCGAAAACAGTGCCGATTTTACTCTTGAGCGTTGCGGCATTAAACGGCTTGACGATGTAATTGTTGACACCGGCCTTTTTGGCGGCGATCACGTTTTCCGTCTTGGATTCGGCCGTAACCATGATGAACGGCGTCCGGCGCAGGCTCTCGTCGCCGCGCACTTCTTTCAGCAGCTCATAACCTGTCATCGGTTCCATGTTCCAGTCGGAAATCACCAGACCGTAACCGCGCGAACGCATCTTGGTCAGCGCTTCAGAACCGTCAGCGGCATCATCCACATTATTAAAACCAATCTGCTTGAGCAGATTGCGGATGATACGGATCATGGTTTTATAATCATCAACAACCAGAACCGGCATCGTCAGATCAACAGACATTTTTTACTCTCCGTCATTTTGGCGTGCAGGTTTTCCCGCACAGTTTTCATCTTAAAAATGGCTGATGCAACGCGAATGGCTTGCGCTGGAACACCCCTGCATGATGGGTGGAGAATAGGCGGGCGGATTGAAATTTAAGTTAACGGGTCTGGTTTACACCGATTAACCTTAACAATTCACGTCGCCAGTACTTGCGCGATACTTGTCTCTTTTGTAAGTTGAGGCCGCCCCGGGCCAGCGCCCGCCTTGCAGGAACATCCGGGCGAATCGCGCCTGTTCGGCGCCTTGAGGCAAGATCGGCAAATGGGTTACAAATTTGAGGATTTGAAAATCGGCATGAGCGCCGGATTTGCAAAAATCGTGACGCAGGATGATGTCAGCGGTTTTGGGCAAATCTCGGGCGACACAAATCCGTTGCATTTTGATGCCGAATTTGCCGCAAACTCCATATTCGGCTCCCCGGTTGCGCACGGGCTTTTGACCGCCAGCTTCATATCCGCCGTGATCGGCACCCGGCTGCCGGGCGATACATCGGTATATCTGGCGCAATCCCTGCGCTTCCTCGCCCCCGTGCGCATCGGCGACGAGGTTACGGCAACGGCAACGATCACGGCGCTTGATGCGCCGAAAAAACGCGTGACCCTGGAGACAATCTGCACCGTTTCGGATAAACCGGTTCTCACCGGCGAGGCGCTGGTGCAGGTCCCTTAAAACTAGGAAAAAGAATGGAAAACCTGCGCAATTACCGCAATGTTCCCGCCGCTTTAAAGGGCGCTTCGCTCGCTCTTGGCAATTTTGACGGCGTTCACCGCGGCCATCAGGTGGTGCTTCAGGCCGCCATGGATGCGGCAAAACAAACCGGCGCTCTGGCAGGGGCGATGGTGTTCGAGCCCCATCCGCGCCGCTTCTTTCACCCCGAACTGCCCTTTTTTGACCTCACCACTCTAGAGGTCAAACAGCATCTGCTCGCCGATTTCGGCCTTGATCTGACCATAGCCATCCCTTTTAACGATGAACTTGCCGATATGAGCGCCGACCGGTTCATCGAAGACGTGCTGGTCGCGGGGCTGGGCGTCAGCCATATCGTTACCGGCTATGATTTCGCCTATGGCAAGGGGCGCTCGGGCAATATCGAAACCTTGCGCCGGGCCGGGGAAAAACACGGTTTCGGCGTTACCATTATCAGGCCGGTAACCGAAGGCGGGCATGAGGTGATCTCCTCCAGCGGCGTACGCGCGGCGCTCCGGGCCGGCAAACCGCGTGAGGCGGCGCAGCTTCTGGGCCATTGGTGGAGCGTTGCCGGAAAGGTCAAGAAGGGCCATGGCCGCGGCAAATCCATGGGCTATCCCACCGCCAATATCCACCTGCATGAAGGCTGTGAGCCCAAAATGGGCATCTACGCCGTGCGGGTGTTTCTGGGCGATAAACAGGGCAAGGCATTCCGCCGCATCGACGGCGCGGCCTATTTTGGCGCCAGCCCCACCTTCGGCGGGCTTGAGCCCCTGCTCGAACCCTTCCTGTTCGATTTTGACGGCGATCTTTACGGCCACCGGATCGAGGTCGAGTTTATCGAATATCTGCGCGGCGACGCCAGATTCGACAGCGCCGAGGACCTCAAACGCCAGATCGACAACGACTGCGCCCGCACCAGAGAAGTCCTCGCCCGTCTCGATAAAAACGACCCCATGCTGCACTACCCCCTCGGCCGACGCCGCGAGCGGCTGCTCAAGGGGAAAGATGAGTGAAAAGCCCTGAGTTTGCCTCAAGCGCGTCCCGGACCAAAGGCGTATTGATGGGTTTTGCGCGCCTGAGCTAGACTGCGCTTCCAGCACAAGGGCGAAAAGGGATTGGCATGTCCGGGTTTTCTTTAGGCGGCGGCTTTGCGCCCGCAAATAAGCAGGCTTGGCAGGCGCGGCTTGAAAAGGCGCTTCGGGGCAGGGAGATAAGCAAATTTACCGCTGTCACCCCCGATGGTTTTGGCATTGAACCTGTCTATCAAACTCCGGTTGAAAATGCCCTGCCGCCGCTCTTTTTCCATGAGGACCTTGATAATCCATGGCGCATTGTGCAGCGCGTTGATGATCCCGACAGCGCAAAATCCCATGCGCAAATCCATGATGACCTTCAAAATGGCGTGGATGGGCTGGTGCTTGTTTGTCCTGAATCACCAGTTTCGGGCGCGGGCGGGATCAGCGCTCGCACTGTTGATGAACTGGATAAATTGTTTGAAGATGTCCGGCTTGACGCCATTTCCATTCGCCTTGAAGGCGGCGCTGATATAGCGGCAAATTTGCTTGCCCTTTACAAACAGCGCGGGCTTGACCCGGTTTCAGCGGATCTTGCATTCAATGCTATCGATCAGGATATACATCCCGCAATCGCGGATTTGGCGGCAAAAGGCGCAAAATACAGCCTTTGCATGGATGCGCGCGCGCGCGTAAACGCCGGATGCTCTGATGCACATGAACTTGGGTATCTTTTGCTGGATGCGCACAATGCTATCACGACCCTGATTGCTAACGGCGCATCACCGGAACGCGCTGCGGCGCAGATCACCTTTCTTATCACAACCGGTACGCAGTTTTTTGTCTCCATAGCCAAGTTGCGCGCCCTGCGTATTTTATGGGCCGGGCTGCTTCATGCCATGGAACTGCCCGCCATAGCGCCAAGGATACACGCTGAATCTTCCGCCTCTATCATGAGCGACAAGGACGTGCATATAAATATTCTGCGCACAAGCGTCGCTGCCTTTGCCGCAACCGCGGGCGGTGCAAGCACCATCACTTTGCACCCCTTTGAAGCCCCGCAAAATGCCAAAACCCCGCTGGCCCGGCGCATGGCCCGAAATATCCAGCTTGTTTTGCAATCTGAAAGCGTCCTTGGCCGTGTTGCCGACCCAGGTGCGGGCGCCGGGATTATCGAGGATTTGACGCGGCAATTTTGCAACGCGTCATGGGATATTTTTAACACCATGTCCGAAGGTTTTGAAGCTGGCGCTTTAAGCCTTGGACCGCCCAGTGGCAGCAAAACAGATGCAACCGTAAAAACACCGGAGGGGATAGAGGTCAAATCCTCTTATGATGCATCCGATCTGGAAGGCCTCACGCATCTGGGCGGCTTTCCGGGTATCGCCCCTTTCCTGCGCGGCCCCTATCCGAGCATGTATGTTACCCGGCCCTGGACCATACGGCAATATGCAGGCTTCTCCACGGCGCAAGAATCCAACGCCTTTTACCGCAAGAATCTGGCCGCCGGGCAGCGCGGCCTCTCCATCGCCTTTGATCTGGCCACTCACCGGGGCTATGATTCCGATCACGCCCGGGTGGCGGGCGATGTCGGCATGGCCGGGGTGGCGATTGATAGCATTTATGACATGCGCACCCTTTTTGACGGCATTCCGCTTGATAAAATGAGCGTCTCCATGACCATGAACGGCGCGGTTCTGCCGGTCATGGCGCTCTATATCGTCGCCGGGGAAGAGCAGGGGGTGGCGCATGAGCAGCTCACCGGCACCATCCAGAACGACATTTTAAAAGAGTTCATGGTGCGCAACACCTATATCTATCCGCCAAAGCCCTCCATGCGCATCATCTCCGATATTTTCAAATACACAGCAAAAGAGATGCCGAAATTCAACTCCATCTCCATTTCCGGCTATCATATGCAAGAAGCCGGGGCGAGCGCTGATCTGGAGCTGGCCTATACCCTCGCCGACGGGGTGGAATATGTCCGCGCCGGGATTGAAGCGGGCATGGATATCGACGCATTCGCGCCGCGCCTGTCGTTTTTCTGGGCCATCGGCATGGATTACTTCATGGAAGTCGCCAAGCTGCGCGCCGCCCGCGCCCTATGGGCGAAGCTGATGCAACCCTTCGGGCCAAAGAATGAAAAATCCCTCATGCTGCGCACCCATTGCCAGACATCCGGCTGGTCGCTCACCGCGCAGGATGTCTTCAACAATGTCACCCGCACCGGCGTCGAGGCTATGGCGGCGGTGCATGGCGGCACCCAGTCGCTGCACACCAATGCGCTCGATGAGGCGCTGGCCCTGCCCACCGATTTTTCCGCCGCCATCGCCCGCAACACCCAGCTATTCTTGCAACATGAAACCGGCGCCTGTGATACCGCCGATCCGTGGGGCGGTTCTTACTATGTCGAGCGTCTTACCCATGAGCTGGCGCAAAGGGCCTGGGAACACATCACCGAGATTGAGGAAATGGGCGGCATGGCCAAGGCCATCGAGGCCGGGCTGCCCAAACTCAAGATCGAGGAAGCCGCCGCCCGAACGCAGGGACGAATTGATTCGGGGCAACAGGTCATTGTCGGCGTCAACAAATACCGCCCGGAACACGGCGACGATATCGAAGTGCGCCAGGTGGACAACCGCGCCGTTCGCGCCGCTCAGATAGCAAGCCTTGCGCGCCTGCGCGCCGGGCGCGACGAGACGAGAACAACCGCCGCCCTTGACGCGCTCACCCGATCCGCGCAAACAGGAGACGGCAATCTGCTTGATCTGGGTGTAAAAGCCGCCCGCGCCAAAGCCACGCTGGGCGAGATGTCGCTGGCGATGGAAAAGGTTTTTGGCCGTCACAAGGCCGAGATCAGGGCCATATCAGGAGTGTACAAAGCCGCCATGGGCAACAGTAACCAGACCCTTGAAAAGATACATGATATGGTCATGGCTTTTGAACTGGCCGAAGGCCGCCGCCCGCGCCTTCTGGTGGCGAAAATGGGCCAGGACGGCCATGACCGCGGCCAGAAGGTGATCGCCTCCGCCTTTGCCGATCTGGGCTTTGATGTCGATATCGGCGCCCTGTTCCAGACCCCGGCGGAAGCGGCGCGTCAGGCGGTGGAAAACGATGTCCATATCATTGGCGCAAGCTCGCTCGCCGCCGGGCATCTCACATTAATCCCGGAGCTGAAAGCCGAGCTTGCGCGCCAGGGCCGCCCCGATATCATGGTCATTGCCGGCGGCGTCATCCCGCCGGGTGATTATGATGCGCTGTATCAGATGGGCGCGGAAGCCATTTTCGGCCCCGGCACCGTGATCGTTGACGCGGCGATGGATTTGCTGGCGAGACTGGGACAGCGACTCCACCAATGAGAGTTGCTGCGCAACTATAACGCGCTGGAAAATATTTTTTATACTCCCAGATTGCATTAACCCCCCATTAGTCTATATGTATTACCTGTAAGCATTGCGGAATCAAAAAACAGACTAGGGGTTGTATGAGGCATGATTATTGAATGGAACGATTCACTGGCGGTTGATAATTCAATCATCGATGAAGATCACAAGTTTCTGATCGCAAAAATCACCGGGTTGCTGGATTCGATTCATCGCGGCAACGAAAAGGATACGATCCTGCGGCAGTTGAATGTGATAAAATTATTCTCCGAAGAACACTTCAAACGCGAAGAAGAGCTTCAAAAAGCAGCCAGATTCCCTGATACCGAGAGGCACAAGGCCATTCATGTCAATTTGCTGGACGTGCTGATCTTCAATATCAAACGCATGATGGTCGATTACAGCGTCAATGATGGTGGCGAAAGCGTAGCCAGACGGCTTCAGGCGATCGAAAAATTCCTCTACAAGTGGCTTATCAACCACATTCAGGTGGAAGACGCCAAGATGAAGCCCTTTGTCGTCGAGATGCGCGAGCGGGCCGGAAAAATGTCACCCCTGAGGGGATTTATCCATAAGCTCGTGGGCTGAGCCTGCCCTTCCTTATCTGATGTATCCGGCCGGTTTTTTGCCGGCTTTTATCAGCCCTTGTCTCTACCCGGGATCCCGCGCCGCGCCAGCTCGTCGGCGCGCTCATTGCCTTCATGCCCGGCATGGCCCCTGATCCATTGCCAGTTCATCTCGTGGCGTTGATGCGCCTCATCAAGGCGCCGCCATAAATCAGCATTCTTGACCGGTTTTTTGTTCGCCGTGCGCCAGTTGTTTTTGCGCCAGTTGTGAATCCATATGGTGATGCCGTCCCTGACATAAGAGGAATCGGTATAAAGGGTGACATTGCAGGGTTTTTTCAGGGCGTTAAGGGCCTCGATTGCCGCCATCAGTTCCATGCGGTTGTTTGTCGTCTCCGCCTCGCCGCCATAAATTTCCCTGTCCGCGCCGCCATATTCCAGCCGCGCCCCCCAGCCGCCCGGACCCGGATTGCCCGAACACGCCCCGTCGGTATAAATAATCACATCAGGTTTTTTCAAAAATCTATTCCATATCCGGAGGCGCTTTTGACACTGCGGTGAAAGCGCAATTTATCGAGATATTCACGCGGATTTTTCGGCCGCACCAGCGCATCTTCAGGCGTGTTGACCCAGTCATAGGCGCGGGTGAGGAAAAACCGCAGCGCCGCGCCCCTGGCCAGAAGCGGCAGGGCGTCAATCTCGGCGTCGTTCAATACCCGCTCACTTTGATAGCCGCGCAAGATCGCCCGCGCCTTGGTGATGTTAAAGGCGTTTCCGGCCTCAAAACACCAGGCATTGAGGCAGATGGCGATGTCATAGGCAAGAATATCAAAACAGGCAAAATAAAAATCGATCACCCCGGATAGAGCCTCGCCGATAAAAAAGACATTATCGGGGAAAAGATCGGCATGAATAATCCCGCCGGGGAGATCCGAGGGCCAGTTTTGCTCCAGAAAGGCCAGTTCTTCGCCAATTTCGCCCTCAAGCCCGGTTGCGATATCTTCCAGATGAGGGGCGGTTTTTTGATACAGCTTGCGCCATCCGGCCACCGAGAGGGAATTGGGCCGCGCCGGGGTAAAATCGCCCCCCGCCACATGCAGATGCGCCATGGCGCGCCCCAGCCCGGCGCAATGGGCATTGCGCGGCCGGTGCACCGACATGCCGTCAAGAAAGCTCACCATCGCGGCGGGCCGCCCGGCAAGCTGGCGCAGGGCCAGACCCTCGCGGTCATGGAGCGGCACCGGGCAGGGAACGCCGCTTGCCGCCAGATGCTGCATTAATCCCAGGAAAAACGGCAGATCATCCGGGTTGACGCGTTTTTCATACAAGGTGAGGATAAACCGCCCGCCGGTGGTGCTGAGCAGATAATTGGAATTCTCGACCCCCTCGGCAATGCCCTTGCACGAAAGCAGGGAGCCGATATCGTAAGAATCAACAAATTTTTCCAGCTCTTGCGTCCTGATCTGGGTGTAAACCGCCATTGAAACTCATCCCCCCCGGCGCAATTCGCGCGGCAGGCCGAAGGATATATTCTCTTCCGCCGTGGTGACAATCTCGATGCGGGTTTCGTAACGCGCCCGCACCGCCTCTATCGCCTCTTCGACGAGAACTTCAGGCGCCGAGGCCCCGGCGCTCAGGCCAAGAGAGCCGATAGCCTCAAACTGGTCAAAAGGAATATCCTCGGCCCGCTCGATCAGCCAGGCTTTGGCGCAGCCCTCGCGCCGCGCCACTTCAACCAGCCGCCGCGAATTGGACGAGTTTGGCGCGCCCATGACGATCATGGCCCCGCAGTTGGCGGCGATTTTTTTAATCGCCTCCTGCCGGTTTGTCGTGGCGTAGCAAATATCCTCCTTGCGCGGCTCGCCCAGCGCCGGAAAGCGGCTTTTAAGCTCCGCCACTATCGAGCGCGTGTCATCCACCGACAAGGTTGTCTGGGTGATATAAGCAAGATTTTGCGGGTCCCGGGGCGCAAGCTTGCGCGCATCTTCAACCGTCTCCACCAGATACACCGCGCCCGGCGGCAACTGGCCCATGGTGCCGATCACCTCGGGGTGTCCCTCATGGCCGATCAGGATAACCTCGCGTGAAGCTGCATGCTGGCTCTCCGCCTCCCGGTGCACCTTGGTCACCAGCGGGCAGGCGGCGTCGATCTGGAACATGCCGCGCGCCTTTGCCTCTTCAGGCACGGATTTGGCCACCCCGTGCGCCGAGAAAATCACCGGGCGGGTGGAATCGGGGATCTCGTTCAGTTCCTCGACAAATATTGCCCCCTTTTCCTTAAGGGATTCGACCACATAACGGTTATGCACAATTTCATGCCGCACATAAACCGGCGCGCCAAAACGTGCGATCGTCTTCTCGACAATCCGGATCGCCCGGTCAACACCGGCGCAAAAGCCGCGCGGCGCGGCGAGAAAAAGGGTCAGTGGCAGTTTGTCGGGTTGCGTCATGGGGATTGAATAATTCCGGGCAAGGCTTGCGGGGGCCTCAGCGCCCCATTATGGTGCCGCGTAATAGAAAGTGCCAGCCTGAACTTGTCAACCGGGTAGGCCGAAACGAGGAGCTCTCATGATGATTTCACGCGCCGGGGCGAAGAATTTGCAGCGGGGGGCGGGCGTTGCTGTTGCATTGCTGGTTGTTGCATTGCTCTCGGGCTGCGCTTCGGGCGGCAGCCTGTTTGGTTCGCGCGACAAGAAACCGGCAAAAGTGGTCAAGAAGAACTGCCCGTCAATCGCCACCTTGTCGCAGGCCTCCGGCATCACGGTTTTTGTGCCCGGCACAAAACAGGCGCTGGAAAATATCCGCTATGACGCCCTGATCGCCAAGGCCGCGCTTGATTGCAAGGTGAAGGGCAATCAGGTTATTGCCGAATTCGGCATGAGCGGGCGCATTTCGCTGGGGCCAAAGGGCGCGGCGGGCAAGAAAATCCTGCCCCTTTTCGCCGCGCTGACCCTTAAGGACAAGGATGTGCGCAACAAGATTTTCCGCAAAACCGATGTGACCATAAAGCCGGGCCGCCGCAATGCCGATTTTATCGAAGTGATCAAGGATTTCACCTTCACCCTCGGGCCGGGCAAAAAGCCCACCGATTACGAAGTGCTGGTCGGGTTTGATCTGACCAATGCCCAATTGCAATACAACCAGCGCAACCGCTAGCCTGAATAGCAAGGAACCCTTCATGTCCAAGATTGACCCCAATGAAAAACGCCCCTTTATTCCCGTCGGCATTGCGGTGATGACCGTATCCGACACCCGAACCCTCGCCGATGACCGCTCCGGCGACACCCTGGTCAAACGCATCGCGGCCAGCGGCCACAAGCTGATCGACCGGGCGATTGTCAAGGATGAGGCGGACGCCATTCAGGCCAGGGTGAAGGCATGGATCGGGCAAGATGAGATCGATGTGATCATCTCCACCGGCGGCACCGGTCTGACCGGGCGCGATATCACCCCCGAAGCCATGCGGCCGCTGTTCGAGAAGGAAATCGACGGCTTCGCCATCATGTTCCAGCGCATTTCCTATGACAAGATCGGCCTCTCCTCGATCCAGTCCCGCGCTCTTGGCGGCGTGGCCAACGGCACCTATATCTTTTCCCTGCCCGGCTCCACCGGAGCCTGCAAGGATGGCTGGGACGGCATTTTACAGCCGCAGCTCGACTACCGCACCTTGCCGTGCAATTTCGTCGAGATCATGCCAAGACTGGATGAGCACCTCAAACGCAACAAGGGTTAAAGCACTTGCGGAAAAAGCGGGGGCCGGTTTTCCGGTAAGAAGTACTCTGGCCCTTTTTCTGTCATTCCCGCGCAGGCGGGAATCCAGTAATATCAATGGCTTGTCTCCACACCTTCTGGATTCCCGCCTGCTCGGGAATGACGCAACCATTTGTGTCGTGCCCTGTGTTGACTGAATCAAAGCCGGCCTGTGGAAAACTCTGTGGAAAAGCTGTGGATAACCCGGGAGGGAATGATGATGAACCGTGCGAGCTGCGCATCGGCTCGCCCGGTTCATTCATTATGCTCCCGCGCAGGCGGTGGGTGGACAAGTTTTTGCCGCCTCCACCGCCGGTAATCATTTTCCGTGTCAATATCATTCAAGGATTCAAGAAATCTGATTTTCTTGTTTTCGAGATTTCTTGATGTATCCGCCAGCGCATGAGGGCTGGACCAGCGGATGTTGCTGAATATATTCAGGATTCTGGGAAATCTTTTCAGGCCGACCAGCCAGTAGCCGCCATCCTCCGCCGGACCAAAAACCGCGTCATGACACCCCAGCGCCCTGAACGCCGCCTCGATATGGCGGGGGCGGATATCGGGAATATCGCTTCCGATAATCACGGCCGGGCCCGGCGGCAGGGTATCGAAAATCCGTTGCATGCGATGCCCCAAATCACCGCCGGCCTGTGAAAACCGCGCGATGCCCCGCGGCCAGCACCTTGCCCCGAGCGCCCGCTGCGGCGTAACCGCCAGCCAGCTTTGCCAGCGCCGGTCATGACCCAGATTGCGCAATTGCGCCGCAAGCGCATTGCGGTAAAACCCGGCGGCGGCGGCAAGCCCGATGCCCTTGCCCAGCCGGGTTTTGACACCTCCGGCGCGCGGTTCCCTGGCCATGATCACCAGATGCCTGCCCGCTGCCCTCACCGGTAAAACCGCGCAATCCGGGCCGGCGGAACCCGCAGGAAATAGAGCGCCAGACAGCTTAAATTGCGCGCGATGCGGCCAGCAAAGCCCTCGCGCCGGTAGCGCTGCGCGCTGGTGGTGGCTCTGAGGGGGAGGCCGGCAAGGCGTTTGCGGCCGATCCGGCGCACAAATTCGACATCCTCCATCAGGGGCAAATCCGCATAGCCGCCGATCCGCTCATAATGTTGCTGCTCGATCAACAGACCCTGATCGCCATAGGGCAGGGCAAAAAGCGCGCAGCGCATCCGCACCCCCGCTTCCATGATGCGGGCAAAAAAACGCGGATCATCAAGCGCAAAGCTGAAATAGGCCGCTTGCGGCGGCTCTTGGCTCATCATCCGGGTTTCGATAAACCGCTGAACCTCGCCCTCCCAGCCGGGCGAGAGCTCCGTATCGGCATGCAGGAACAACAACCACCGGCCCCGCGCCGCCCTCGCCCCGGCGGCAAGCTGTGCGCCGCGTCCTTTCGGGCTTTCAAGAAACCTCGCGCCGCAACCCTCGCTCAGCTTTCTGGTCTCGTCATCCGAGCCGCCATCGGCGATAATGACCTCTTTGACCACACCGGCGACAACTCCGGGCACTAGCGCTGCAAGCGTCCGCGGCAATGACGCGGCTGTATTATATGTCGGGATGATGACGCTCAGCATGAGCTGCACTATACTCTCCGCCTATCTCAAGATCAAAGACAGTTGGACAGGATCGCAAATGAAAGAATTACTCAGAACAACGGATCCCGTGCTGATCACGGCGATCGAGGCCACCTTGAGCGCCGCCGGGATCAACTGCGCCGTGTTTGACGGCAATATGAGCATTCTGGAAGGTTCGGTGGGCGCCCTGCCGCGCCGGATCATGGTGGATGACAACGCGCTGGCAAGAGCAAGAACGGTATTGCGCCAGGCGGAGATCATCGCCGATGACTGACCCTCTTGACGGCCTGAGCGATGACGCTTTCCTGGACGGTAAAATTCACCTTCTGCAACCTGAAAAAGGGGTAAGGGCGGGGATTGATGCCGTGTTTCTCGCCGCCGCCATCCCGGCAAGGCCGGGCGAGAGGGTGCTTGAGGCGGGGGCGGGCTCCGGCGTGGTTTCCTTGTGCCTGTGCGCCCGGGTGCAGAACCTGAAGGTTACCGGCATTGAAATCCAGACGGAAGCTGCAGAGCTTGCGCGGCGCAATATCAAACGCAATGGCCTTGGCGATAACATCCATATCATCACGGCCGATATCCGCGCCCCGGCGAGGGAGCTGTTTGAAAAAGGCGTTGCGGCCGACAGCTTTGATCATGTATTCGCCAACCCGCCTTACCACCGCAAAGGCACCGGCCGTCCCTCGCCCCTGCCGGGCAAGGCCATCGCCCACGCCCATGAAACCGGCGATCTGGCGCAGTGGATGCGGTTTTTGATCCGCAGCCTCAAACCCGGCGGCACCATCACTCTGGTGCACCGCCCCGAAAGCCTTGGCCGGATATTGCCGGAGCTTGAGGGCCGGGCCGGAAATATAAAGCTTGTTCCTTTATTCCCCAAACCCGGCGCGCCGTCGCACCGCCTGCTGGTTCAGGCGACAAAAGCAAACCGCGCCCCGCTGCAAATCCTGCCCGGTCTTGTCCTGCAAGATGAAACGCAAAGCTATTGCGCCGAAGCCGATGCGGTCTTGCGGGCGGGGCAGGGCTATCAATTCTGATATCAGCCCTTGTGAGCCCGGGCCTTGCCGCTTATGTAAGAGCCCATGTCCAGATCAAAACCCAAAAAACCTTCTGTTTGGCGGCGCATCCTGCCCAAACGCTGGCGTGAGCCAAAGCCGGTTGTCGGCGTCTTGCGCCTTGCCGGCGCCATCGGCGCCGTGACGCCCTTAAAACCCGGCCTGAGCCTGCATGATTTGAACGAATCCATCGAGAAAGTCTTTGAACTCAAAGCCTTGAAAGCCGTGGCGCTTCAGATTAACTCGCCTGGCGGCTCGCCGGTGCAATCGGCGCAGATTTTCCGCCGCATCCGCGAGCTGGCGGAGGAAAACGAAATTCCCGTCTATGCCTTTGCCGAAGATGTCGCCGCCTCGGGCGGCTATATGCTGGCGCTGGCGGGGGATGAAATTTATGCCGATGCCAGTTCCATCATCGGCTCGATCGGCGTCATTTCATCCGGCTTTGGCTTTGTAAAAGCGATAGAAAAGCTTGGCGTTGAGCGCCGGGTCTATACCGCGGGCGAGAAAAAGATGAGCCTTGATCCGTTTTCGCCCGAATCAAAGGATGATATCGAGCGCCTGATGGCGCTTCAGCTTGATGTGCACAAAACCTTTATCACCATGGTGAAAGAGCGCCGCGGCGGGCGTCTCACGGATGAGGACATTTTCACCGGCGAGTTCTGGTCCGGCGAAAAGGCGAAAACTCTGGGTCTCATCGACGGTCTGGCCGATATGCGCGCCTTCATGACCGGTAAATTTGGCGAGGATGTCAAAATCAAGCCCGTTGGCGGCGAGAAAAACTGGCTCAAGCGCAAGCTTGGCCTCTCTTCCCGCGGGGGCCTGATGTCGCAGCACTGGGCCGAGGACTTGATCTCGGCCGCCGAAACGCGCAATCTGTGGTCAAGATACGGGCTTTAACAGCGGTACACCCATGGGACCCATTTTCTCTTTACTTATCATCGGCCTTGGCGGCTGGGTGCTCTACCGCTTTTTAAGCGGCGGCTCCGGGCAAAAACCCCCGCCCCGCAAACAGGGCCCCGTTGACCCCAAGGATTTGCCCAAACTCAAAAAAGACCCCAAAACCGGCGTTTACCGCCCGGAAGATGACTAACCGGATTTCGTTACTCCCCTCAGTGCCGGTCTCAGTACTAGCGCTGGTCGGGGTATGCTACCCAGACCGGAACAGTTCCGGACGGGAGTACAACTCCCGTCCGGCTGAGAATTTCGTTACTCGCCGCCTTGCGCCGGTTGCATCGGGCAAGGCGGCTGTGATAAAACTCCGGGAAACATTAGCAATCACTCATGCAAGGACAAGATCATGCCCACCTATGATTACGAATGCACCCAGTGCGGCGAGCCCCATCAGGCGCAACATTCCATGTCGGCGCCAAAACCCGAATGCCCGTCCTGCGGCGGCGAGCTGACGCAGGTGATCCTCAGCGCCCCGGCGGTCAGCGGCGCCAATTTCGGCGCCGGCAGCTCCGCCAGCGCCCCGGCCTGCGATGCCCCCTCCGGCGCAAGCTGCGCCACCGGCACCTGCCCGTACCAGTAGGCATTTTTCATTCGCGGTCATGGGCGCAAAACCGAGAGCTTCGAGACTAGCCAAAAACTGCAACCCCTGAGACCCCTTCCCCCCTCCGTGGCAGGGCAAGCTGGCGAAAGCCAGCGCCAGCCCGTGAACGGA
>CAZIVB010000017.1:0-19731 GCA_964542565.1 uncultured Hyphomicrobiales bacterium | reverse complement strand
CCTTGTAATGCTGCACATTGTCATAGGCATGGGCAAGGCTCCATTTAAGCCGTTTCAATTGCAGGTTTTCAATCTCGTCCCGGCTGGCGTTTTCAATGTCTGAATAGCCGATTTTCGCCATGTTCTTTCCCCCAAAAGTAATATTGCGTCATTCCCCTACAGAGCTAGGCACTTTTCAACTCCCCATCGTGTCGCGCCATTTCATAACCGGCGGCAAGCGCCTCAAGGTTCAAATCGAGAAAACGGGCCGGGACGGTGCCGCGCACCGCGTTTTCCAGTTCTTCCATTGAACAAAACTCCGCCAGGGCGTTAATCGCCCCCAGAGCGATGATATTGGCGACCCTTATATTGCCAAGCTCACGCGCCTTGCGGATCAGCGGCAGGGCGGCGCTGTTCTCGGGAACCGTTTTCACCCGTTCTGAATCCACCAGAACCAAAGCCCCCTTCCCCAGAATATCGTCCGAGACTCCGGCGGCGCATTCGTCAAGAATGAGCAGGATATCCAGCGCGGCGGCAAGCGGGTAATCGGGCGTTCCGGCATCAATCACAAGGTCGGAGCGGCTCATACCGCCGCGCGAGGTGGGCTCATAGCTTTGCGACTGGGCCACATGAGCGCCGGCATTGATAAACACCTGCGCCAGAATGCGGGCGCTGAGTTGCAGGCCCTGCCCGCCCGAACCGCTGAGGCGGATTTCACGATGCTGGGTCATTTTTGTTTG
Source organism: uncultured Hyphomicrobiales bacterium (assembly GCA_964542565.1). GTDB lineage: Bacteria > Pseudomonadota > Alphaproteobacteria > Rhizobiales > BM303 > BM303. The sequence continues at coordinate 19,012 of CAZIVB010000017.1, read as the reverse complement.
TTCCTGACTTTTTGCATGGCGGCGCGATACATCTCGCCATATTCGGGCCGCTCATTATGTTCCAGAACCCCGGTCGGGAAGGTGTTGGGACGGAACGGGTTTTCGACCTTGTTGGAACGCTCGCCCATGCCGTAGCTTTCCGGGCGCATGCCCGCCTTCTGGCTCAGAACCATTTCGGGCGAATTGCCCAGGGCGTTCTTGCGGCCGAAAATCTCGGTGCAGTCGGATATGATTTCAAGGAAGGAAAACCCTCTATGGGCCAGCCCCTCGCGGACCAGGTCTTTCAGGGTCGGCACCTGCAAGGTTGCCTCGCGGCCGACAAAGCCGGCGCCTGCCGCCATGGCCAGGGCGCAGGCGTCAAATACCGGTTCATGGTTGCCGTAGGGCGTTGTGGTGGTATAGCGGGTCTCGGTGGTGGTGGGCGAGACCTGCCCGCCGGTCATGCCGTAAACCTCGTTATTGAGCATCAGGCAGGTGATATCGAGATTGCGCCGGCAGGCATGGATGAGATGATTGCCGCCGATGGCGAGCGAATCGCCGTCGCCGGTGATCACCACCACCTTCAAATCCGGCCGCGCCAGCGCCAGACCGGTGGCAAAGGCGAGCGGGCGGCCATGGGTGGTGTGAAAGGTATTGGCGTCAATATAAGCGCCCAGACGGCCCGAGCAGCCGATGCCGGAGACCACCGCCAGATTGTCCTTGTCGATCTTGAGCTCATCCACCGCCCAAAGCAGTGCGCGCAGGGCCATGCCGTGGCCGCAGCCGGGGCAGAGGAAATGCGGGAACAGATCAAGCCGCAGGTACTCGTTGATGTCAAAGCTGTCCGCTGTACTGGCAACCATGTCAGGCAATCTCCTCGATGCGGCGCAAAACCTGAGCCGGGGATATGGCGACGCCGTCGTTGCGGGTCAGCATGGAGACGGGCGCCGCGCAGATGCGTTCGACCTCAAGCCCCAGTTGACCGGCATTCATTTCCGGCACGATGATGTGTTTGGCGCTCTTTGCTGCCTCGCGCAGCGCCTCTTCAGGGAAGGGCCACAAGGTTATGGGGCGGAACAGCCCCGCCCTGATGCCCTTTTCACGCGCCGTCTTTACCGCCGCTTTTGCCGCCCGGGCGCTGATGCCGATCGTGGTGACGATGATATCGGCGTCATCACACTCAAAGGCTTCAAAAGATTCGATCGCTCCGGCGTGATGTTCCAGCTTGCCCAGCAGACGCGACATCACCGCCTCCACCCGCTCCGGATTTTGCGTCGGAAAGCCGTTTTCATCATGGGTAAGGCCGGTTGTGTGCACCCGGTAGCCGTCTCCGGGCCGGGCCATGGCCGGGATCATGTCCTCACCGGCCCTGTAGGGAAGATAGGAGGATTTGTCTTCGCTGGCCCATTTGCGGCCCGCAAGCTCACCTTCAGCCGGCGGAACAAGCTCAATGCTTTCCACCAGATGGCCGATAACCTCGTCAATCAGCACAATCACCGGCACACGCAGGGTTTCAGAAAGCGCAAAGGCACGGATGGTCTCGGTGTAAACCTCCGCCACCGAGGCGGGCGCAAGGGCGATAATGGGATGATCGCCGTGCGTGCCCCAGCGCGCCTGCATGAGATCGCCCTGCGAAGGACGGGTCGGCATACCGGTGGAGGGGCCGCCGCGCATGACATTGGCGATGACGCAGGGCACTTCGGTCATGGCGGCATAGCCGATATGTTCCTGTTTGAGCGAGAACCCCGGTCCGCTGGTGGCGGTCATGGCTTTTGCACCGCCCATGGAGGCGCCGATCACCGCGCCCATGGAGGCAATCTCGTCTTCCATCTGGATGAAGACGCCGCCCACCTTGGGCAGCTCGCGCGACATGCCCTCGGCAATTTCCGAAGACGGGGTGATGGGATAACCGGCATAAAACGTGCACCCGGCGGCGACCGCGCCCAGGGCACAAGCCTGGTTTCCCTGAATATTTTGCAGTTTTGTCATGAAATAACCCTGTACACCCGTTTTTCGTCAGTCCTGCGAAGGCAGGAATCCAGACCGGGTTTTCCACTTGTTGATAGCTTGTTTTGGCTTCCTGCCTTCGCAGGAATGACGGCAGTTGTTGAAATCCATTTGATCATGAACGGGCCATTTTTACCTTGTGAATTACGCCGTGGTCTGGGTCTGTTTTTCGGTTTTGACCTTGATGGCGAAATCAGGGCAAAGCCATTCGCACAGACGGCAACCGGTGCATTTGTCGGGATGCGCCATTTCGGCGATCTGATCGGCGTTGAGCACAAGGCAGCGCTCGGGACACATTTTGACGCAGATATCACAGCCCTTGCACCAGGCGGATGTAATCTCCAGCCTTGATTGTGAAGCCCGATGCGATTCGGGCATTTGCGACCGCAGCCGCGGCGGCGGGATATCGGCGTTCCTGCTCCATTCGCGTCCCAGAAGGAAGGCTTTTTCATTCACCTCGCGGGTTTTGGGCGGCACCATCCGGGCGATGACCGCCTGCCAGTCCTCAACCGGAAAATCAAGCACAACCGAGAGCACACCGAGCAGAACCGTATTGGCGGCGCGCACATTGCCCAGCTCACTCGCCATTGAGGAGGCGTCAAGCGCATAGCCGCGATGGATTTTGCTCACCACCTCATGCGGGGTCTCGCGCGCATAGGCCATGACCGCGCCGCGCTCACGGTTGAGACAGGCAAAGGGCGGCACGATCTGCTGGGTATCGGCGATGAATGAGCTGGTCTTGGCGTTCAGATGCTCAAGCCAGCGCATGCCTTCGGCCCATTCCAGCGCCAGCAGGATATCGGCGCTGCCCCTGGGGATGGTCGGCGACCAGACTTCAGGGCCAAAACGGACATGGGAGAACACCGAGCCGCCGCGCTTGGCCATGCCGTGGACTTCCGATTGCTTGACCTGAAAGCCGCTGCGCTGGCACAAAAGCGCCAGCACCTTGGAGACCATGATCACGCCCTGCCCGCCAACGCCGACAATCAGCACATTGGTGGCGCCCGAAGCGTCCTTGCCGCTGTTTTCAATATTCATTGCGCCCCCACCGGCTTGATACAGTCGGAAGGACAAATCTGGGCGCATAATGTGCAGCCGATGCAGGTCGGCTCGTCAATCATGACCTTGTGGTGCCCGTCATGCCATTCATCGCTCCACACCAGCGACGGGCAGCCCAGATTCATGCAGGACTGGCAGGCAATGCATTTGGCCGCATCCACCTGCAGGGCCGGGCCCCTGATCTTGACCGGATCGAGGACGCAGGGCCGGTCGGAGATCACCACTGAGACGCCTTTATATTCGGTAGCCTCGCGGAAGGTGCGGAACATGGCGCCGACATCGTAACTGTCGGCCTTCTTGATCCATTTTACCCCGACGGCGCGGCACAGCTCCTCAAAATCGATCCGGTGGGTCGGCGCGCCGCGCAAGGTGATCCCGGTGGCGGCATGGTCCTGGCCGCCGGTCATGGCGGTGATGTGGTTATCAAGAATAATCACGGTGATATTGGCGTTGTTGTAAACCGCGTCGATCAGCGGCGGGATGCCCGAATGCAGGAAGGTTGAATCGCCCAGGGTTGCGATCACCGGGCGTTCGGTGAGCCCGGCTTTGGCCATGCCCACCGCATTGGCGATGGAGGAGCCCATGGCGACACAGGTGTCAATCGCCTGCAAGGGCTTGACCGCCGCGAGGGTATAACAACCGATATCGCCCGCCACCCGCGCTTCAAGCGCGCGCACCGCCATATAGGCGGAGGTGTGCGGGCAGCCCGAGCACAAGACCGGCGGGCGCCCGGTGGGGGTGACATCAACATCAACCTCGATATCCTTGGGCAGGGGCTCAAGAATGCCCGCCGCCTCAAATCCGGCGCGGATGATCTCGGGCGAGAATTCGCCGGTCTGGGGGAACCATTTTTTGCCCTCAACCTCGATATTCATCGAGCGGATGGCCTCTTCAACCACCGGCTCAAGCTCTTCAACCACGAAAACCCGCTCAAGACCGGCGCAAAATTTGGCTATGGTTTTGGCCGGCAGCGGATGGGCCGCCGCCAGTTTCAGGGTTTTGGCTTCGGGCAGGACTTCCTTGACATAGGAATAGGCCACGGACTGGGTGATGATGCCGTACGAGGTGGAGCCCTCGTCAATGCGGGTCAGGGGCGAGGCGTCAAAATATTCGCCAAGCTTCCTCTCGCGCTCAAAGAGCAACGGATGACGCTGGCGCGCATGCAGGGGGATCATGACGTTTTTGGACGGGTCTTCGATAAACGGTCTTCTGGGGACCTCAATGCGCTCGGCCATTTTCACCACCGAGCGGGTATGGGATAGCCGGGTTGTGGAGCGCACGATGACCGGGGTGTCAAATTCCTCGGAAATATCAAAGGCGATACGGACAAATTCCAGCGCCTCTTGCGCATCCACCGGCTCCAGCACCGGGATTTGCGCCATTTTGGCGTAGAGGCGGGTGTCCTGCTCGTTTTGCGAGGAATGAATGCCCGGATCATCGCAGACGATGATCACCAGCCCGCCATTGACGCCGATATAGGTTTGCGACATCAGCGCGTCGGAAGCGACATTCATGCCGACATGTTTCATGACACAGGCGGCGCGCACCCCGGCGAAAGAGGCCCCGGCGGCAACATCAAACGAAACCTTTTCGTTGGTCGCCCATTGCGCCTCGATATCCTCGGCCGGATAATGCGCCAGATTTTCAAGAATTTCGGTGCTGGGCGTTCCCGGATAAGCCGAAGCCACCCTTGCGCCCGCCTCCCATATGCCGCGCGCCAGAGCTTCATTGCCCATCAGCGGCCGGATGAGATCGCTGTCCCCGGCGGCCTTTTTCAAGGCGGCTTTATCATGCTTCATACCGTACAACTCCCAAAATGCTCTCTCTCGCCCGACTAATCCCCCCATCAGGGAGTGAACTCAAGACGTTATAAAAGCCATTCCATCAATTGTACATATCGCGAAGCCTATCAATAAGTCTGTTATGGATCAGAAAGGGTTTTTCAGGATTGACGCGCCTTTGTTGTCCCCTTCATGGCCATGCCCAGGCGTTTGTCGCGGTCATAGACATCATCATAGTATTTCACCACGCCTTCAGGTGTCGGCCAGGCGGTAAAATAAGACACAAAGACAGGGATTTTCTGGCTCAGCATATCCTTGTCATTTTTGCCACCCTTGATCCGGGAGGCGATATAGTCGGTTGACGTGCCCAGCACCGCCGCCGCCATGCCGCGCGGATTTTGCAGCCGGATGCAACCATGGCTCAGGGCGCGGCGATCACGCTTGAACAGGTTTTTGGACGGCGTGTCATGCATATAGATGTGATGCTTGTTGGGAAACATGATTTTAAGCTCGCCCAGGGCGTTCTTGCGTCCGGGCAACTGGCGCACATTTATCGGCACATTGCGCGAGGCAACCCCGTACCAGTCCACCGAGCTGGAGGAAACGCGCTTGCCTCTGGCGGTTGTGACCTCATAGCCGATCCGGTCCAGATAAGAAGGATCGGCGGCGAGCTTGGGAAGGTACTCATTGACGATAATCGAGAAGGGTACGCCCCAATAGGGGTTAAACTCGACCCTTTCGATCTCATCGTAAAAGAAGTTGGTCTGGTTGGATTTCTTGCCCACAATCGCCCGCATCGACAATTCCGCCTTGCCGTTATTCATGTATATGGCTCTGTAGGCGGGCTGGTTGATAAAGACATAACGATTGCCAAATTCACGCGGCAGCCAGCGCAGCCGCTCCATGGCGAATTTGATTTTTCTGATTTTACTGCCGTTTGTATCGCCGCCCATGAGCGCTGCGACGGTGCGCCGGCCGATGATGCCATCCGCGCCCAGCTTGTTTTCACGCTGGAAGTCACGCACCAGCTTGACCAGTTCGGGGCTATAAACCTCATCTCCGGCATACGCGCCCAGCAGGGCGGCGTGTTTTTGCTTGAGAGCCTCGGAGCCGCGCAATTTGATGGCGGCGATAATATTGACAAGTTCAGGGCTGCTCCGGCCGGGTTTCAATAATGTGCCGGGCGCGATCTCGATCCGGTCCTGATCACCCGAGGCCTGCAATCTTGCAAGCTCGGCCTTGAGGATTTTAAATTGTTTGTTTTGCGGCTGGCGGCTCTCAAGATAGCGGCTGATATCATCGCTGGCGGCGATCTCCTGCATCGCCGCTTTAAGGTCAACTTTCTTGCGGGGCAGATCGTGATAGCCGGAAAGGCGGTTGGGATCAATGCGCCCGCGAGTAGCGTCAAGCACATAGGTCAGGGCCTTGGCGCTCATGGCCATTTCAAATGTCACAAGCTCTTTCTGCCTTGCCTCACTGGCGCGGCGCGCCAGCTCGGCCGGACCGGGTTGTTCCGCATCGGCGTCACCTTGCGCCATCACAAGCTGAACCGCCCGTTGCGGCGCCGGAAGGGTGACTTTGTAATCCGCCGGAACCAGACCGTATTCATCCGCGCGCCCGAAAGTGGCCAGCGCGGCGCGCGCCTTGACATCCACCCGGCCATTGCGCACCCAGATAAATTCGGGCCTGGCGGCGTAATGGGCGATGAGCGCCTTGCTCACCTGAGCGGACATGCGCAGCTTGAAGGATTTGAGATAAATGCGCGCCTCTTCAAACGGGGTCGGCGGCGGGGCGGAGGCCGGCGGGGTTACCGCCGGCTGTGTCTGTTCGGCGCCGGCAGAGGGCGCGGGGGCAACCGGCGGCACGGCAAGGGCCGCCAGCTTGTAGAATTTAACCGCATCGGGTTTGTAGGTGTAATATCTCGGGCTCGATACCTTTATTTTCGGGCGCGCCCGCTCACGTTCCAGACGGAGTTCTTCCTCGCGGATGCGGCGGCGCTCTTCATAGGAGGGGCCATCGAAATAGGAGGGGCCACCGAAAAGGCGTTCAAAGAAATTCTGCGCCTGCACCTGAACAGGCACGGCAACGAAGCCAGCCGCCAGGATCAACCCGGCCATTGAGAAATTGATTGGCGTTTTGAGCGCCATAACGCACCTCCACTTAATTGCCACATCGGGGTCTTTGTGCATCAGACCGCTTGATATACCCCTAACACATCAATTTAACCATAATGAACTCTTACCGGTAGCATCTTCACCCCGATTTTAGGTCACAATCGTGTCATAAATGCATCAAATCCAGAGAGTTGATCTGTCTGGATGCACTATTTTGCGTTTCCCTTCGTCAAATAACCTTATCCATTTGTATCTGGAAATTCACCGCGCGCTGCATTACACTTCCGCGCCAGAACGACCTCATGCTTTTCGCGCCCTTTTAAAAGGCTGCCCACCGACCCCGGACAAACTTCGTATAAGGTAAAAACATCCATGAAAAAATCATTCAAAGCAGCCCTTGCGGCGCTGGTCCTGACCCTGTCCGGCGCCTCAGCGATCGCGGCTGGAAAATATGTCGCCATTACCCAGATTGTGGAGCATCCAGCCCTTGATGCCACCCGCAAGGGGGTGAAGGACACGCTGGCAAAGGCGGGGTTTGTGGCCGGGAAAAACCTGAAATGGAGTTATGAAAACGCCCAGGGCAACGGCGTCACCGCCGGGCAGATCGCGAGGAAATTTGTCGGCGATGCGCCCGATGTGATTGTCGCCATCGCCACGCCTTCGGCGCAAACCGTGGCGGCGGCCACCAAAACCATCCCGCTGGTGTTTTCCGCCGTGACCGACCCGGTGGGCGCCAAGCTGGTGAGCAACTGGGAAAAACCCGGCGCCAATATTACCGGCACCTCGGATATGTCCCCCATCGCGGCGCATCTGAAACTGGTCAAAGAGCTTGTCCCCGGCGTCAAGCGCCTCGGCGTGGTCTCCAATCCGGGCGAGGCCAATTCGGTGACGCTGGTCGAGATGGTGAAAAAGGAAGCTCCCAAGCTGGGCATGTCGGTGAGTGTCGCCGCCGCGACCAAATCCGGCGAAGTGTTGCAGGCGGCGCGCTCGCTGGTGGGCAAGGTGGACGCCATTTATATCCCCACCGACAATACGGTGGTTTCCGCCTTTGAGGCGGTAGTGAAAGTCGGCAGGGACGCTAAAATACCGGTCTTTGCCGGCGATACCGATTCGGTGGCGCGCGGCGCGGTGGCGGCGCTTGGCTTCAACTACTATGATGTCGGCGTTGAGACCGGCAACATCGTGATTAAAATTCTCAATGGCGCCAGGCCGGGCGATATTCCGGTCTCTTTCGTGACCAAGCTCGAACTTGCGGTCAACCTGAAATCGGCCAGGGCGATGGGCGTCACCATTCCCGACGCCATGATAGCAAAAGCAAAAACGGTGGTGAAATAATCTTTGCCGCCAAAAGCGCGTGAGGCAAGATCATGAGTCTGATTGCACTTCTCGGCGCTGTTGAACTGGGGTTGTTGTTCGGCCTTGTGGCGCTCGGGGTGTTTTTGTCCTTCCGGGTGCTGCAATTTCCCGACCTGACCGTGGATGGCTCGTTTCCGCTGGGCGCGGCGGTGGCGGCGATTTTGATTGTCAGCGGCACCAATGCCTATCTGGCCACCCTTGTCGCCATGGCGGCGGGGGCGGGCGCGGGGCTTGTCACAGCATGGCTGAATGTCAGGCTGAAAATCCTGCATCTGCTGGCCAGCATTCTGGTGATGATCGCGCTCTACTCGGTCAATCTGCGCATCATGGGACGGCCCAATGTGCCGCTGCTGGGCGAGGATACCGTCTTTACGCCATTGGAAGCCCTGCCCTACCCCACCTATGTCACCCTGCCTATCGTGCTTCTTGTTCTGGTCATTATTGTGAAGCTTCTCCTTGACCGGTTTTTAAATTCCGAGATCGGTCTGGCGCTGCGCGCCACCGGGGTGAACCCGCGCATGGTTCAGGCGCAGGGGATTAACACCGGCGCGAGCATTTTGGCGGGCATGGCGCTGTCCAATGCGCTGGTGGCGCTGGCCGGGGCCCTGTTTGCCCAAAGTCAGGGGGCGGCCGATGTCACATTGGGGGTTGGCGTTATTGTTGTCGGGCTGGCTTCGGTGATCGGCGGCGAGGCGCTGGTCAGCCCCAAAACCGTATTTCGCGCCACACTGGCCTGTATTGTGGGATCTATTTTATACCGTCTGGCGGTGGCCATGGCGCTCAATGCCGATTTTATCGGCCTTAAAGCCCAGGACCTCAATCTGATCACCGCCGTTCTGGTGGTGATTGCCATGGTGCTGCCCGGGGCGCGCAATCCGCTCAGATTCCTGCGCAGTGGAGAGCGGCATAAATGATCCGCGTGGCTGATATTTGCGTGACCTTCAACACCGGCACCGCCATGGAAACCCCGGCGCTGCGCGAGGTGTCGCTGCAAATCCCTTCCGGCCAGTTTGTCACCGTGATCGGCTCAAACGGGGCGGGGAAAAGCACCCTCCTCAATGTGATGGCGGGCGAGACCATCCCGGATGCGGGGCAGGTGCTGATCGAGGATATCAATGTCACCCGCTGGAGCACGGCGCGCCGCGCCGCCCTGGTGGCGCGTATTTTTCAGGACCCGATGGCCGGTTCCTGCGGCTCCCTGAGCATTGAGGAAAACCTCTCGCTTGCCGCCAGCCGGGGAAAAGGGCGCGGTTTTGCACTGGCGGTCACGCCCTCTTCGCGCCAATCCTTCCGCGCCTCGCTGGAGCGTCTCGGGCTGGGGCTGGAAAACCGTCTTGGCGACAAGATGGAGCTGCTCTCGGGCGGCCAGCGCCAGGCGGTCAGCTTGTTGATGGCGACGCTAAAGCCGATGAAAATCCTGCTGCTGGATGAGCATACCGCCGCCCTTGATCCCAAAACGGCCGCTTTTGTTATCAAACTCACCAGCGAGATTGTCGCCGAGCAGGGGCTGACCACATTAATGGTGACCCATTCCATGGCGCAGGCGCTGGAAGTGGGGCACCGCACCATCATGCTGCATCAGGGCGAGATTATCCTCGATGTTGCCGGCAAGAAGCGCGAGGGCCTGACCGTGCAGGATTTGCTCGACATGTTCCGCTCCGCCCGCGGCGCGGAACTCGATGACGACAGCGCGCTGGGATAGGGTTATTTCGCGTTGGGGAAAAACAACTGTTTGCCGCCGCGCCGGTAGCTGGCGATGGCGCTTTGGCCTTTTTTCCCCATCAGCCAGGCGATAAAGGCCCGGCCTTCGGCGGCATGGACATGGGGGTGTTTTGAAGGATTGACCAGAATGACGCCATACTGGTTGAACAGGCGCGGATCGCCCTGGAAGAGAATTTTCATATCGCCCTTGTTCTGAAACGCAATCCAGGTGGCGCGGTCGGTGAGGGTGTAGGCGTGCATGCCTTTGGCGATATTGAGCGTTGCGCCCATGCCGGAGCCGGTTTCGCGGTACCAGCTGCCGCTGCTCCTGCTCACATTGATACCGGCCTCTTTCCAGAGTTTAAGCTCTTTTTTATGGGTGCCCGAATCATCGCCGCGCGAGGCAAAAAGCGCCTTTGCGGCGGCAATTTTCCGCAACGCCGCCACAACGTCCCTACTCCCGGCAATTCCCGCCGGATCATCCGCCGGGCCGATGATGACAAAGTCGTTATACATGACATCATGGCGTTTGACCCCGTAGCCTTCAGCGACGAATTTTTCCTCGGCGCTTTTGGCGTGCACCAGCAAAACATCGCCGTCACCGTTGCGGCCGTTTTTCAGCGCCTGTCCGGTGCCCACCGCCACAACGCGCACATCAATGCCGCTATCGCGCCTGAACAGGGGCAATATATAATCAAACAGGCCGGAATTCTGGGTCGAGGTGGTGGATTGAACAATGATGGATTTTGTCGTTTCGGCGCGCAAGGGCGCGGCGGCGATCAGGCTGAGTATGAACGCCGCCGCAATGCGCAAGGCCGGTGATTTTATCATTTTTTCGTCCTGTCCGAGTGGTTTTCAGCCCGGCGGCAGCCGCCCGTCGAGATAGCATTGCGCTTCAATGCAGCCGGGCTCGTCAAAAAAGGCGCGGGCTTTGTTCTGCACCATGATTTTTCCGTCATGGATAAAAAGGATATCATCCGCGACGCGTTTGGCCTGTTTGATATCATGGGTTACGAAAACGATTTTTATGCCCTTGCGATCGGCCTCGTCAATCATGTCTTCGACCACGAAGTTGGAGGCCGGATCCAGCGAGGCGGTGGGCTCATCCAGCAGCACGGCCGAGGGGCTTGCAATCAGCGCCCGCGCCAGGGCGAGGCGTTGCTGCTCGCCGCCCGAAAGCCGCCGCGCCGGCATATGGGCGTGGTGATCCAGCCGGGCGGCGCTCAGGGCCTGCCCGACCAGTTCCCGGCGCGCGCGCCGGGCCAGCTTTAGCGGCGAGAGAACAAAGGCCATATTGTCAAAAACCGTACGCCGCAGCAAAACCGGGTTTTGAAAAACCAGTGCATGACAGTTGAGTTTTTTTTGTTTTGAAAATTCATCAAGGCTTTTGATGGTCCCGCGGGTCGGCCTGATGAGCCCGGCAAGCAGACGCAAAAACAGGCTCTTGCCGGCGCCGTTGGGGCCGAGGATGACGGTTTTTCCGGCGGGGCCCAGCTCGCAATTGATATCGTGAAGAAGCTGTTTGCCGCCCATTTCCAGCGAGACATTTTCAAAGCGGATGGGGGCGCAGCGGGCGATGCGGGTTGGCGGCACTATATCCTTGCGCTCAAGCATAGGAATCCCCGCGCGCCTCCGAGCGCAGCAGAGCGGCGGCGGCGTTAATGGCGACCGATATAGTGATCAGGATAATCCCCAGCGCCAGCGCCATTGCCAGCGCGCCCTTGGAGGTCTCCAGCGCAATCGCCGTGGTCATGATGCGGGTGACATGGTTGATATTGCCGCCGACGATCATCACCGCGCCAACCTCCGAGATCGCACGCCCGAACCCGGCCAGCGCCACCGTGGCGAGCCCCGAGCGCCCGTCATAAAGCAGGGCCTTGATAACGCCGGTGCGGCTGAGATCTATCGAGCGGAAAAACTCATCATATTCGCGGTGCAGATCGCGCAGGATCGAATAGGAAAGCGCCGCGATCAGGGGCGTGACCAGCAAAATCTGCGCGATGATCATCGCCGCCGGGGTATAGAGCAGGCCAAGAACGCCAAGCGGGCCGGAGCGCGACAGGATAAGATAGACCATCAGCCCGACAACCACGGGCGGCAGGCCCATAAAGGCGTTGAGCAGGATCACAATCGCCCGGCGGCCGGGAAAATCAAACGCCGCCAGCACCGCCCCGGCTCCAAAGCCGAGCAGACAGCCGGTTGCAACCGCAACCAGAGAGACTTTCAAAGATAAAAAGACAATGGCGTAGAGCTGCGCATCGCCCGAGATGAGCAGATGAAATGCAATGCCGAACGCCGCGCCGATCTCCCCCATTATATCAACTCTCGTTCAGGTCCGTTACTGCCATATCCCTCATCCGCCGCCGCGAAAATAGGTGCGGTCAAAACGGGCCAGGATGGTTTTGCGCTCCTGCGCCCCGATCCCGTGAAACTTCAGTGTTATCCGGCATTGCGGCAGGACAATCAACCCGCCGGGACAAAAGGGGGCAAGTTCCTCAATCGTGATCCGCAGGCCCCTGGCCTCATTGCCGACCAGATATGCACTGAGTTGGCCCTGCTCCCGGGTTTCAGGAGCAAATTTTGCTAATGCGCGGCGAAACTCGTTTGCGTCCAGCGACATGAGCTTGACGATGGTTTCGGGTGTTGTCCCCGAAGCACTTTTAGCCACCTGCTACTGGGGGCCAGACGGCCAGAACATCATTTTCCGCAAGCTTGACCCCGTCCACATCGGCGGGGCGCGAATAGACGCCATTGACGAGAATAATCTGGCAAAGCGGCAGGGCAACGCCGTAAGCGGCCAGCACATCGCCAACCGATGCGCCCTCTTCAATTTCGATTTTGGCCTGATTGCGCACCGCGCCGGCGGGGAGATGTTTCTCCAGTATCGAGAACAGTTTGAGGGTTATTGTCATATTTATTCCTTGTTCAAACCCCGTTCGTTATCCCCACATAGGCCTCGGCCAGACGCAGCGGATTTTCCGCCAGACGCTCTTTCCAGACCCCCAGATCAAGCCGGCTCTGAATGAAACCGCGCAAGACGCCGATATGCTCGGGCAGGCCAAGGCTCTGGGCTCCCGCCAGAACATTGCCGTCAAATTCAAGCCGCATATATTTATAGGCCCCCGCATCGAGCGCGATGGCGCTTTGTTCATCCGCCGCCCCGCCGCAAAGGCCAAAAGAGGTGGAGATGAGCCCCATGGTATCAAGCACATTCATGGCCAGCGCGCCCTGATATTGCGCCTCCCCGCCGGTCATATTCACCGCCGCGATACGGGCATGGTCAACCGCCACCGGCTGAATGGCCATCACGGCGGTTTTGCCGGTGGAAAAATCACGCGACTGGACGATATCACCGGCGGCATAAATACCGGAGACGCTGGTTTGCTGGCGCGCATCAACCCGAATGCCGCGATCGATCTCGACGCCGCTGCCGATAAGGAATTCGGTATTCGGTTTGACCCCGGCGGCGACAACCAGAAGTCTGGCGTCAAGGGCCGCGCCATCGCTCAAATGAACTCTCAGGCCCTCCGCCGCCCCGGCCTCCACCTTCTCAATTCTGGTGCCGGTGCGCACGCTCACCCCTTTGCTTTCGCACCAGCTTTTGAGCAGGGCGCCGGCGGTTTCATCAAGCATTCGGGGCACCATGCGGTCTTCAACCTCGACCACGGTGAGATTGACGCCGCGTGATTTGAGCGATTCAAGGATAATCGAGCCGATAAAGCCCGCTCCCATCAGCACCACATTATCGCCCTTACCCGCCAGGCTTTCTATGGCGCGCATATCGGCAAGGCTCCAGCAATGATGCACCCCGGGCAGATCAAGGCCGGGGACATGCGGTTTGATGGGGCTTGCGCCCGCCGCGATCAGCAGGCGGTCATATTCGATAATATTGCCGCCAACAAGCTCCACCGCCTTGTGCTGCGTATCCACCCGCGCCGCGGGCCCGGAGACGACATTTACCCGCGCCCGGTCAAAATATCCCGGTTCCTGACGCAGGCGCGTTCCGGCCTCGGAAATCGCGCCGCTCAGCACATAGGGGATGGCCATGCGCGAATAAGGCGCTTCGCGCTCACCGCCGATCAGGGTAATTTTGGCATTGGCGTCAAGTTTCCGCAAGGTTTCAGCCGCATTCACACCGGCAGGTCCCGTGCCTATGATGACATGGCGCATATTTCAATATCTCCAGCAAATAAGACAAGGGCCACCTGCGACAGCAGATGGCCCGTAATGCATAGGTTACAGCCCGAGGCGGCTTAAGGTCTCGCCGCTGGGGACGCCGTCCGCCGACCAGCCGCGCAGCTCGTAATATTCGGGCAGCATCTTGTCGAGACCGCTCACCAGACCCTTGGCGGGGCCGGTCTTGGCGGCATCTTTCAGCAGACGCCGGGGCAAGGTGTCATCCTTGCCGGTAAATCCGGCGGCGATATTGAACTGGCGCTCCATGTTCCAGATGCGCTCGCCCGCCTCCAGCATGGTGTCCACCGTCCACTCCCCCTCGCAGGCGGCATCGACCTGCGGCGCGATATCCTCCAGCGACCAGGCGAAGGTGGTGAACAGGCAGATCCCGGCCGAATCCACCGCCGCGGTGGCGTCCTGGAAGGCTTTCACCAGCCCGGCCTTGCCTTCGGTAACCAGCGGGTCGGTTTTTTCCGGGATGCCGAGCACTTCCGAAGCCACCGTGTAGCCGCGCACATGGCAGGCGCCGCGGTTGGAGGTGGCGTAGTTAAGGCCGATGCCCTGAATGCCGCGCGGGTCATAGGCGGGAAACTCCAGCCCCTTGACCGACATGGACAGCTCGGGATGGCCGTATTTTTCGCACAGGCGCTTGGAGCCGAGCCCCAGCACGGCGCCAAAGCCCTCGCCCTTGCCGGTCAGCTCCACCATGGTGGTGAGCGCCTCGGCCGAGCCCATATTGAGCGCCACGCCGCCGGTATCGGCATCGGTGATGACGCCAGCGGCATAAAGCTCCATCGCCGCGCCGAGGGTGGCGCCGAAGGTGATGGGATCAATCGCCTGTTCATTGCAGATAAAGTTGGCATAGGTGAGCGCCTCGAGATCCTTGATGCCGGTGGCGGCCCCCAGAGCCCAGGCGGCTTCATATTCCAGCCCGCCCGATGCGCCCCAGTATTCGGGCCGGTTCACCACCGTGTAATGGGCCTGGTCAATCCGGGAGACACGGCCGCAGGCGATGGTGCAGCCAAAACAGGCCTGATTGGCGACCAGATTGGTGGTGCCGTCGCGGCGCGTCTCACGCATGGCCTCGGCGGAAATATCGGCGGCGTTTTCAAACTGCACATCTTCGGCGTTGCGGGTGGGCAGCGCGCCGATTTCATTGATGACATTCATCAATATCTGTGTGCCGTGGGTCGGCAGACCGACGCCGGTGACCGCGTTGTCCGCCAGCACCTTCTTGGCGGCGCTGGCCGCTTTCATGAAGGCTTCCGGGTCATTTACGCCAACGCCCAATGTGCCGCGCACACCGATGGCTTTCAGGTTCTTCGACGCCATGACCGTGCCGACGCCGGAGCGGCCCGCCGCCCGGTGCAGATCATTGACGATGGCGGAATACAAAACGCCGTTTTCGGCCGCAATGCCGACCGAGGCCACCCGCATCACCGGGTCCTGATGGGTTTTCTTGATCCATTCTTCGGTGTTCCAGGTCGAGGTTCCCCAGATTTCGGCGGCATCACGCAGCTCGGCCACATCATTGCAGATGTAAAGATAAACCGGTTTTGGCGCTTTGCCCTCGACAATAACCATGTCCCAACCGGCATTTTTCAGCTCATTGCCGAAATAGCCGCCGGAATTGGAACAGGAGATCGCGCCGGTGAGCGCCCCTTTGGTGATGACCGAATAGCGCGCGCTGGTGGAAGCGCCGGTGCCGGTGAGCGGCCCGGTGGCGAAGATCATCTTGTTGTCGGGCGAGAGCGGATCAACCTTGGGGTCGATCTCTTCGGTCAGGTATTTGGTCGCCAGACCGCGCTGGCCGATATACTGGTTTGCCCAATCCATATTGAGCGCTTCTGGTGTGCAGCTTCCCGTTGTCAGATTGACGCGCAGGATTTTTTTTGTCCATGACATGAGTGTTGTCCTCCCCTTATGACGCCGCCTGGGGCGCTGTATCGGTTTTATGAGCCCAGTCCTGCATTTTTTCATAACCGGCCAGGTTTGAGTCAATGAAGGTGATGGCGCCTGTCGGGCATTCGCGGGCACAGGCCGGGTCGCCGCCGCACAGATCGCATTTTTCAACCTTGCCGCTGATGGCGTTGTAATTGATGGTGCCGAAGGGGCAGGCAATGGTGCAGACCTTGCAGCCGACGCAGGTGGCGGCATTGACCGATTTTACTCCCGTCGCCGCATCCGAGGTGATGGCGCCCACCGGGCAAACCTGCATGCACCAGGCCTGATCGCACTGGGTGCAGGTGTAAGGGACAAAGCGCGCTTCTTGCTCAAAAATGAACACGCGGATGCGCGAGCGCGACACATTGAATATTCCCTCATGCTCGAAAGAGCAGGCAAGCTCGCACTGTTTGCAGCCGGTGCATTTACCCGCATCAAGAACCAAAGCCTTTTGCATTTTTTCCTCCCGGTTGTTTTTTACATCTGCGATATAGAAATTACTTAAGCAATATCTAATATTTAGCCAGATTCTGATACTCTATCAGAGACCGCCTGACATGCAAATATTTCTTGATCGTCTCCGGGCCGGCGGGTGCTTGACAATTTCGCCGCGAGGGCCTTCTTGTTCATGAAAAGAAACCTTGAGAAGGATCACCCCCGGATATGCCCGTAATCAACCGCGTTGCCGAGCTTAGCGACGAAGTCACCGCATGGCGCCGGGATTTTCACGCCCATCCTGAACTGCTCTATGACGTGCCGCGCACGGCCGGGCGGGTTGAAGAGCTGCTGCGCGGGTTTGGCGTCGATGAGATTGTCACCGGCATCGGCAAATCGGGCGTGGTGGGCGTTATCAACGGCAAGGCCATGACAAGCGGCAAGGTGATCGGCCTGCGGGCCGATATGGACGCGCTGCCCATGAGCGAGGTTTCCAAGAGACCCCATGCCTCGCAAATTTCAGGTAAAATGCATGCCTGCGGCCATGACGGGCATACGGCGATGCTGCTGGGGGCGGCAAAATATTTATGTGAAAGGCGCAATTTCAACGGCGCGGTGGCGCTTGTCTTTCAACCGGCCGAAGAAGGCGGCGCGGGGGCAAAAGCAATGATCGACGACGGGTTGATGGAACGCTTCGGCATCGATGAGATTTACGGGCTGCATAATTATCCCGGCCTGCCGGTGGGCAGTTTCGCCACGCGCAGCGGAACCTTGCTGGCGGCGGCTGATTTTATCGCCATTACCATCACCGGCAAGGGCGGCCATGCGGCAAAACCGCATTCATGCATTGATCCGATCATCGCCGGTTCGGCAATTGTGCAGGCGGTTCAGTCCTTTGCCTCACGAAATGTTGACCCGCTGCAACCGGTTGTGGTCTCGATCACCACATTTCAGGCCGGTACGACGGATAATGTCATTCCGCAAAAGGCGCATCTTTCCGGCACCATCCGCTCGCTGGAGCGCCATGTGGGCGATCATGCCGAAAGCCGCATTCAGGAGATCATCACCAAGGTTGCGGGCGCTTATGGCTGCACCGCCGATATCACCTATTCGCGCGAATACCCGCCAACCAAGAACCACGCCGCCCAGACCGCTTTTGCGGGCGAGGTTGCGGCTGAAATCGCCGGGGAGGAAAATGTCATCATGGATATGGCGCCGGTGATGGGGGGCGAGGATTTTTCCTTCATGCTTGAGGCGCGGCCCGGCGCTTTTGTCTTTATCGGCAACGGGGACAGCGCCGGATTGCATAACCCGTCTTATGATTTCAATGACGAGGCCATAGCTTACGGGGTCTCGTATCTGGCCCGGCTGGCGCAAAGATACATGCCGTTATAGCCTGGCAGTCCATTCGGAAGCGGGGAAACCATTGCACAGAATTTTTTTGCATTTTCCCCCAATTGGTTTATGAAGGCTGCAACTTTCAAAAAATCTCCCGAAAATGGATACCTTACGTGATCAGGCCAACGCTTGGCGCCTTTGCCGCGCAACTCTCTATTGCCAAATTAAAAGAAAACCGCCCCAATCTGTGCTCGCCCGAATGCATCAAGACCGAGATTCTCTCCGGGCTTACCGTTGCGCTGGCGCTGGTGCCCGAGGCGGTGGCGTTTTCCTTTGTCGCCGGGGTGCATCCGCTGGTGGGGCTTTACGCCGCCTTTATGGTCGGGCTGATCACGGCGGTTTTCGGCGGCCGCGCCGGCATGATCTCGGGCGCGACCGGCGCGCTGGCGGTGGTCATGGTGGCGCTGGTCGCCAAGCACGGGGTTGAATATCTGTTCGCCACCGTGGTGCTAATGGGGATATTGCAGGTCCTTGCCGGGGTTTTTCATCTGGGCAAGTTCATCCGGCTGGTGCCGCACCCGGTGATGCTGGGCTTTGTCAACGGGCTCGCCATTGTCATTTTCCTTGCCCAGCTCAGCCAGTTTCAAATCGCGGGGCCGGACGGCGCGCGGGTGTGGATGTCCGGCTGGCCGCTCATCCTCATGCTGGGACTTGTCGCCCTGACCATGTTCATTATCTGGGTCATGCCGAAAATCACCGGCGCTATCCCCGCCCCGCTGGCCGGGATTGTGGTGGTGGCCGCGCTGGTGATCTTTTTTGGCATTGATGTGCCGCGGGTGGGGGATCTGGCCTCCATCAAGGGCGGTTTGCCGCAATTTCATATCCCCATGGTGCCGCTCAATCTCGAGACCCTGAAAATTATCTTTCCCTATGCGCTCATTCTGGCGGCGATCGGCCTGATTGAGAGCCTGCTGACCCTGAACCTTATCGGCGAGATAACCGGCAAGGGCGGCGGGGCCTCGCGTGAATGCGCGGCGCAAGGGGTGGCCAATGTGGTCACCGGTTTTTTTGGCGGCATGGGCGGCTGCGCCATGATCGGCCAGTCGATGATCAATGTAAAAT
>CAZIVB010000016.1:13657-20217 GCA_964542565.1 uncultured Hyphomicrobiales bacterium | reverse complement strand
GTATCCCCCGCCGCATCGCCGCCCGAAGCTGCTCCCGTGCCAAGATTAACGCTCACAGCCGCCGCCGAAGCTGAATAATCGGCAATATCCGTGCCCGCGCCGCCATCAAGCGCATCGGCCCCCGCACCGCCTTGCAGCACATCATCGCCCGCGCCGCCACTGAGCGCATTGACATTTGCATCCCCCGTCAGCGTATCGGCATAGGCCGAGCCGGTGACGTTTTCAATGCCGGAGAAGCTATCGCCCTGCGCATCGCCGCCAGCGCCCGTACCGGCGCCAAGATCAACGCTCACCGCGCCGTTGGAGGCGGTGTAATCGGCGCTGTCGGTGCCCGCGCCGCCGGTCAGCACATCCGCCCCGGCGCCGCCGGTCAGCGTATCATTGCCCGCCCCGCCGTTTAAAATATCATCGCCGGAGCCAGCGTCCAGAACATCATCCCCCGCGCCGCCAAGCAGGGTGTCCGCCCCGGCGCCGCCGTAAATATTATCATCGCCCGCGCCGCCATCAAGGGTGTTCACTCCGGCATTGCCCGTCAGCGTATCACCGAGCGCAGAGCCGGTAACATTCTCGATTTCTGAATAGCTGTCGCCGCCCGCATCGCCGCCCGTGCCAACGCCGGAGGCAAGATCAACATTGACCGCCAGCGCCGAGGCGCTGTAATCGGCAGTATCCGTACCGCCGCCGCCGATCAGCGTATCGGCATCGGCGCCGCCGGTGAGCGTATCATTACCTGTGCCGCCATTGAGCGTATCATCGCCCGCGCCGCCGCTGAGAATATCGGCTCCGGCGCCGCCCAGCACATTATCCGCCCCGGCGCCGCCATCAAGAGTGTCCGCCCCGGCGCCGCCGTTCAGAATATTCGCCGCCCCGTCGCCGGTGAGATTATCGTCAAACGCCGAACCTGTGATGTTTTCAATTGCCGAGAAACTGTCACCCTCTGAATCCCCGCCTGAACCGGTCCCTGCGGCAAGGTCAACGCTGACGGCTGTTGCCGAATTGCTGTAAAGCGCCGTATCTGATCCCGCGCCGCCGATCAGCGTATCGCCCCCGGAACCGCCCTCAAGCGAATCATCATCAAGACCACCATCGAGAATATCATCGCCGGCCCCGCCGCTGAGCGTATCATCGCCATGGTTGCCGTTCAGCCGGTTCGGCGCCGCATCGCCCGTCAGCACATCGGCAAGCGCCGAGCCATAGACATCCTCGATCCCGCTCAGGGCATCGCCCTGGGCATCACCGCCGGAACCAACACCGCTTTGGAGGGAAACACTCACAGCCCCGGCTGAACTGCTGTAATCGGCGATATCGCGTCCGGCACCACCGTTCAGCGTATCGCCGCCGCCGCCGCCGATGAGCCGGTCATCGCCGCTGCCGCCATCAAGCGCATCGGCGCCCGCACCGCCGCTCAGCACATCATCCCCCGCCTGCCCGTCAAGCGTATTTGCCGATGCATCACCGCTGAGAGTATCGTCAAAGCCAGAGCCGGTAAGACTTTCAATCCCGCTCAGGGTATCGCCCGTTGCATCGCCGCCGCTATTGGTTCCTGCCGCAAGATCAACATTGACCGCCGCTGATGACGAGCTGTAATCCGCCGTATCGGTTCCGGCGCCGCCGGTTATGACATCCGCGCCCTCGCCGCCGCTCAGAGTATCATCACCCTCGCCGCCGGTCAGGATATCCGCGCCGGCCCCGCCCGCAAGCGCATCATTGCCCGTCCCGCCATCAAGAGCGTTAACAACGGCGTTTCCCGTCAGGGTATCATCATGAGCCGAGCCGGTCAGATTCTCGATGCCGCTCAGAATATCGCCCTCGGCCTCACCGCCGCTTCCCGTATTGGAACTCAGGCTGACGCTCACGCCGCTGGTTGACAAGCTGTAATCCGCTCTGTCCACACCGGCCCCGCCATTGATGATATCGGCCCCCACGCCGCCGGATAACACATCGTCGCCATCACCGCCGCTCAGATTGTCATCGCCAAAGGCGCCGCTCAGATTATCATCGCCCAGACCGCCGGTCAGGGTGTTGTCGCTGACATCCCCGATGAGCGTGTCATCAAGCGTTGAGCCGGTAATATTTTCGATCCCGGAGAACGTATCACCCGCCGCCGCGCCGCCCGTGCCGGTGCCGCTTTGCAGATCAACCGTTACGGCGCCGGAAGACCTTGCGTATGTTACGGTATCAACACCGGTTCCACCATTGATGCTGTCGGCCCCGTCGCCGCCTTCAAGGCTGTCATCGCCCGCGCCGCCGCTGAGCGTATTGGCGCCGCTATCGCCGATAAGCGTATCATTATAGCCGCTGCCCTTAAGCCCCTCGATGCTGCTGAAACTGTCTCCGGCCGCGTCACCGCCGGATATCAGCCCCGTTGCCAGATTGATATTGACGGCGGATGATGAGGCGCTGTAATCGGCAATATCGGCGCCGGTGCCGCCATCAAGCGTATCGCCGCCCGCGCCGCCGACAAGCGTATCATCGCCCGCGCCGCCGCTTAAAACATTCGCCGCCCCGTCGCCGGTAAGCAGATCGGCATGAGCCGAGCCGCTGACATTTTCAATCCCGCTCAGGCTATCGCCCTGGGCATCGCCGCCGGAGCCTGTTCCTGTGTTCAGATCAACCGCAACACCGGCGGCCGAAGACGCATAGCGGGCGGTATCATTGCCCGCGCCGCCATCAAGAACATCGGCGCTGCCGCCGCCGGAAAGCACATCATCACCGGCCCCGCCGGTCAGGATATTGGCCTCAGAATCGCCGCTCAGCGTATCCGCCTGCGCCGTTCCGGTGATATTTTCAATCTGGCTGAGCGTATCGCCTTCAGCATCGCCGCCAAGACCGGTTCCGGTTGCAAGACTGACCATAACCCCGCTCGCCGATGCCGAATAATCGGCGGTATCGGCATTGGCGCCGCCGGTCAGATCATCCGCCCCGGCGCCGCCGACAAGAGTATCATTGCCCGCGCCGCCATCGAGAGTATCATCGCCGCCGCCGCCGCTCAAAACATCACCGCCGGCGCCGCCGACAAGGGTATTGTCCTGCGCGTCCCCCTTGAGCGTATCCGCCTTGGCCGAACCGATCACGCCTTCGATATTTGCCAGCACGTCACCAGCGGCATCGCCGCCCGCGCCCGCGCCCGTATCCAGATCGACAAAGACGCCATAAAAGGATTCGCTGTAATCGGCCAGATCAACGCCGCTGCCGCCATCGAGCACATCCGCGCCGCCGCGGCCCTCCAGCGTATCATTGCCCGCCCCGCCGCTCAGCACATTGACCGCCGCATCGCCGCCCAGAATGTCATCCTGGGCGCTGCCGATCAGGTTTTCCACCCGGCTGAACGTATCACCCTCGGCGTCCGAGCCGGTCCCGGTCCCGGCATCAAGATCAACATTTACCGACCCTGCCGAAGCCGAATAATCAACCGTATCGCTGCCCGAACCGCCGCTGAACCGGTCCGCGCCGCCGCCGCCCACAAGCAAATCATCGCCCGCGCCGCCATCCAGCGCGCTGCCGCTGCCAGCAGCGATCAGCGTATCGGCAAAATCCGACCCGGCAACATGCTCGATACCGCTTAATATATCTCCGGCTGCATCGCCGCCCGAGCCGGAGCCCGTTACAAGATTAACGCTTACCGCCGCCGATGAGCCGGCATAGCTGGCGGTGTCCGTTCCCGCGCCGCCGATCAGCGTATCTGTTCCCGCACCGCCCTCAAGCGTGTCATCGCCCGCGCCGCCCTCAAGCCGGTCCGCCCCGGCGCCGCCGCTTAAAACATCATCGCCATCCTGACCGCGAAGAACATCATCACCGCCAAGAGCAGAAATTTCGTCATTACCCGAACCGCCGTCAAAAATCTCAGCCGTTCCGGTCCCCGTTAAGGTATCTGACAATCTGGTTGCGACAACATGCTCGATATTGCTCACCCTATCGCCATCGGCATCGCCTCCCGTGGATACGCTGCCATCGAGATTGAGATGTATGGCGGATGAAGAAGCCGAATAATCGGCCGTATCGGCGCCTGAACCGCCATCGAGAACATCCGCGCCGCCGCCGCCGCTCAGCGTATCGTCGCCCGCACCGCCAAGCAGTGTATTTGCATTGCCATCCCCGGTCAGGACATCGGCATGATCCGAGCCGGTGAGGTTTTCAATCTGGCTCAACGCATCGTCCTGCGCATCGCCGCCCGAACCTGTACCGGCAGCAAGGTCAACACGGACCCCTGTGGCTGAAGCTGAATAATCAACCAGATCCACCCCCGCGCCGCCGATAAGTGTATCCGCCCCGGCAAACCCGGTCAGCGTATCATTGCCCGCGCCGCCGACCAGCCTGTTGGCGGCCCCGTCCCCGGTGAGCGAATCGTCAAAGGCCGTTCCGGTAATGCTTTCAATTCCCGAAAGTGTATCGCCATTTGCCTCGCCGCCGATATTCAGGCTGGTGGAAAGATTGATGGTGATGGCCTCGGCCGAAGCGCTGTAGTCAACCGCATCGTTGCCTGCGCCGCCGGACAGGATATCGGCGCCGATACCGCCTTCGAGCACATCATCACCATCGCCGCCGGACAGATTGTCATCCCCCGCGCCGCCGCTTAAGATATCATCGCCCGAACCGCCATCCAGAATATCGGCCCCTTCGGCCCCTTCAAGCGTGTCATCGCCCGCGCCGCCGAGGAGCGTATCCTCGCCATCGCCTCCGGCCAGCAGATCATTGCCCAGACCGCCATCGAGCCTGTCGTTTCCCTCTGCGCCTGCAATCGTGTCGTTTCCGGCCCCGCCGGATAAAATATTGCCGTTTTCATCGCCGCTCAGATTGTCATTCCGGGAGGAGCCGACGAGATTTTCAATCCCGATGAGCACATCGCCCTGGGCATCGCCGCCAATGCCGCTCCCCGTTGCCAGATTGACCACAACCACGCTTGAGGCGCTGCTGTAATCAGCCGTGTCCGAGCCCGCGCCGCCAAGGAGCTGATCGCTGCCCGCACCGCCGCTCAGCGTATCATCGCCCGCGCCGCCATCAAGCACATCATTCCCGCCGCCGCCGCTCAGCGTATCATCGCCCGCCGCCCCCTTGAGGGTATTGGCGGCCGCATCACCGCTCAGCGTATCGGCAAACCCGGAACCATCAAGATTTTCGATATGGCTCAGGCTATCGCCCGCCGCATCGCCGCCAGAGCCCGTGCCCGCTTCCAGATCGACATGAACCCCGGCATTTGAAACGCTGTAATCGGCAAGATCAACCCCCGCCCCGCCATCGAGCGTATCGGCCCCGGCGCCGCCGGTCAGAACATCATCGCCCGCCGCGCCTTCAAGAACATTGGCGTTGCCATCACCGGTCAGGGTATCGCTGAATTCCGAGCCGGTCAGATTCTCAATCCCCTCCAGCGTATCCCCGCTTGCATCGCCGCCGCTTCCCGTCCCGGTCGCCAGATTGACATCCACCCCGGCATCAGAGGCGCTGTAAAGGGACGTATCCGTGCCGCCCCGGCCAATAAGCCTGTCGGCCCCGGCGCCGCCGGTCAGCGAATTGTCGCTGTCATCGCCGCTCAGGTGATCGGCATAGGCCGAGCCTTCAAGGGCTTCAATGCCGGTGAGCGTGTCATGTTCGGCATAGCCGCCAGAAGCGGAGTGATCTTGCAAATCGACAAAAACCGCCTCATGGGACTGCCGGTAGGAGACCTGATCAAACCCGCTGCCGCCATTTATGGAATTGCCACCCGCCCCGGCATAAATCAGGTCATCACCGGCCCCGGCGTCAATAATATTGCCGGCCGGATTGCGCGCGAGAATATAGACATTCTCATTCGTGACCGTATCGACATATTTTGCATCCGCGGCGCTGGCCACATCGCGAATGGCAAAGCGCGCGGTTGCCGAAGTCTGGCTTTCCAGCCCTCCGTTTGTAACCGCATAGTCAATATTGAGCGTGAAGGTTTCTAAAAATCCATTGCTGTCGGCGGCCGTATTGCTGTCGGGCAGGGTGTAATGCAACTTGACAAAAATCTTGTTGGGATCGCTTTGTTCGGGCGCAATGACAAAAGCGCCGTTATCATCGGTGGAGTCCAGAACCGAATACCCGTCCGGCAGGCCGGTGATGCGCGCGGATGTCGGCGTCCAGCCCGGCTTTGGCATGGTCGCGTCAATTTCCAGCAACCGGACAAAACTGCCCTGCGGCATATCATTCGGGTCATCGGCGTAAAGAACATCATCGCCGCTGCTGCCCGTCAGGCGCTCGGCGGTGCTTTGCACCGGAAAACTATCATCGGTTACCGCTTTTTCGATTGCACCGCTGCCCCTGACCTCGACCCCGCCGCCCGGCAGAAGCGAGGTGGTCTGGTCGGCAACACCAAGAAGCCGGATATTAACGCTGGAGACCGGAAGATCGATTGCGTTTGGAATGCCCTCTTCCACCGGCGGCGCACTGGAGGAATCATTGCTGGTGGCGTCAACATCAAAATCGGCAATTTTTTCCTCAATCCGGGTACGGCTTTCTTCCGCCTCTCCATCGCCTTTCCCGGCAGTATTCTGCTCTTTCTCCTTTGAGGATTCGCTTGAAAACTCCTGCCCCGGGGCTTCAGC
>CAZIVB010000016.1:0-13557 GCA_964542565.1 uncultured Hyphomicrobiales bacterium | reverse complement strand
GAAGCGGCATCGCTTTGGGCATCAGATTCAGAATCCGCCGGTTTTTTCTCCGCATCGGATTTTTCATCCGCCGCCGCCGCCGAAAAACTGGCTGAATCCGGAATATTGGTTGTATTGAAATGCCCCACCCGGGCCAGAATGGTTTCCGGCGTGACCTGTGTGCCGGCGAACGCAATCTCACGGTTCATATCGGTGGTGAGCTGCATGCCGAATTCAAGCAGGATAATCTTCGCCCCGTCCGGAAAGGTGATCACCAGATCAACATCGGTCAGCGAGAATTTCACATCATCGAGAGAAAAATCAAACAGCAGCCGGGCTTCGTCCCTGATCGTGAGAACCTCTGTCGCGCCGGCTTCGGGTCTGGCGACAAGCCGCTCGTCTCCGGCCAGTTCCGCTCCGGCGGCGCGGCGGACATCCGGCAGGGTATTTTGCTCACCTTGTTTTTGCGCCGTATCAGGGGATTGGGGATCGGGAGAATTGTCGGGCTTGACAGAACTCATAACGCTACTCTTCCAACAGCTTGACCCAGCGTAATGCTCACGCCGGATTTCATCCACAGCCCGTCAATGGCCGGCTGACACAGATGTCCGCCAAACCCGTCCCTGGCAATGTCCGGAAAGAAGATTCACAGATAATAGCTAACAAAATACAAACGTATTACAAGGAGAAACGAGATAATGATTTAATATAATTTATCCAAAAAACAAAATAAATCCTATTAATATTGAATTAATATAATATCATTTTTACGATGAAATAATAAATATCAATTTGCCATTAACACAAAGCTGTATTTTTTAATTTTTATATAAATATATACATTCGGTAACGCCTTGTATGACCGGTTTAAAATGGCTTCGTCATACCTTGTCCCGCCCGGAAAAGCGTTGTGGAAACACGCTTGAACCGGTCGGTTTACTTGCCCGCAACCGCCTGGTAGGGCGGCAAAAATCCGCTCGGCCCCTCCGCTTGCGCATTTTGAGTGTTCCATCAAGGGAATACGGACAAAACAACCTCTGAAAGTTACGGCTGAAAACCGGGGCTATTAACTGATCATTAAGGTTAATTTATTCTAACATATATAATGTGCAGCGGTAAGATTCGCCGCCGGACAGAGGCTCTTGAACAAAAAGGATAAACGGGCCATCGCGAGACCCCGCAATACATACACCCGGCGCAAAACCGCGCTGGCAGGGCTGCTGGTGATGACCAGCCTGTCAGCCCCGCCGCTTGCCTTGGGCGCAAAGGCGCTCGAAGCGCCAAAATGCAATTCCGCCAACAGCCTCAAGCCCCGCTCCGGCGCAAATGAATGCCCTGCTTCCAGAATTGCGCCAAATCTGAAAAAACAACTTTTGACCGGACTGATCTCCGAAACCGCCGGAAAGAAGACCGCAAAATCGCCCCCATCCGAACGGGCCGGGAAACCGCGGCGCTCAAGGGAAAAAACCCTCGCCGATTCAGATCTCGCCCGCAAGATGTTGCTCACCGGATTGATGCCGGACCGCGACGGGGTCCAAAATGCAAATCGTCCCGATACGGCCATCCTGCCTCCTCCCCCCGCTCGCCGCAAAAACATTTTCTCCGCCAGGGTGCGACGCCCCGGCAAAACGCACCTGCTGAAGACCCGGGCCGAAAAGCGGCCTCCCGCCTCTTTTTCACGGCTGAGAAAACAACTGATATCGGGTCTTTATACCCCGGCAATGCCCGTACCTGAAAAATCCGCCGCCGCAACCGCCGCGGTAAAAACGGCCCTTCTTTCAGCCCAGCCCCCGAAGCGGAAAGAAACAACCGCCCGCGGCCTCATCACCGGCAGCACCGGTTCTCTTGTCCCCGGACCCGATCTTGCGCGCCGGTTGTCAACCGGTTCCATCGCCGCCGATTACCGCGATACCCGTTCGCGTTATCTGCAAGATGGCGGCCCGATGAATCTGGCCGAAGTTGTCGCCAAAACCATTCTTGAAAACCCCGAAATCGGCATCGCCCGCGCCCGAACCGAAGACTCCAAGCACGCCATCGGCGTTGCCAGAGCCGCCCTGTATCCAAAAATCGATATCTCCATAGCAGCAGGTTCGGAAGATACCTATCTGGTCACCAAAAACAGCAAGAACGTGCTGAGGCAGGAAGCCAGCGTCACCATCCGGCAAAACCTGTTTGATTTCGGCAAAACCTTCAGCGACATCGCCAGAGCCAGGGCCCTTCTCTCCTCTTCCAAATTTCATCTGGTGGACAAAACCGATGAAATTGTACTGACCGTTGCCTCCGCCTATATTGACGTTCTCGAAGCGCGCCGCTTCGTCGGCATATCCCGGCAGAATGTCGCCGCCCATAAAAAGCTGTTCAAGCTTGTAAAGGCCAACGAAGAAGGCGGCAACGCCACCGCCGCCGATACAAAACGCGTCGCCTCAAGGCAAGAAAGCGCCAAGGCCAATCTGATAGATATGGAATCAAAGCTTCAGGCCGCCAAGGAAGAGTTTCGCAAGATCACCCGGCTTTACCCCGGACGGCTGGCGCCGCCGCCTGATCTTGACCACAAGACCTTCAGCGCCAATCCGGCGGAGATTGAAGCCAAACTGGCCGAAAATCCCGTTTTGCTTGCCGTTCAGGAAGATATCCTATCCCTGCGCCGCCAGCTCAGCACCGCCAGACGCGGCCGGCTGCCCAAACTCACATTTGAAGGCTATGGCAATTCCAAGAAAAATATCAGCGGCAGAAACAACCGGGCGCATGATTTCCGCGGCATGATCAAACTGAGCTACTCACTGTTTGACGGCGGCGCCCGGCAGCACGGCATCATGCAGATCAAGGCGCGCATTCAGGAAAACGAGATGCGCTATGAAAAGCTTCGCAATGAATTGCTGCAAGAATACAGAAACAGCGCCCAGACCGCCAGCGCCAGCGCGTCAAAAGCCGGTTCGATCCGCGCCCGGCTGAGCGCGAGCGCCAAGGTCAGGCGCCTTTATATCGAACAGTTCAAGGCCGGCAAGCGCACGGTTTTTGAACTTCTTGACGCCCAGACCGACTATTTCAACGCCCGCAGCGAGCAGATCGCCAACACCAATCAGAGGCTGCGCACCCAATATAAAAAGCTGCGGCTGAACGGCAAACTGGTGCAAACCATTCTGGGCTATTCGAAACGCTAGGTTTTGGTATATATTAGCGCTCTGTCATATTCCTGAAGGGCCTGATCCATCATGAAGCCTGAAAAACCCGCCGCCCGCAAGATCATCACTCCGCGGCCCAAATTGTCTCTCGCCATACCCGAAGGCATGGCGCCGGTGGAGTTTTTTAACTCGCCCGCCAATCTGAAAAATCTGGCGACGGAGAACGGCCTGTTCCGGACGCCGGAAGATTTGCTCATGTACCGCAAGCTGATCGGGCATTCTTCCGAGTTTGACACCTCCGTGATCCTTGACACTTCAAGGCGGATTCTCGATCCGCTCGGCCGCCCGGTGCGCCGCGACCAGATGGCGCGGCAGCAGAAAAAAGTCTGGTCGAAAATGACCCAGATTCTGGTTGATTATATGCTGGAGACCTATCCGGACCCGGAAAAACATCTGATTTTGTGCGGCGAGGCCTCACTGGATTCCACCTGGCCGCTCAACAAGCCCGGCGTCCCCAGCATAAGGATGATCCACAACCATTTCATGGTGTTCCCCATGGACGACCTGCGCGCCGCGGAAGACGCCGACCCCAATGACCCGAACCTGACCGACAGCGGTCACAACACCTTGTTTCTGCGCCATCTCAACGATGTTTATCATGAGTTTCTCGAGGTGCTTGATCTGCAAATCCTCACCCCCCTGCCCTCTGATCAATGCGCCCTGAAACTGACCGGCTATCCCCAGGGCCTGCCCGCATGGGAGCTTAAGGACGGCGCCAAAATGCTCAAAAACCAGTATTTCTGGTATGAGTATGAGCAGATATTGCGCGGCTTTCTCGATTTTTACCGCACATTCTTCTCGCTCGTGGCGACGGGGGAGGAAAAAATCCCGTCCGAGGCCAATTTCCCCTCCCGGATCAATGATGTTCTTTTGGGCTCCAGCCGCTTTGTCCGCGTGGCGCGCGATCTGCGCGAGCAGGTGATTCAGGACCCGCTTTTCGCCAATGAAATCCGCTGGCGGCCCGCCTATAAACAAATTCTCTACCGTGATGAGGCCGGGCGGTTGATCGTAACCATATCGCAAAACTCGGTTGGCAACGCCATCACCGAGCTTTTGGGCATTGTGGTGAAACGGGTGCAGGATGAAGCCGCATTCGCCAAAATCGAACCGGGGCTGGTGGGCCGCCTGCTCGATGCGCGCACCCGCCTCATCGAGGCCAATCTGGGCGAGCCGATTTCGGCCCCCTCATGGCCCGCCGGCAAATATGTCAGCCGCTCGTAACAAGCCGTTTTTCAGCTTCCAGCTTGTCCTCCGCTGTATTGATATTGAAAAACGGGTCCCGCCCTTCATCTGATTCGAAGGTGACTCTGGCGCATTGATAGCGCTTCATGAAAACCCGGACCTTGCGCAAACCCTCATCCTCAAGCGCGGCGCGCAAATCAGCCGCCAGGCTTACCGGCCACAGGCAAAACACCGGATGCAGCCGCTCCGAAGACGCCGCGCAGGCAAGCATGGCGCTCTCTTCAGCGCGATGGCGCAGCATCTTTTCGCGGTAATCGGGTGGGAAAAACGGCGTATCAACGGCGATCGTCAAAATCCGGCCCGTTTCGGGCGCATTGCGGCGCGCCCATTCCATTGCGCCAAGCACGCCCGCCAGCGGCCCGCCATCCGCAATACTGTCGGCCACAACCGGCAGGCCAAAGCCTGAAAACCGCGCCGCATCGCCATTGGCGTTGATGAGCAATGCCTCCACCTGGGGTTTCAGTCTTTCAATCCCCCGCTCAATCAGAGTTGAACCGGCAAGGGTGACAAATGCCTTGTCGGCCCCGCCAAAACGCCGCCCGCCGCCGCCCGCGAGGATAACCCCCAGCACATTTTCTCCAGCCTTACTCATAAAAACAACACAATCATGCAGTTGACCACGGACGCAAGCTCAGTTTAGCTGTAGCGCAATATCAACGAATCACCGAAGAAAACAACCCGCCAATGCACCGCTTTTTCATTCTGATCCTGGCCCCGCTGTTCCTGAGCGCCTGCGCCCGCACGCCCGATGTAAGCGCGGCGGGAGCGACAGCCGTGGACCGGGCGCTCATCACCTCCAGCGCCGCGCGGCGCAATGATCCGCCCGCCAAACTTGATATTGCAGAGGCCGGGCGCATTTTGAACGCCTATCGCAAAAAATATAATCTGCCCCCCCTGACGCCGCACCCGCTTTTGATCAAAACCGCCCGCCAGCATGCGCGCGATCTTGCCTTTACCAACAAGGTCTCCCACACCGGCTCGGACGGCTCCGATCCGGCGCAAAGGCTGACCCGGGCCGGATATTCATGGTCATCGGTGGGCGAGAATGTCTCGGCCGGGCGCAATTCTACAGCAGAAGTCATCCAGGCCTGGCACGACAGCCCCACCCACCGCAGCAATCTGCAACACAAACTTGCCACTCATTTCGGCATGGCGGTGGTGCACAACCCCAAATCAACCTTGAGCAATTACTGGGTTCTTGTCGTCGCGGCGCCAAAAAAGAAATCCGGCCTTAACCTGCGCATCGGCGGCTGAGCGATTATTTTACCAGCGCCCTCAACCGGTATAACAGCCGTTTCGCCCGCGCTCTGAGCCTGATCTTCAGGCGCAGCATAAAGACGGTCATGGCGAATTTCACCTGCCCCGCCGCCCCGCCGGGCCCGCCGGGTCCGCCGGGTCCGATCAGAACATCCCCGACCAAACGCCGCCCGGGCCACATATGATCAAGCAGCGGGTGATCCGGCGTTGAGCACGAATCGGCAAAGGCAAAACGGCCCGAAGCCGCCAGCGTTTTTGTGATTTTCGCAAACAGCAGCATCCCCGGAGATTGCGCCCGGTAGGCTTCATCATAGGCCATCTTGAAGAAAAACAGCGCATCCCCCGCCTGAAAAGCCATGCTCATGGCAATCGGCCGGC
Organism: uncultured Hyphomicrobiales bacterium; assembly: GCA_964542565.1. Lineage (GTDB taxonomy): Bacteria > Pseudomonadota > Alphaproteobacteria > Rhizobiales > BM303 > BM303. The sequence continues at coordinate 7,519 of CAZIVB010000016.1, read as the reverse complement.
CGGCAAGGTTTAAGGAATAAAACTGCAATCTCTTGCCCGCTTCCGCCGCGGCAAGCGCCCGGCGCAAGAAAAGCGATGCGGCGTCATCACACAGCATCGCGGTTTTCTCCCGTCCCTTCCAGCCGCGCGCTTCCAGTTTCAAAAACGCGTCCGTCCATGCGGCGATATCGTCACCGGGCTCAAAAACGCTAAATTCAACCTTGCCGTTTTCCTCCAGACGCCGCATTTGCCGCGCCAGGGTTTTTCGTCTTTGCCGCGAAAGTGATTTTTCCAGAATATCCGCGCCATAATCCCGGGCATAAAGGACGGCCCGCTCATAGCTCTGCAAAACCGCGTAATGCGCCCCGCGCGCCGCGCAGGCGCTTTGCAGAGCGGCATGAAAGGCCCCGTCCACCGGCAGGATCGGTAACCGGTAGATATTTTTTTCCTGTCCCAGCCAGTCCAGCAGAGCGGCAAAAACCTCATCGGCATGATCCTTGTGAACCAGCGGAGCGCTGCAAAAACTATACAGATGATGCCATGACGACATCACGCCGCCTGGAAATGACGGAGCCTGAAACGGGAAAAATCCAACCAGCTCCGCACCGCCGGATTTTGCCCCCCCCTCGCGCCAGATGCACAATGCTTTTAGGCCTTTTTCCCCCTTGAACAGGGCTTCATATGCCGCCAGCGCCATATCGGGCGCATAAACCGGGTTGGCCGCAAGGGCATGATCACTGAGCGCCTGCCATTCCGCCGGATTGGCCCGCATATCAGAAAATTCGCGGATGCGTGCGGTGCAAAGACGGTTGCCAATATTTGCCTCTTCCGGCACGGTTTCATCGGCAACAAAGGAAAAAACGCCCAGTCCCAGACGCCTGTGGGCGGCAATGGAGAGCAAGACCGAAACCATCACAAAGGATATCGCCGTGGCGCTGGCCGCGCCCATCAGGCCGAATTGCGGGATCAGCATGATATTGAGCCCCAGATTGACCATGGCGGCGGCGCCAAGAATGGCGGCGCTGATATTCTGCTCGCCCAGCATATTCAGCACATAATCCAGCGGCCCGACAAAGGCGCGCGCCAGCAACCCGGCGGTGAGGATAAACATCACCGGCCATGCGGCGGTAAAATCATGCCCGAACAGCCACAAGAGCGGCCAGCCCAGGGCCAGAATGACAATCGCCGCTATGAGCGAGGGCCAGAACGTCCAGCGCGCCGCCTGTTTGACCAGCAATTGCAACTGCCGCTGATCCTTTGCCGCGTCATATTGCGCGAAACGCTGCGCTGAAGCTGCAACCACCGCGTAATAGACAAATCCGATCAGCCCGGTCACCTTGACGGCGGCAAAGTAATGCGCCAGTTGGGCCGGGCCCAGATAATGGCTCATCACCATGATATCGGTATTGAACAACAAGAGCGAGAACCCCTCCACCAGCAAAAGCGGCAGCGAGACTTTCAGCCATAAGGGAAAATCATAGCGCCGCGCCCCCTTGCCGGCAACCGGGCGCAACCGCTGCCGCAGCAATAAAAACTGCGCCGCCGCCACAATCCAGCTTGCGCCGATCGCGGACCACAGCGCGGTTTTGACATCCGGCGCCGCGCCCGCGTAAATCGCGCTCATCATAAAGAAAAGCAGCAAAACGGGGCGCAATATATAAGGCGGCGCAAGCGCCAGATCTATCCACGAGCAGGCCCGCCCGATGCCTTCTTGAAAATCGGTCAGACTGAACAGCGGCAGGCAGACAAAGGCAAGATAGAACGGCACGAGATAAATCTCGTCAACCACGCCGCCGGCAACATAGAGAAAAGCCGCGCCGCAAACAGCAACAACAGACCCGGCGATAAACGAGACCCATCGGCCGGCAAACAAGAAGCCGCGCAGTTTTTCCGCATCCCCCTGCTCGCGGTATTGCGGCACAAAGCGCAAAACCGCCGCATTGAGCCCCAGCGGCGTCAGGGTGCCAAGGACAATGACCCAGACCCAGACATAGGCAAAGATGCCAAATTCATGAGCACCCATCCAGCGCGCCAGCAAAACCTGCATCAAAAACGCCAGTCCCGCACTCGCCACGCGGATGACAAAGGCCAGCAAAGCGCCGTGCAGCAAGCCGCCCCGCTCGCCGCTTTTCAGCGCCGCGCCCGGCAAAATCCGCGCAATCCGCGAGGATGCCGAAGATAACGGTGTTGAAATGAAACTCATTTGCCCGAACCGGCCCCAGGTGCCCTAAACTGATCTGTAGCAGCCAGCATAGGCAAAAGGGTTTAAAAATCCGTGGCCAAGGCAAATATGCCGCCGGTTCAGCCCGATGCCGTACCGGCAGGCCGGTTCTGATTAAACGTGAATGGCCCTAATTCACCGATGGCGGCGTCTCGCCCAGGCGGCCTTCGATCATATCAAGCGCCACCCCCTGAACCGCGCGCCAGGTCTCCATCCGGCGCGCATCGCCGTAATGGCCATATTCAAGGCTTAAAAATTCAGCCATTTTCTCCGCCCCTTCCCCGTGGCGCTGCACAAGCAGAAGCGCCATACCGTGCAATTCCCGCACAGTGATGGGAGATGAGGAATCCCGGCCTGAAATTTTTTGCATATTCTGTCCCGTTTTGATCGCTTTTGATATTGGCAGGATCAAAAGAGCAAAAGCCGGGCCAGTTTTCAGGCGCCTTCCTCGCGCAATTCTTTTTTTGAAAGCTTGCCGATCATGGTTTTGGGCAGCTCATCGCGAAATTCGATTTCCTTCGGCATTTCAATCTTGGAAATCTTGCTCTTGAGGAAATCCAGAATCTCCTGCGCGCTCGCCTCTTCACCGGCGCGCAGCTTGATGAAAGCCTTTGGCGCCTCGCCGCGATAATCATCGGGAATGCCCAGAACGGTAACCTCCTCCACGGCGGGAAACTGGTAAATCGCCTCTTCAATCTGCCGCGGATAGACATTATAGCCGGAGCATAAAATCAGATCCTTGAGACGATCGACAATAAAGATAAACCCGTCCGCATCCATATAGCCCACATCGCCGGTACGGAAATACTCATCTGTAAAACTGTCTTTTGTCTCTTGGGGCCGCTGCCAGTAGCCTTTCATGACCTGTGGCCCGGCAATGCAGATCTCCCCCTTCTCCCCGATCGGCATTTCAACATTGATATCTTCAAGTGAGCGGATCGAAACCCGTGTTTGCGGCACCGGAATGCCGATGGAACCGGGCTTGTTCTGCCCTTCAATCGGATTGCAGGTCACCAGCGGCGAGGTTTCGCTCAAGCCATAAGCCTCAACCAGCTTGCAGCCTGCAACCGCTTCAAATTCGCGTTTGACCTCCATGGGCAGCGGCGCGCCGCCGGAGACGCAAAATTTCAACGTGCTCAGATCATAGCTTGCAATTTTGGGATGGTTCAGCATGGCGTTGTAAAGGGTGGGAACACCGGGCATCACCGTGGGCCCCACCTTGTCGATCAGCTTTAAAGCCGCGTTCAGCTCAAAGCGCGGCACCATGACAATCTCAGAGCCCGAGGCAACGCCGAAATTCATCACCGCCGTCATGCCAAAGACATGAAAAAACGGCAAAAACCCCATCATGCGCTCTTCGCCCGCGGCAAGATTTGTTGCCCAGGCCGTGATCTGGGCAATATTGACGCTCAGATTGCCGTGGCTCAGCATCGCCCCCTTGGGGGTTCCGGTTGTGCCGCCGGTATATTGCAAAACCGCAATGTCATCACTCGCATTGATCCGGGCGGCGCGAAATTTTCCGTCATTGCCGGTCAGGGTTTCAAACAAGGTGACGCGGTTCACCTGTTCCGATGCCCCCGGGCTGGCGATCTCGCCGGATTTGAACAGCCGGAACAAGAAGGATTTGAACCCCGGCAGCAGCTTTGAAAAGCAAGCGACAATCGCCCGCTCCAGAATGCCCGAAGCCAGCAGGCTTTCGGTTTTGTTGAAGGTCAGGGCCAGATCAAGCGTGATCATTACCCTTGTTTCGCTGTCCCTGACCTGAAATTCCAGCTCTTCAACCGTATAGAGCGGGTTATAATTGACAACCGTTGCGCCGATTTTCAGGATGGCGAAATAAACCGCGATATAGATCGGGCAGTTGGGCAGCAAAATGCCCACCTTGTCGCCTTTGGCGATGCCCATTTCCTGCAAGCCCTTGGCGCAGCGGGCCGCAAGATCGCCGATTTCATGATAACTCGTCTCTTTGCCGAGAAAACTTGCGCAAACCCGGGAGCCGTATCTGGCAACGCTTTCGTCAAAAATTTCGCCGAGCGGAACTTCCGCCAATTCCATCGACCAGTCGATATTCTCCGCGTAGCTCGAAAGCCATGGGTCTCGCGCCGCCATCCGTCACCTGCCTTTGTTGTCTGGCAAAACCGTTTTTATATGCAAGTTACGGGACAACTATAGCACAAAACGGCTGAGATTCAGGATTTCTTCTTCACAGCGGCGATTTTGAGATATTGCTTATAGGCGCGCGCGCGGGCCTTGCGGGCGCCGCGATGCTGGCGGTCAAGCTTTAAAACCTGATCATAATCATTTACCGCCGCCTGCCATTTTCTCATCCCCTCATTGGCGTTGCCGCGGCCGAAATAAGCGGCGGGGGAGTTTGGCTGCATCTCGATAATATTGGAAAAATCATCCGCCGCCGCCCGGTAATCGCCCATGGCAAGAAAAGAATTGCCCCGGGCGTAAATCGGCGGCGTCTGCCCGGCTTTGAGCGAGATGGCCTTGGTGAAATCCTTCACGGCGCGCGCATTCTGGTTTTTGGCCTGAAAAACCAGCCCTCGGTAATGATAGGCCAGGGCATAATTTGAATCGAGCGAGATCGCCCGGGTAAAGTCCCTTAGCGCCGCATCATACCGGCCCTGGCCGCGATACAGCCGTCCGCGATTGACATAGGCCACCGGATAGGTCGGCGACAAGGCTATGACCTGGTTGAAATCCTGCAAGGCGCGTTCCGCCTTGCCCATTTTCATATAGGCCAGCCCGCGATTGCTGATCGCCTGATAATAAGACGGTTGCAGCGCCAGAGCGGCGTCAAAATCCCTGAGCGCGTTTTTGTACTGGCCGTATTTGGTATAGGCAATACCGCGCAGGTTCAGCGCCCCCGGATCATTCGGATTATCCTTGATGACGGCTGAGAGCGAATCGATATTGGAGCGCGGGTTATAGACCGTTCCGGTGGCCTGATTATTGGTCTGACACCCGCCCAGTCCGAGCATCAGGCATAATCCCGCCAGAGCGAATGTATTTTTCATATTCGTGGTCCTGAGCCTTAACCGGTCAATTCCCGGCAATCTTAAGAAATAATGTGGCGACTTTCCACCTCAAAGCGTTAATAAACCGTTCGGCAGCCAAAAAACCACGCGAAAAAGCCGCAGATAACCTGCGGCTTTTATTCATTTCCGGACGTGTTTACCACCTGAACATGCTGGTCAGAAAAAAGACCAGTTGCGGCAAATCAGCGGGTTCTGGGAAGAAGACCTTCGCGCTGCATTTTCTTGCGCGCCAGCTTGCGGGCCCGGCGCACGGCCTCAGCCTTTTCGCGCGCCCGCTTTTCCGAAGGCTTTTCGTAATGTGAACGCAGCTTCATTTCGCGAAAAATGCCTTCGCGCTGCATTTTCTTTTTCAGCGCCCTGAGCGCCTGATCAACATTATTGTCCCGAACGATAACTTGCACTGATCTGTTTCCGTTTCAATTTTAATCGAAGTTGCTAAAAGGCAATAGTAAGCGCCCCGCTCGCGCCATATAAACGCAGAACCTGAGGCTGTCTATCAAACCCTAGGAGGATTGTCCAGAAAGATTGGTGATATGTCCCATTTTTCGCCCCTCCCGCGTCTCTGCCTTGCCGTAAAGATGCACCGCGCAATCCCGGGCCGAGGCCAGCTCGCGCCATCGGTCAATATCGCCGCCGATCAAATTCTTCATAACCACATCCGAATGCCGCCCGCCGCCGCGCAGCGGCCAGCCGGCAATGGCGCGGATATGCTGCTCAAACTGGCTGGCATAGGCGCCGTCAAGGGTCCAGTGGCCCGAATTGTGAACCCTTGGCGCAATCTCGTTGACAATCAGCCGCCCGCCCGGTGCGACAAACATCTCCACCGCCAGAATGCCCGTATAGGCAAGCGCCGCCGCGATGCGCGCCGCGATCTTCAGGGCTTCGGCCTCAATTTGCGGCCCAACCCCGGCCGGAATATGGGTTTCATCAAGAATGTGGTTCTTGTGAATATTGCGCCCCGGCGCATAGCTTTGCCGCACGCCATCGGCGCCGCAGGCGATAATCACCGAAATCTCGCATTCAAAATCAATCACACCCTCCAAAATCGCCGGCTGGGCATTGATCTGCGCCAGAGCGCCCGCTGCTTGTTCACGCTCACGGATAAAAACCTGCCCCTTGCCGTCATAACCAAAGCGCCTTGTTTTCAATATGGCCGGCAAGCCGATCCCCTCCAGCGCCGCAACCAGATCATCCTGCCCGCCAATATCGCGAAATGGCGCAACCGGAACCTTGTTTTCAACCAGGAAATTTTTCTCAACCAGACGATCCTGCGAGACCTCCAGCGCCGTGCGGCCGGGGCGGATGCAGACATGCGCGTCAAGATATTCCAGACTTGCCGCCGGAATATTTTCAAACTCATAGGTGACGACATCGACATCGCGCGCAAAAGCGGCCAGCGCCGCCTCGTCCTCATAAGGCGCGCAGGTTTGTTTCAGCGCCACGCCAAAGGCAGGGGCGTTTTCCTCCGGGCAGTAAACATGGGCCGAAAACCCCAGATCCGCCGCCGCCATGGCCAAAAACCGCCCCAGCTGGCCGCCGCCCAGAATCCCGATACATGCCCCCGGGCTCAAGGGGTTTTCAAGCTCAATCATTATCCACCGGAAATTCAGCAACGCCCTGCGACTGGGCGCTGCGCCAATCCTCAAGCCGCGCGCCAAGCGCTTCATCGCCAAGGGCAAGAATGGCCGCCGCCATCAGGGCGGCGTTCACCGCCCCGGCGCGCCCGATCGCCAGCGTCCCCACCGGCACGCCGGCCGGCATCTGCACAATGGAATAAAGGCTGTCCATCCCCGACATGGCCTTGCTCTGCACCGGCACCCCCAGCACCGGCAGCGCCGTCATGGCGGCGGTCATCCCCGGCAGATGCGCCGCGCCGCCCGCCCCGGCAATGATCACCTTTATACCGCGCCCCCTGGCGCTGCGGGCAAATTCATACAGCCGTTCCGGCGTACGATGCGCCGAAACGATGCGCGTTTCATAGGCAATTCCCAGATCATCAAGCATTTGAGCGCAGTTTTTCATAACCGGCCAGTCGGACTGGCTCCCCATTATGATGCTGACTTGTGCGGTTTCGGTCATGGTGAAAAGGCCCTGATTGCATGAAGCGGCGGATTATAGAGCATCATTTTAAAAAGCGCATGCGGTTTTTGGACACTATGGGGATGGAAAGGGGTGTAATCGCTATTTTGCGTTCGACCGCTTGCCGTAGCCATCACCCGGACAGACAATCGCCGATATGTTATATAACAGGAACATTGATTCTCGCCGTGTTTGA
>CAZIVB010000015.1:0-21043 GCA_964542565.1 uncultured Hyphomicrobiales bacterium | reverse complement strand
TGAACGGCTTGAAGTGGCCGGCACTACCGCGCCGCTCAAAGCTAGCCAGCGAACACATCCGCCCCGCCAGCACCGCAACCCTTATTGTCCACAGGCCCTGGGACAATGAGTAATTTTTATATCAGAAAAGAGGACGCTCCTCTTCTGCCGGCGCCGTCATCGGTGGTTGGACCGGTGCACTGGATTCGTGAAAATTTATTCTCGGGCTGGTTTAACTCCATCATGACGCTGCTGGCGATCTATGTGCTGATTGTAACCGTTCCGGGGCTGATTGATTATCTTTTCATCAACGCGGTCTGGGACAGCGTTGACGGCAAGGCCTGCCGCCCGGCGGGGGGCGGGGGACCGAACCCGGCGGACTGGTCCGGGGCGTGCTGGTCATTCGCGAAAGCAAAATTCGGCTTTTTCATGTATGGTTTTTACCCGGACGCCCTGCGCTGGCGGGTTGATCTGACCGGCATTATCGGCGTTATCGGGCTTGTCCTGCTGCTGATCGAGGCTATTCCCTACAAGCGCTGGACAGCCGTTTTCATGCTCTTCATCTATCCCGTTATTGCCTATATCCTGCTTTCAGGCGGCATGTTTAATCTGGAATATGTCGAAACCAACAAATGGGGCGGCATTCTGGTGACGCTGGTGGTGGCGATTACGGGGATTGTCGTCTCGCTGCCGCTGGGAATATTGCTGGCTCTGGGGCGGCGGTCCAAAATGCCGGCCGTGCGCTTCGCCAGTGTTTTGTTTATCGAAATCTGGCGCGGGGTTCCCTTGATCACGGTGCTGTTCATGGCCAGCGTTATGCTGCCGCTGTTTTTGCCCGAGGGGGTGCATTTTGACAAATTGCTGCGCTGTCTTTTCGGCGTGGCGTTGTTTTCCACCGCTTACATGGCCGAGGTTGTGCGCGGCGGGTTGCAGGCCATTGTGCGCGGCCAGTATGAAGGCGCCCAGGCGCTGGGGCTGAGCTACTGGAAGACCATGGGGCTGATCGTTCTTCCCCAGGCGCTCAAGCTGGTGATCCCGGGGATCGTCAATACCTTCATCGGTCTGTTCAAGGATACGACCCTGGTTCTGATTGTCGGCATACTTGATCTGCTGGGTACGGTGCAGACCGGTTTGACGGCCGCCAAATGGTTCAGCCCGAACACGGCGACATCAGCCTATATATTCACTGCGGCCGTCTTCTGGGTGTTTTGTTTCGCCATGTCACGCTATTCCATTTACATGGAAAATAAACTGCATACCGGACACAAACGTTAAAAACCGCTTGAGAAACAAGGAAATTTCCGATGAATGCACCTGTAAACACGACTAATGGCGGTGAGGGAGTCCCGGCTGAAAATGCCATCGAGCTTATCGGCATGAACAAATGGTATGGCGACTTTCATGTCCTGCGCGATATTAACCTTGAGGTCAAACACGGCGAACGGATCGTGGTCTGCGGCCCTTCCGGTTCGGGCAAATCGACCATGATCCGCTGCATCAACCGTCTTGAGGAGCACCAGAAGGGCAAGATCATTGTCGATGGTATCGAGCTGACCAATGATCTGAAAAAGATTGATGAAATCCGCCGTGAAGTCGGCATGGTGTTTCAGCATTTCAATCTGTTCCCGCATCTTACCGTGAAGCAGAACTGCACATTGGCGCTGATCTGGGTGCGCAAAATGCCCAAATCGGAAGCGGATGAAATCGCCATGAAATATCTTGAGCGGGTGAAAATTCCCGAGCAGGCGGATAAATATCCCGGTCAGCTCTCGGGCGGCCAGCAGCAGCGCGTCGCCATTGCGCGCTCATTATGCATGAGCCCCAAGATCATGCTGTTTGACGAGCCAACCTCGGCGCTTGATCCGGAAATGATCAAGGAAGTGCTGGATGTGATGGTGGGGCTGGCCCATGAAGGTATGACCATGCTGGTGGTGACGCATGAGATGGGCTTTGCCAAGGAGGTCGCCAACCGGGTAATCTTCATGGATGAGGGCCAGATTGTCGAGGCCAACGAGCCGGAAGAATTTTTCTCGAACCCGCAAAGCGAGCGCACTAAACTCTTCCTGAGCCAGATCCTGATTTAAAACGCTTGCCTGAAAAACGCGGTAAAACAAGGAATTATACCGGGCAATTATTTTTCCCCATGCCGTCCTCCGTCATACCGGCGAAAGCCGGTATGACGAGGTTGGTTTGCCTGTGGGTTAGGGCCCGGCTTTGATTTCATCAACACAATAACACTTTTCTTTTTTTGTCATTGCCGGGCTTGACCCGGTAATCCAGAGCAATGAAATCAGGAGCTTGCGGTTCTGGATTACCCGGTCAAGCCGGGTAATGACGGGTGTGTCATGCGCCTTGATTCAATCAAACCCCCGCAATTGCTCTGGCCACCTTGACGTGAGCGGGGCTTATTTGCCTGCATGGCGGCGCAACAAACGCGAGATCAGGGCGACGCAGCCGATACCGGCAACAACCGCGCCGGTGGTTTGCGCCGCCTCCGCCTGTCTGAACCAGCCATAGGCAAGGATTACGGCGCCTGTCAGGATCAGGACCAGGGGAAGGGAGGCGACAAAGGCAAGGATTTTCCCGGCGCCCTGTTTTGAGGCGGCCGCTCTGCTGGTGTCTTTCTTCTCCATGACGGATGCGTGTCCTGAGTGTTTCGGGCGCTTGCGGCAAGCGGGCGTTATTCTTACCGCCCGGGGTGGCGTTATCATAAATAAAAAAGGCCCGCGGGATGAGCGCGGGCCTTTTTAAGATCATGTCCGGGGCATGCGATTATTTGTAATAATCGTAATTGCCGTCTTTCCATTCATAGAACAGATAACCGGGGAGGGTGACATCGCCCTTCTTGTCAAAGCTCAACTCGCCAAGAACGGTTTTGAACTTGCCGGCGTTGAGGGCCGGGATGACCTTGGCCGGATCGGCGGAACCGGCGGCCTTGGCGGCCTGCGCCCATACCTGCACGGCGGCGTAGGTGTAAAGCACATAGCCTTCAGGCTCGATGCCCTTGGCGCGGAACTTCTTCACCAGATCCTGCGCACCGGGGTTTTTGCGCGGGTCGGGGCTGAAGGTCATCAGCGTGCCTTCACCGGCCTTGCCCGTGATGGCCCAATACTCGTTGGTGACGAGCGCATCGCCCGAGACCAGAACCGTCTTCATGCCCTGATCACGCATCTGGCGCACGATAAGACCGGCTTCGGTGTGGTAACCGCCGAGATAAAGCACATCGACCTTGGCCTGTTTCAGCTTGGAGACGAGAGCGGAATAGTCTTTCTCGCCGGCTGTAATGGCTTCATACATGACTTCCTTGCCACCAGCGGCATTAAAAGCCTTGCGGGTTTCATCGGCGAGGCCCTTACCGTAAGCGGTTTTGTCGTGAATGATGGCGATGTTCTTGCCGGGGAAGGTTTTGACGAGGAATGCGCCGGCTGTTTTGCCCTGCTGGTCATCGCGGCCGCAGACGCGGTAAACATTCGGGCCGCCTTCATCGGTCAGTTTCGGGTTGGTGGAAGCCGGTGAAATCTGGACAACGCCTTCTTCTTCGTAAACCTTGGAAGCGGGGATCGAAGAGCCGGAGCAGAAATGCCCGGCCATGAAAACCACGCCTTTTGACACCATCTGGTTGGCAACAGCCACGGCCTGTTTGGGGTCGCAGGCGTCATCACCGATATTGAGGTGCAGTTTCTGCCCCAGGACGCCGCCGGCGGCATTGATATCGGCCACAGCCTGTTCCGCGCCGGCTTTCATCTGGGCGCCGAACGAGGCGTATTGACCGGTCATCGGACCGGCGGTGGCAATTTCAATATCAGCCCATGCAGGGGCCGAAAAAGCAAGACCGACGCTCAGCGCCAGACCGGCAAGTATGTGTTTTTTCATAAGTTCTCTCCCTATTTTGGTTGGTAAAACAATTTATTATTGGCGCATGTTAGCGCGTGGTCGCCATTGTGCAACAATTTTCAGGCAAGGTCACGCTTTACGTTCTTTCCAGGTAAACAGACCGGTGCGTTCATAAAGCCAGCTGTATTTTGAAACCATCTGCCTGGTGCGGGTCAGCCGGAAGCCGAGCCCGGCCATAATCAGGAGCACGGTTGTGTCAACCAGATAATAATGCAGCGACAAGAGCGTGCCGTCAAACAGGGCGAAATGGAAAAAGCGGACGACGGCGCCCAGGACCATCATGAAAAAAGCAAGATGGGATAAAGGTCTCCAGCCGATCGCCATGGCCCGGCCCGTGAGCCACGCGGCGCCGCCGCCGATAGTGACGGTGAGAATCAGGAACACAAAAACCGATTGTTCTTCATAAAAAATACTCATGATTTTATCCTTTCGGCTTCGTGATCCCGGCCCGCCCCGGAAAGACCGGAAACGGTTGCGTGTCTGGCGGCCCTATTCATGATTATCCGCCTTCCAGATAGGCGGCGCGGACTTCTTCATTGCCCAGAAGTTCGTCCCCGGTGCCGGTCATGGTAATCTTGCCGTTCACCATGACATAGCCCCTGTGCGCCAGACGCAGGGCGTGAAAGGCATTTTGTTCAACCAGAAAAACGGTCAGCCCCTGACTCTCGTTCAACTCCCGGATGGCGTCAAAAATCTGCCGCACCAGAATGGGCGCAATGCCCAGCGAGGGTTCATCCAGCAGCAAAAGCTTGGGCTCGCCCATCAGGGCGCGGCCGATGGCCAGCATTTGCTGCTCGCCGCCTGACAAGGTGCCGCCGCGCTGGGCGTGGCGTTCCTTGAGTACCGGGAACAGATCATAAACCCGCCCCAGATTGGCGTCGAAACGCTCGGGGTCGGCGATGCTGGCCCCCATCTGAAGGTTTTCCAGAACACTCATGCGGCCAAAAATGCGCCGCCCTTCGGGCGACTGGGCGATGGATGAGCGCATGATCTCATGGGTGGGCATTTTGGTGATGTCCATGCCGTCAAACAGGATCTGGCCGCTGCGCGCCTTGGGGGTGCCGCAGATGGTCATCATCAAGGTGGATTTGCCCGCGCCGTTGGCGCCGATGAGGGTTACGATTTCGCCCGGATAAACCTCGATATCCACACCGCGCAGGGCGATGATCTTGCCGTAATAGGTCTCGACACCGGCGACCTTTAAAAGCGGTTCGCTCATGATCCGCTCTCCTGTTCAAGCTCGTCTTCCTCAACGCCGAGATAGGCGGCGATGACATTGGGGTCGTTGCGGATGAACTCCGGCGTCCCGTCGGAAATTTTCACCCCGTAATCGAGAACGACAATGTGATCGGATATGCCCATCACCACGCTCATATCGTGTTCGATCAGCAGGATCGAGATGTTTTCCTCATCGCGGATATTGAGAAGCAACTGGTTGAGATCGTGGGATTCGCGCGGGTTCAGCCCGGCGGCCGGCTCATCGAGACACAAAAGTTCGGGCCCGGTGCACATGGCGCGGGCAATTTCAAGCCGCCGCTGGTCGCCGTAAGGAAGGTCTCCGGCCGGAATGTCGGCGCGTTCCAGAATGCCGATTTTATCAAGCCAGTAGGCCGCCTTTTCGATCGCCCGTTTTTCAGCCTCGCGAAAATGCGGCAGGCCGAAAATGCCGCCGATGGTGAAATAGGAGGCCAGCATCAGCTTGTTGTGCTGCGCGACCAGCAAATTCTCCAGAACCGTCATATTGGAAAACAGGCGGATATTCTGGAAGGTTCTGGCCACCTTCGCCTTGTAACAGATGCGGTGTTCCTCCAGGCGCTCCAGAAGAAAGCTTTCGCCGCCGCGCTGGGTGAGGGTCACCATGCCTTCGGTGGGCTTGTAGAAGCCGGTGAGACAGTTGAACACAGTGGTTTTTCCGGCGCCGTTGGGGCCGATCAACGCGGTGATATCGCCGCGCCCGGCGACGAAACACAGATTGTCAATCGCCGTCAGACCGCCGAATTTCATTGTCAGATGCTCGACAGTGAGCACCGGATTGTTTTCCCATTCCGGTATCAGGCTGCTCATGACGCCGTCTCCCGCGCTGCGTGCGTCTGCGGCCCGTCCGGCGGATGCAGCCGGACCGAGGGATGGCGGGTGGTGATCAGGCCGCGCGGCCGCCAGACCATGATGACGACCATGGCGCCGCCGAAGATCAGCATGCGGTATTGTTCAAATTCGCGGAAAACCTCAAACCCGCCGATGAGCGCCACCGAGGCGATGACAACGCCGATCTGGCTGCCCATGCCGCCCAGAACCACGATCGCCAGAATAATGGCCGATTCGATGAAGGTGAAGGATTCAGGACTGATGAAGCCCTGGCGCGCGGCAAAGAAGGAACCGGCGAAGCCGCCGAACATGGCCCCCATGGCAAATGCCGTCAGTTTGGTGGTGGTGGTGTTGATCCCCAGCGAGGAACAGGCGATCTGATCCTCGCGCAGAGCCTCCCAGGCGCGGCCGATGGGCAGATTGCGCAGCCTGATGGTCACGACAGCGGTAATCAGCGCCAGGGTAAGGATAACATAATAAAGAAAGATGATGCGGTGGATGGAGGAGAATTCAAGACCGAAAAACTGAGCGAATGTGCCTTCGCCGAAACGTTTGAACTCAAGACCGAAGAAACTCGGGCGCGGAATGCCGGAAATGCCGTCCGGGCCGCCGGTGAAGGAGTACCAGTTGAGCAGGACAATGCGGATAATCTCGCCAAAGGCCAGGGTGACGATGGCGAGATAATCGCCGCGCAGACGCAGAACCGGAAAGCCCAGAATAACCCCCCAGGTGGCGGCGAGAAGACCGGCCAGCGGCAGGCACTCCCAGAATGTGAGGTCCAGATAGGTCGCCAGAAGGGCAAAGGAATAGGCCCCGACGGCATAAAAGGCGACATAGCCCAGATCAAGCAGACCGGCATAGCCAACAACGATATTGAGCCCCCAGCCCAGCATGACATAGGTCAGGATGAGGATGAAAAGATCAATGATATAGCGGTCTGAAAACGGCATGAAAGGCAGGGCGACCGCGGCGAAAATCAGCACCGGCGCGGCGTATTTGCCAAAATGGGGGATTTTGGGAAACCGGCTGCGGGCCGGCTTTTTCTCTGCCGTTTGCCGCGGTTTGCGCGACCACCAGAACATATGCAGGGCAAAACGGCCGATAAAGACCAGCGCCACGGCCAGACCCGCCAGCCAGAAACGCGGCTCAAGTTTCAAACCGGTGTTTATGTCGACAATCTTGACGCCCAGAATGAGGGAGGTCAGGACCAGCGTGAGCAGGGCCGAGAAGAAAGCGTCCTTTAACGAGGCTTTCAAAAGGCTGTCTTTGGAGGTTTTCATGGATGACATGGGATTTAGACTTTCTCCACTTCAGAGCGGCCCAAAAGACCGGAGGGGAGAAAGATCAGCACCAGCGCCAGCATGGAAAAAGCGGCGACATCCTTGTACTCAATGGTGAAATAGGCCGACCAGAAAGTCTCGATCAGCCCGATGAGCAACCCGCCGAGCATGGCGCCGGGAAGCGAGCCGATGCCGCCCAGAACCGCCGCCGTGAAGGCCTTGATGCCGACGACGAAACCGATATAAAAGTCAATCACGCCGTAATACAGCAGATACATGAAACCGGCCACCGAGGCCAGCGCCGCGCCCATGACGAAGGTGAGCGAAATCGTCCGGTCCACATTGATGCCCAGCAAGGAGGCCATTTTGCTGTCCTGCTCGCAGGCGCGCTGGGAGCGGCCCAGAGGGGTTTTGGAGATCAGCAGCGAAAAGGCGACCATCAGAACGACCGTGGTGACAATGATCAGGATTTGCATATTGCTCAGATTGACAATAAATCCTGAATCTTCAAAAAACTGGAAACCACCGGTAATCACCGGCTGCAAGGGGCGGTTGCGGGCGCCCTGGGTGACCTGAATATAGTTTTGCAGCACAATCGACATGCCGATCGCAGTGATCAGCGGCGCGAGGCGGAACGAGCCGCGCAAGGGCCGGTAGGCAAGGCGTTCAACCGTCCAGCCGTAACTGGCGGTGACAATCATGGAGATGATCAGCACGATCAGCAGGGCAAGCGGAACCGAGGTCATCCCCAGGGCGACGAGCCCCATGAAAACAATCAGGGAGACAAAAGTGCCGACCATGAAAATATCGCCATGAGCAAAATTGATCATGCCGATAATGCCATAGACCATGGTGTAGCCGATCGCGATCAGGCCATAGATAGAGCCAAGCGTAACGCCGTTTATCAGTTGCTGAAGGAAATACTCCATTTGCCCCCCCTCGGACGGTTTTTTATTGTCAGACCTGTTTTGCGGCCATTCACAGCTTTCACTCCGGCAAGCTGCCAAGCGCACCATTACAAGCAAATCAGGGTTCATCAATCAAGTTTAAAATTCAACAGGCGCAGAACTTTTTGTGAATGTGAGAAAAGGATTGCAAATGAGAACAAAACATGTACATTACGAATCAATAGATTGTAACATGGCAGTGTGAGATAAGGACGGTAAAGTTATGACTCGAAATTCGCTCAGGGTTGTTGATGGGGGCACAATGGATAAATCCAAGGCGCTGGACGCCGCGTTAGGTCAGATTGAACGGGCGTTTGGCAAGGGCTCGATCATGAAGCTTGGCAAGGGGGAGCGGGTGGTCGAGGTCGAGTCCATATCGACAGGATCGCTCGGCCTTGATATCGCGCTTGGCATTGGCGGCTTGCCGCGCGGGCGGGTTGTGGAGATTTACGGCCCTGAATCCTCGGGCAAGACAACCCTGGCGCTGCATGTTCTGGCCGAGGCGCAAAAAACCGGCGGGATTTGCGCCTTTGTCGATGCCGAGCATGCGCTTGATCCGACCTATGCGCAAAATCTCGGGGTGAATCTGAATGAATTGCTGATCTCGCAGCCCGATACCGGCGAGCAGGCGCTGGAAATTACCGATACGCTGGTGCGTTCGGGCGCGGTGGATATTGTGGTGATCGATTCGGTGGCGGCGCTGACGCCGCGGGCCGAGCTTGAGGGCGAGATGGGCGATTCTCTCCCCGGGCTTCAGGCGCGACTGATGAGCCAGGCGATGCGCAAGCTCACCGCCTCGATCTCGCGCTCCAACTGCATGCTGATCTTCATCAACCAGATCCGGATGAAAATCGGCGTCATGTTCGGCAGCCCCGAAACCACGACGGGGGGCAATGCGTTGAAATTCTACGCCTCGGTGCGGCTCGATATCCGCCGCATCGGCGCCATCAAGGACCGGGATGAGGTGACCGGCAACCAGACGAGGGTGAAAGTGGTCAAGAACAAGGTAGCGCCGCCCTTCCGCCAGACCGAGTTTGACATCATGTATGGCGAAGGGATTTCCAAGGTTGGTGAAATTCTTGACCTTGGCGTCACTGCCGGCGTGGTGGAAAAATCAGGCTCATGGTACTCCTATGACAGCCAGCGTATCGGCCAGGGGCGCAACAACGCCAAGACATTCTTGAAAGAGCATCCGGAAATGGCGGACGAGATCGAACTTGCCATCCGCCGTGAATCCGGCCTTGAAGACGCCGGGGCTGAAACAGACAAGGAAACGCTCGGTAAAGGCAAGAGTGCATAAAGCTTTCCTGTTTGCTTCTGCTCCCTTAAAGGCGCCCGGGTCAGGGCGCCTTTTATTTTTGCATTTATAACTTTGCAAATGTGGACAGGGCACATGGGCAAGGTTACAACACGCCAAACTGAAATTGTTTAAGGAAAATTCCATGGCGGGTCTTAATCAGATCAGATCGGCGTTCTTTGATTTTTTTGCCGCGGAGGGGCACGAGATTGTGCCCTCCAGCCCGCTTGTGCCGCGCAATGATCCGACATTGCTGTTTACCAATGCCGGCATGGTGCAGTTCAAGAATGTGTTCACCGGGGTTGAAAAGCGGCCCTATTCCACGGCGGTGACTTCGCAAAAATGCGTCCGCGCCGGGGGCAAGCATAACGATCTGGAAAATGTCGGCTATACGGCGCGGCATCACACATTTTTCGAGATGCTGGGCAATTTCTCCTTTGGCGATTATTTCAAGGAACGGGCGATCGAACTGGCCTGGAAGCTGATTACAAAGGAATACGGGCTCGATCCGGCGCGCCTGCTGGTTACGGTTTATTCCGAAGATGACGTGGCTTACGATTTATGGCGCCGGATCGCCGGATTGCCCGAATCCAAAATCATCCGCATCGCCACCAGTGACAATTTCTGGTCCATGGGTGATGTGGGGCCGTGCGGGCCGTGTTCGGAAATTTTTTATGATCACGGCGATCATATAAAGGGCGGCCCGCCGGGCAGCCCGGATGAAGACGGCGACAGGTTTGTGGAAATCTGGAATCTGGTGTTCATGCAATATGAACAATATGCCGGCGGGCGGCGCGAGGAGTTGCCCAAACCCTCTATTGATACCGGCATGGGGCTGGAGCGGATCGCCGCGGTTTTGCAAGGCACCCATGACAATTACGAAACCGATCTGTTCCGCCATCTCATCGCCGCGTCCGAGGCGGCGACCGGGGTTGCGGCCAGGGGCGAGCACAAAGCCTCGCACAGGGTGATCGCGGATCATTTGCGCGCTTCAAGCTTCCTGATCGCCGAAGGGGTTTTGCCCTCCAATGAGGGCCGCGGCTATGTGCTGCGGCGGATCATGCGCCGCGCCATGCGACACGGCGAACTGCTGGGTATGCGCGAGCCGCTGATGTACCGTCTGGTGCCGGCGCTTCTGCAGGAAATGGGGCAGGCATTCCCCGAACTCGTGCGCGCCAGGGCGCTGATTACCGAGACCCTGCAACTGGAAGAATCGCGCTTTCGCAAAACGCTTGATCGCGGCCTGAAGATCCTTGAGGACTCGGCGCGCGAATTAAAAAGCGGCGATGCGCAGCCGGGCAGGGTGGCGTTCAAGCTTTATGATACATATGGCTTTCCGTTTGATCTGACCGAGGATGCCCTGCGCCCGCGCAATATCAGCGTTGAAAAAAGCGGCTTTGACGCCGCCATGGCAAAACAGCGCGCCGATGCGCGCGCCGCCTGGTCCGGTTCGGGGGAGCTGGCGGATGAGCGCATCTGGTTTGAGTTGCAGGACAAGCACGGGGCAAGCGAGTTTTTAGGCTATGACACGGAAAAAGCCGATGGCATTGCGCTGGCTGTGGTGAAGTCGGGCAAGGAGGCGCCAAAAGCGGCGGCGGGCGATGAGGTCGCCATTATTCTCAACCAGACGCCGTTTTATGCCGAGGCGGGCGGTCAGGCCGGTGATCGGGGCGAGATGACGGGGGCTGATAATCTGCGTATCAAAATCACCGATACGCTCAAAAAGGCCGGGGATCTCATTGTGCATTCCGGCCGGATTGTTTCGGGCGAATTGCGCCCCGGGGCGGCGCTGCATCTGGTGGTTGATCACGAACGGCGCAGCGCCACCCGGGCCAATCATTCGGCGACCCATATCCTGCATGAGGCCCTGCGCCGGGTCCTGGGCGATCATGTGGTGCAAAAAGGCTCAAGCGTCGGGCCGGACCGGTTGCGCTTTGATTTCTCGCACACCAAAGCCATGACGCAAGAGGAAATCAATGAGGTCGAGGCCATCTCCAACCGGATTATTTTGCAAAATGCCGGGGTTGAAACCCGTCTGATGGAAGTGGATGAGGCGATCGAAACGGGCGCGCAGGCCCTGTTTGGCGAAAAATACGGCGAGGAAGTGCGGGTTGTCTCCATGGGGCGCAACTTTGGCGGCGAGGACAAACCCTATTCGGTGGAGCTGTGCGGCGGCACCCATGTGAGCCGGGCGGGCGATATCGGTCTGATCAAGATCGTGAGTGAAAGCGCCGTCGCCTCGGGCGTGCGGCGTATCGAGGCGCTGACCGGGCCGGGAGCCAAATCCTATCTTGATGCGCAGGACGCGCTCGTCAGGGCTGCTGCCCATGAGCTCAAGACAACGCCGGATGCGTTGATCGCAAGGCTGGAAGCCCTGCTCAAGGAGCGCCGCGCCATGGAGCGGGAGCTGGCGGATGCACGGCGCAAGCTGGCCCTAGCCGCGCCGGAGGCAAGCGCGCAACAAGGGACCGGGATGGATAAGATCGGCGATCTGAATGTAATCGCCAGAACCGTGCAGGGCGTGCAGCCGCGCGATTTGCGTGCGCTTGTCGATGAGGGCAAAACCAAGATCGGTTCGGGCATCGTGGCCATGATCTGCGTCAGTGATGAGGGCAAGGCCGCTCTGGCCGTGGGGGTGACCGATGATCTGACGGGCAGCTACAGCGCGGTTGATCTGGTGCGCGCCGGGGCGGCGGCGCTTGGCGGCAAGGGCGGCGGCGGGCGGCCCGATATGGCCCAGGCCGGCGGGCCCGATGGCGCCAGGGCCGGGGAGGCGCTTGACGCCATTCGCGAAAAGATCGGCGAGCTGGCGGCGGCGAACTGAGCGCTTATCGCGCCAGTGACATTTCAGCTTCGTTGTGATGCGCCCGGGACTGCACTTCCAGATAGAGGCGCTTGATTTGCGGGAATCGCAGCTTGATGGCTTTTTCAAGCTCGTAATTGCAGTTTTCGATCTGCTGCGAGCTTAAACCGTCGCGGTAATCAAGGCTTAAGGCCAGCAATACGTCGTCAGGCCCCATATGCATGGTGCGCAACTCGTTGAGATGATCGATTGTGCCGGCCAGTGAGATAATTTCGCGTACCCCCGCCACCAGCTCGTCGCTGGCGGCTTCGCCGATAAGAAGCCCCTTGGTTTCATAGGCCAGCATGATGGCGGCGCCGGCCAGAATGAAGCCGATGACCACCGAGGCGATGCCGTCGGCCATTTCAAGCCCAAGATAATCCGCCGCCGCAATGCCGATGGCGGCGACAAAAAGCCCGAGTATGGCGGCGGTATCTTCAAACAGGACCGTAAAAATGGTCGGGTCCTTGCTTTTGTGGATGGATTCAAACACTCCCTTTTTGCCCTTGGTCTTGCTGAATTCGGTATAGGCGATCCACCAGGCGGCGGCCTCGAAAACCAGCGCCAGCGCCAGAACGACATAATTGATCAGCGGGCTGGTTATGGGGTGGGGGTTAAAGAGCTTTTGAATGCCCTCATAGATGGAGACGCCCGAGCCCACGGCGAAAATCAGGATGGCGACGACAAAACTCCAGAAATAGATCTCGCGCGCATGGCCAAAAGGGTGCTCGGCATCCGCCGGCCGCGCGGCGCGTTTCATGCCGTAGAGCAGCAGCCCCTGATTGCCGGTGTCAACAAGCGAGTGAATGGCTTCGGAAAGCATGGCCGAGGAGCCGGTCATGCCGGCGGCGGCAAATTTTGTAATCGCAATAAGGGTGTTGCCCGCAAGTGCCGCGAAGACCACTTTCAGGGACGAGTGTCCGGCCATGTTTTTCTCATTAAAGCTTATTTTTTATCCGGGAAAAGTTTGATCGTATCAATGGAGTAGCTGAATCGGGTAAATTGCCACGCCCGCGCGCCGCGTTTCAGGACGAAGGTGAAATAAATCCAGCGGTCGGTAGATGTATAGGCCATATAGACGACCTTGCGCAGGGAATAGCCATGGGTTTCATCGACAACCTTGTCCACATAGTGAACGTTTTCGTTTTCGCTAAACAGATTTGTCAGGTTCTGCCCCAGTTTCTCGATGGATTTGGTGTCGTAATTCTTGATTTTATGGTCGAGATTGGCGAGGGTCGTCAAAAGGCTGAAAAAATCATTCATGCGCTTTTCGCGGATCAGCCTGGCGAGTGAAGCCAGCTGCATGTCCGGATCCGCCGTCTCATTGAGCGGCGCCTGGGCAAACACGGATGAGTTGACCGGAACCGAAACCGCCACGGCCACAAAAACAGCCAGGACCAAATGTCTAAAATGCCGGATGATCTTCATGATATCTATCGCCCTTTGTCAATCACCGCGCTCCCCGCCGCGCCAAGTCTAGACGACTCGTGAAATGACGTAAACACATGCGTGGGTCATTTATAAAAAATCGGCGTAATCCATGCGCCGGAGCGATGAAAAATCTGGAGAATCAGTCCGTTAAAGGCTATTGTAAAGCTTGATTGCGATGTAGAGCAGCCGGGGAAACGATGGGGGTGGTCCCGGGCGTTTTCTTTTGGGCTTCGGGGATCATGAAACTTGCCGGATAATGAAGATCAGATAGCAGCCTCTCAAGGCGGGGCGCCCGAGCGCGGCATTGGCAGTATTTCCATCGAACAGGAGATGAAAACCTCCTATCTGGACTACGCCATGAGCGTGATCGTCTCGCGGGCGCTGCCCGATGTGCGCGATGGCCTCAAGCCGGTGCACCGGCGCATTTTATACGCCATGCATAAGAGCGGTTACGACTGGAACAAGCCTTACCGCAAATCCGCCCGCGTGGTCGGTGATGTCATGGGTAAATATCATCCCCATGGCGACCAGTCGATCTATGACGCGCTGGTGCGTATGGCGCAGGATTTTTCCCTGCGGCTGCCGCTGCTTGACGGCCAGGGCAATTTCGGCTCGGTTGACGGCGATCCGCCCGCCGCCATGCGTTACACCGAAATCCGCAGCGCCAAACCGGCCCACGCCCTGCTGGCCGATATCGGCAGGGAAACGGTTGATTTTCAGGCCAATTATGATGATTCGGAGCATGAGCCGGTGGTTCTCCCGGCGCGGTTTCCCAATCTTCTGGTCAATGGCTCGGGCGGCATTGCGGTGGGCATGGCGACCAATATCCCGCCGCATAATCTGGGCGAGGTGATTGATGCCTGTCTGGCGATGCTGGACAATCCGGAAATCAGCTTTGAGGAACTGAACGAAATCGTTCCGGGGCCGGATTTTCCCACCTCCGGGATTATTGTCGGGCGGGCCGGCATACGCTCGGCGCAAAGCACCGGGCGCGGCTCGGTGGTCATGCGGGCGCGGGTGGCGGCTGAAACCGTGCGCAAGGATACCGAAGCGCTCGTTGTCACCGAAATTCCCTATCAGGTAAACAAGGCGACGATGATCCAGAAAATCGCCGAACTGGTGCGGGACAAGCGGGTCGAGGGTATCCGGGATATCCGCGATGAATCCGACCGCCAGGGCATGCGGGTCGTGATCGAGCTCAAACGCGATGCGGTGGCCGATGTGGTTTTGAACCAGCTCTACCGCTTCACCCAGCTGCAAAGCTCGTTCGGTTGCAATATGGTGGCCTTAAATGGCGGCCGGCCGGAGCTGATGACCCTGAAGCAGATGCTGGCGGCGTTTAATGATTTTCGCGAAGAGGTTATTTCGCGGCGCACCAAATATCTGCTCGGCAAGGCGCGCGAGCGGGCCCATGTTCTGGTCGGGCTGGTGATCGCGGTTGCCAATATTGACGAGATCATCAAGCTCATCCGCACAGCGCCCAATCCGGCGAGCGCGCGCGAGCAATTGATGGCAAGAGACTGGCCGGCGGGCGATGTGGCGCCGCTGGTGCGGCTGATCGCCGATCCGCGCCATGTTGTATCGGATAAAGGGACCTACAAGCTTTCCGAGACCCAGGCGCGCGCCATTCTTGATCTTCGCCTGCAACGGCTCACGGCGCTGGGGCGCGATGAAATCGGCGACGAGCTCCATAAGCTGGGCGAGCAGATTGCCGATTATCTTGCAATTTTACGCTCCCGGTCGCGCATTATCAGCATCATCCGCGAGGAGTTGCTTGAATCGCGTGAAGCCTTCGCCACGCCGCGGCGCACCGAGATTATCGATGGCGGCTTTGAGTTTGAAGATGAGGATTTGATCCCGCGCGAGGAGATGGTGGTGACCGTCTCGCACAAGGGCTATATCAAGCGGGTGCCGCTCTCCACCTACCGGGCCCAGCGCCGCGGCGGCAAGGGGCGCGCCGGGATGGCAACGCGGGACGAGGATTTTGTCGCCAGGTTGTTTGTGGTCAACACCCACACGCCGGTGCTGTTCTTCTCCTCCGGCGGCATGGTTTATATGAAAAAGGTCTGGCGGCTGCCGCTGGGCTCGCCCCAGGCGCGCGGCAAGGCGTTGGTCAATCTGCTTCCCCTGAGCGAGGGCGAGCGGATCACCACCATCATGCCCTTGCCGGAGGATGAGGCGAGCTGGACGGATCTGCATGTGATGTTCGCCACCCGTTCGGGCAATGTGCGGCGTAATGATTTGTCCGATTTTACCAATATCCGGCAGAACGGTAAAATCGCCATGAAGCTTGATGAAGGCGACCAGATCATCGGCGTGCAGGATTGCACCGAAGAGGACGATGTTCTGCTCACCACCACCATGGGGCAGGCGATCCGCTTCCCGGTGACCGATGTGCGCGTGTTCAAGGGGCGCGATTCGACCGGCGTGCGCGGTATCCGTTTGCACGGCGATGATGCGGTGATTTCCATGGCCATCTTGCATCATGTCAAGGCCGACCCGGCTGAGCGCGAGCTATATCTGAAGCAATCCAATGCATTCCGGCGGATACTTAAAGCCGGAGATGACGGGGGCGTGGAGGATATTGTCGCCATTGACACGGATGAGGCCGGGCTGGACAGGGACGAGTTGTTGCCAAGGGAACGTTATGCCGAGCTGGCCGCGCTGGAGCAGTTTGTCCTCACCACTTCGGTCAATGGTTATGGCAAACGCACCTCGTCCTATGAATACCGGGTGACGGGCAGGGGCGGTAAAGGCATCATCGCCATGTCGGTCTCCGAGCGCAACGGCAAGCTTATTGCTTCGTTTCCCGTGGAGGATAGCGACCAGATCATGCTGGTGACCGATGGCGGCAAGCTTATCCGCTGCCCGGTTGAGGGGATTTCCATTCTGGGCCGTTCGACCCAGGGCGTAACCATTTTCAGCACCGCTAAAGATGAAAAGGTTGTCTCGGTGGAACGTGTCGGCGAGGTCGATGAGGATGGGGACGAGCCGGAAGAGGCGGAAAACCCGCCAGCGGGCGATGAGGAACCGGCGGCATGATGTCGTTTGAGCTTTATCTGGGTTTTGTCGCCGCCTCTATCCTTCTTGTCATCTTCCCGGGGCCCAATGTCACCATTATTGTCGCCAACAGCTTAACGCACGGGGTTCGCTCGGGGCTGTTGACGGTAGCGGGGACGGGGGCCGGGATCGCGGTTTTGCTTGGCGTGCTCATTGCCGGGATGGCGCCGGTCATGGCGATGGTGTCGGAGTGGTTTGACTGGCTGCGGCTGATGGGCGCGGCCTATCTTGTCTGGCTGGGGATTACCAAACTTCTCGCCTCGCGCCGCCCGGCGCATGAAGAGGCACCGCGTGTGCCGCGCGGCGGCGGGTTCTGGCAGGGGTTTATTGTCCTTCTCAGCAATCCCAAGGTCCTGCTGTTTCTGGCCGCCCTGCTGCCGCAATTTATTGACCCTGCCGGTAATCTTCTGGCGCAGCTGGTTTTGCTCGGGGCGACGTTCCTCATTGTTGAATTGCTGGGCGATGCGGTTTATGCCCTTGCGGCGGGGCGGGCCGGAGCGATGCTTTCCGAGGCGCGCAAAAAACTGATTGACAGGGTCAGCGGCGTATTGCTGATTGGCGGCGGCATCTGGCTTTCGCTGGTGCGCCGCTGAGACAAAAACCTTGAGAGTATGTATTCATGAGTAAACCTTGCATAATCACGGTCGCTATTACCGGCTCGCTGCCGCGCAAGGAAGACAACCCGGCAGTGCCGATCACTATCACCGAACAGGTGGAATCCACTCATGCGGCGTTTGAGGCCGGAGCGTCCCTGGCGCATCTGCATGTGCGCAATGATGACCAGAGCACCACATCGGACCCGGAGCGTTTTCTGGCCCTGAAAGAAGGGCTGGAAAAGCATTGTCCGGGGCTGATCTTGCAGTTTTCCACCGGCGGGCGCTCCGGGATTGGCGCCGAGCGCGGCGCCATGCTGCATCACCGGCCCGATATGGCCTCGCTCTCCACCGGTTCATGCAACTTTCCCACAAGGGTTTATGACAACTCGCCGGATCTGATTGCCGATCTGGCGCAAAAGATGCTCAAATACGGCATCAAGCCGGAGATTGAGATTTTTGATCTGGCGATGCTTTATAATGCGGTGGGTATGGCGGCGCGCGGCGAGATATCGGGACGGTTGCATGTGCAGTTTGTCCTTAATGTGAAAAATGCCCTGCCGGCGCGGCGCGAGATTCTCGAATTTGAGGTTAAACAGCTGGGCAGGCTTGCGCCTGACGCCACCTGGACGGCGGCGGGGATCGGGCGTTATCAGCTCATTGTCAACAGATGGGCGCTGGAAATGGGCGGGCATTGCCGCACCGGGCTGGAGGATAATGTGCGCATGGACAAGACCACCCTGGCGCCGTCCAACGCGGCGCTGGTGAAAACGGTGGTGGATTTATGCCCTGAATATGACCGCCATCCGGCAACGCCGGCCGAGGCGCGTGAGTTGCTCGGGTTGCCGCCGGTTTAGGTCTTGTTCGCTGCTGCCGCCTCGCGCCACATGCGATGAAGGGCGTCAAACAGGCTGGTTCTTGTGGTGGAAAGATAGGCCCGGTTATCGTTCAGGTTTTTGGCAATATGGCGGTGGGCCCTGCCAAGATTATGGTAGGGCATGGCGGGAAACAGGTGATGGGTGGCGTGATAGCGCAGGCCGACCGGGGCCCATAGGGTAGTGAAAAAACGCTCGCCCGGCACATTGACCGAATCAAGATATTGCTCCGAAACGCTCATTTGCTCCGTGCCGGGATTGCGGTAGGCATGGGCGGCCAGAGTGCGCAGGGAGTTGAGGAAAAAAATCAGCACGCCGATCGCATACCACAGATAAAAGGCCTTCATGGGCAATATGCCGAAAAAAAGCAAAGCCGCGGCGGTTGCGGCGAAAATGAAGGCGGCAAATTCCTGCCAGCGCCAGTTTGTATCGCTGGTGATGGCCCAGGCGGGGCGTTCATAGCTCAGGTCAATGGTGAGAGAAGATGCCCGCTTCCAGGTGAATTTGCGAATGGCGGGGGAAAGATAGGACAGCGGCGTGAGCACCAGCGAGCGCAGGATGAAAAAGCCGGGCAGGATCAGGGATAAAAACACGTAAGCGATCATGCCAACGGGCCGGTTTACCGCGAAGGGGATATATTCGCCGTCCTTGTTGGTGCCATAGACATCGGGCTTGTGATGGTCGTTGTGAACGCCGTCATAGGAAAAGGAGGGCACCAGAAGCGGGATGCCGCAAAGCAGATTCCATACCAGCCGGAAAAGCCTGAACGAGCCTTTGCGCAAATGCGCCAGTTCATGGATAAAAATAACCGCGCGGTAAAGGGCAAGGACGGCAAAGCCGTAAGCGACATAAAACATGGCATTGTTCAGCGGCGTATTGAGGGCGGTGAAAAAAGCCATCCAGCCAAGCGATATGGAGAGCAAAAAATCGGCCCAGTAGATTTTGGGGTCGGGTTTCATGAAACCGGCGGCGAGCCCGCGCGCTTCACGCAAAGAAAAACCGCCGATGTCCATGGTGTTTCCCCTCTCAATATTTGATGCTAGTCTAACTGAATTCCACAAAAATGACAATAAAGAGAGAATTCAACATGGAATATTCAGTGCGTGATGTCACAGGATTCCTTCAGGCGCATTTCCCGCAGGCTTATGAAGATGAGAGGGAATTTCATGTTGAGGCGGTGGGGGCGCGAAAGGCGAGGGTGCGGCAAAGCTTTTCCGACAGCCAGCTGCGGCCCGGCGGCACCATCTCCGGCCCGACCATGATGGGTTTGGCTGATTTTACCTTTTATGTCGCGATTCTTGGCGCTCTGGGGCCGGTTATGCTGGCGGTGACGACAAATCTGAATATCAATTTTCTGCGCAAGCCCCTGCCGGCCGATCTGATCGCGGGGGCTGAAATTCTCAAGCTCGGCAAGCGTCTGGCCGTCGGGCATGTGCATATATTCAGTGACGGGCAGGCGGAGCCGGTGGCGCATGCAAGCCTGACATTTTCCATACCGCCGCAATAAGGTATTATGTTACCGTATGAATAATCAATTGGTTTTTATACGTGTTTTTGCCGTGCAAGTGCTTGACTTGAACCGGTTAAGGCTATATCAGCGGCCAATCCAGGGAGTTATCCCTAACGAAATTCTGCAATCATTCTGCAATCATCAAGAGAGTTGGTTATGAAAACCTATTCAGCAAAACCTTCCGATATTGAAAAGGCGTGGGTGCTCATCGACGCCGAGGGGCTGGTCGTCGGGCGTCTGGCCTCGATTATCGCCATGCGTCTGCGCGGCAAGCACAAGCCGGGTTTTACCCCCCATATGGATTGCGGCGACAATATCGTCGTGATCAATGCCGGCAAGGTGGTCTTCACCGGCAAGAAGCGTGAGAACAAGGAATATTTCCGTCATACCGGGCATCCCGGCGGTATCAAGAGCCGGACCGCCGGCAAGATTCTGGATGGCCGCTTTCCCGAACGGGTTTTGGAAAAGGCGGTCCAGCGGATGCTTCCGGGCGGGCCGCTTTCACGCCAGCAGATGAAAAATCTGCGCATTTATGCCGGGTCCGAGCATCCGCATGAGGCGCAGCAGCCCACGACACTCGATGTGGCGGCGATGAACGCCAAGAATACGAGGAGCTAGTTTTATGACCGATAATGATATTCGCACACTTGAAGATCTTGGCGATGCCGTCGAGGTGGCTGAGGTGGAAGAGGTGACGGTGATCGTCTATGAGCAGAAACTTGATGCTCAGGGCCGTGCCTATGCAACCGGCAAACGTAAAGATGCGGTGGCCCGTGTCTGGATCAAACCCGGCGCCGGCCGGATCACGGTGAATGGCCGCGATCAGGAAAGTTATTTTGCCCGTCCGGTGCTTCGCATGTTGTTGCAGCAACCCTTTGAGGCGGCGGAGCGCAAGGACCAGTATGATGTGGTTTGCACCGTTTCGGGCGGCGGGCTTTCGGGGCAGGCCGGCGCGGTGCGCCACGGCATTTCCAAGGCGCTCACAGCTTATGAGCCAGAATTGCGCGCGCCGCTGAAAAAAGGCGGCTTCCTGACCCGCGACTCGCGCGTTGTGGAGCGCAAGAAATATGGCCGGGCCAAGGCGCGCCGCAGCTTCCAGTTCTCAAAACGCTAGGACACCGGGCGTTACAACAAGAATATGGAAAAGGAGCGGGCCAAAGCGGTCCGCTCTTTTTTGTTTGCCCTTCGATCTATATGATAATCTCCTGTTGGAGGGCCGGGGTTTCGTCATTCCCGCGAAGGCGGGAATC
>CAZIVB010000014.1:0-21940 GCA_964542565.1 uncultured Hyphomicrobiales bacterium | reverse complement strand
AACGACGCCGAGCCGGTGGCGATTACAAGTTTGTCATAGGGCGTTGCCCCCCTGGTGGTTAAAACCTGCTTGTTGGCGCGGTCGATCCTGACGACCGCTTCATTAAACCTGCATTCAATACCGTGATCGCGGTACCAGTCCTGATCATGGGTGATGATCTCTTCAAACCGGCTATCGCCGGCCAGAACCGGCGATAACAGAATGCGATTGTAATTGCCGTGCGGCTCATCACCAAACAGGGTGATCCGGTAGTCCCGCGGGGCAAGCTCGCCAAGCTCTTCCAGCAGCTTTCCCGAAGCCATACCCGCGCCGATTATGACCAGTTTTTGCATCGAAATATGACCCCTTTTCATCGACAAACTCTGTTGGCGGCCTGTTTACCCCTTGCTGGCGTTGATGTCTGTTGCTAAGAAATCAGTAAGCTGTTGAGTTTTTTGCAACGCTATTGAAGAAATGAGCCGGATTGACATGCGACATCTGCTTTTGCCGAGATATGTGGAAAAAATAGCCCGCAGCGGTTCGCTGCGCAGCGCGGCGGAAGAGCTGGGCATTACCCCGTCAGCATTGAACCGGAGAATTCTGGGCCTTGAAGACGAGCTTGGGGTTGAGATATTCGAGCGCCACCCCTCGGGACTGCGCCCCAATATTGCCGGCGAAATCCTGCTCAAGCATTTTCGCGACCAGATTGCCGATATGGAGCGGGTCAAATCCAGCATCGCCGATATTTCGGGCCGGCGGGCCGGTCATATCAATGTCGCGACAACCCGTGAGGCGGTGCAATATTTTCTCCCTGCCCTGATCAAACAGCATCTGGTGACGTTTCCCGCCGTGACCTTCGCGGTGAATTTGCTGGAGCGGGGCGAAGCCGAAATCTCCCTGACCGACAACACCAATGATATTGCCATTGTGTTTGAACCGGTCAGGCTGAAAGAATTGCAGCCAATCTATTCGGGCGCGCAGCAGATGTATGCCATCATGTCGAAAGATCACCCGCTTGCGGTAAAAAACAGCATCAAAATTTATGAATGCGGCGAGTTTCCGCTTTTGTTGCCCAAACGCCCCGAGGGTATCCGGCGGATGCTGGATGTCGCGGCGGAAAAAATCGGCGTCAGCCTGAGCCCAGCCCTTGAATCCAACTCTCTGGACCTGTTGCGTCTGATGTCCCAGGGGAGCAAGGCGGTAAGCTTTTGTCTGGCCATTAACCTGCGCCCCGATCTGGCGCATGACCATCTGATTTCGGTTCCGCTTGAAACGCCGGGGATTAAACCGGGCACCCTGGTTGCCGGCCACCTGCGCGGCCGCACCTTGCCGGTTGCGGCGGCAAGGTTTCTGGAGACAGTGAATAAAGAGCTGGAAACACGGTATTAATTGTAAGAACCCGTTGCCGGTGCGGTCCTCACGATCGGGCTGTTATCGGGACGGGCCGGTTGAATCGGGCCTGTCGATGACACGCAGGGCCTTGTAAACCGTGTTGCGCGAAACCCCCAATTCGCGCGCGACAGCGGAGATGTTGCCGTTATTGCGCCGGTAACTCTTGAGAATGATGGTTTTTTTCCTGTCTTTCAGCCGGTTGCCGCCCGGTTGCCGGCCATCATCGGCGCCAAGCAGCTCAGTGATATCCTTTCTTCGCAAGGGGCGGCCGCCATGGTCAAGGGCGAGCCGCATCAGCAAATTGCGCAACTGACGGATATTGCCGGGCCATGTGTAATTGCGCAGAAGCTTCGTGGCGCCGGCGGTAAAGGCAAGCGGTTCGCCGGACTGACGGGCAAGAATTTCGATCAGTTGCGGCAGATCGGTGCGTTCGCGCAGCGGCGGCAGGCGCACATCCATCACTTTCAACCGGTAAAAAAGATCGGAGCGAAAACCGCCGCCGGAAACAAAACTGTCAAGATCCCTGTTGGTGGCCGAGATCAGCAGGATATCAACCCGCGTCTCCTCGGTGGCCCCCACCGGGCGCACCAGCCATTCATCGAGAAAACGCAGCAGAACGCTCTGGAGATGAATCGGCATATCGCCAATTTCATCAAGGAACAAGGTGCCGCCATCGGCCTGGCGGATCAGCCCGGTGGCGCCGGCGCTATCGGCGCCGGTGAAGGCGCCGGCGCGGTAACCAAACAGGGTCGACTCGGCCAGACTTTCGGTCAGACCGGCGCAATTGACCGCGACAAACCGGCCCTTGCGGCCGCTGGCCTCATGGGCAAAGCGGGCCATCATCTCCTTGCCGGTGCCGGTTTCGCCCTGAATCAGCACCGGCATGGCGCGCCTCGCGGCCAGCGCCACTTGTTGCGCCGCCTTGCCGACAGCGCTGTCGGCGCAGATCATATCGCCAAAAGCCCGGGCATCATTGCCGCCGTGATGCTGCGGGGAAGGCAGGCGATCGGCGCTGAAACTGATTTTGGCGGCGGGGTTATGCGCGGTTATGGCATAGGCGCTGCCGAGAATATCGGTCAGGTTGGTGCGGAAATGCGGCTTGCGGATATCGCGCAGCACGGCAAAGCCAACCTGGAATATCCGGTCGAAATGAACCCCCGGATGCAAGGGCAGACCATAAAGCAGGGCGCGGGCCTGACTGTTGGCGGCTTTGAGTTTCCCCTCGGAGCAAAAGGCCAGCAGACCGGCCTGCAAGGTGCCGAGAAACTCCCGGCGGCTGTGAAATTCGATGATCAGGTCATCGCGGTAAAGATCCCGCAGCATGGCGTTTTCAATGGTCCGGCCCGACATCTGCAACAGGGCAAGGGTGTGCTGCTGGCGCGAGCGGCAATTGGATGAGGCGTCAATAATGCCGGCAATGCGGCCATCGGGGGCGCGCACCGGCACCGCCACACAGGTCAAACTGGAGTAGTGCCGGAAATAATGCTCGCCGGCGTGAACCAGAGCCGGGCGGCCACTGATCACCACGGCGCCAAGAGCATTGGTGCCCATGACCTCCTCACGCCATACCCGGCCCGGGCGTATCTGTGAAATGTCGGCGGTGTCGGCAAATGAGTCATCGGTGGTCCGGTGCAGCACCACGCCGTCATCGGTGGCGAATACGATGGCGAAATTCGAGCCTGAAATCTGCGCGTGCAGGTTCTGTATTTCCGAATGAACGATATGCATCAAACGGCCATTGGCCTCCTGATGATCTTTCAGGCGCTCATGCTCGATGGCCTGCGGCCGGGGGCGGGCCATCGGATCAAGGCCCATGCTGCGGCACCTCTCCCAGGAACCGCGAATATCGGCCGAGAGGAACTGGCCGGCGACAATGGCCTTTCGCTCGAGCATGATCCTTGCCCGCGCCACACGATCTTCAGATGAAAGCATGATATCCTCCCGCGCTCCGGCTTGTTCCTGATTATATCAACGGTCAAGAAGAATGACCATTTTTCGTTCAAATGCCAAGCCGGTCTTTAGATCAACCGGCACTCAAGCGCCAATTGCCCCTGCACGGCTGTTCCCTGACGGTCTGGCTTCATGATCATGAAAAAAGGGGCATTGCAGTGAAAACAGACATTTTCCAAGTGTTCATTAAATGAACAGGTGTTCAGCCGCAGTGTTGTTGCGGTTAACACTAGCAAAAAATACCAATTCGTGCAATTCATTCCTAACATGCTGTAAATACAAAGTAATTTATTACCATATTCACTGGCATGTTAATTGCTCCCCGGTAAAGCCATATCAGTCGGAACAACACCCATGGAGGCTCCAACCAATGAAAGCCGCTGTCTTGCACGATTATGACCTCGACCTCTCGCGCCCCGAATGGGTGCGGTATGAGGATTATCCCGATCCACGGGCCGAAGGGCCCCATGATGTCATTGTGCGCATTGGCGGGGCCGGCGTCTGCCGCACCGACCTTCACATCATTGAGGGGATCTGGCGGGACAAGGTCGATATTGAGCTACCCTATATCATGGGGCATGAAAATGCCGGCTGGGTCGAGGAGATCGGTTCGGCGGTCGAAGGGGTATCCATCGGCGATGCGGTGATCGTGCATCCGCTGGTGACCAGCGGCCATTGCCTGGCCTGCCGGCGCGACAATGACATGCATGCCGAGGAAAACAGCTTTCCGGGCATTAACGCCAATGGCGGCTATGCCGAGTTTTTGCTGACCTCTGAAACATCGCTGATCAAGCTGCCGAAAACCCTGGCGCCCAAGGACGTGGCGCCCTATACCGATGCGGGCCTGACCGCTTACCGGGCGGCGAAAAAGGCGTCAAAACATCTTGTGCCGGGCCAGTACGCCGTCATCATCGGCGCCGGCGGGCTCGGCCATATCGGCGTGCAGGTGCTGGCGGCGCTCAGCGCCGCTGAAATCATTGTCGTTGACCTCTCGCCCAAGGCGCTGGAGATGATCAGTGCAATGGGCGCGCATCATACGGTTATTGCCAGCGATGACTGGGTGGAGGAAGTCCTCGCCCTGACCAATGGCCACGGCGCCGAGGCGGTGATAGATTTCGTCGGCGAGGGCGATGCCATCGTCAAGGGCCTCGCCGCTACCCGTGAGGACGGCTATTATTACATTGTCGGTTATGGCGGAAAAATCGAGGTGCCCGCCATCGACATGATCATCTCCGAAAAAACCATCGTCGGTAATCTCGTCGGTTCCTATCCGGAACTGGTGGAGCTGATGGCGCTGGCCGACCGCGGTCTGGTCCGGCTGGATACGCATGAGTATCGCCTGAGCGAGGCAAACAAGGCCCTGCACGATCTCAATGCCGGCGCATTTACCGGCCGCGCCGTGCTGATACCGTAATGGCTTTTGCAGGACAACCACATAACAAAAGGGAGAGAATAATGAGGAAAATACTGATAACGACGGCCCTGGCGGCCCTGTTGGCGCCGAGCATGGTCATGGCCAAGGACTACTCGAAATACGGCATCGACAAGGATGTGGCGGGCTTGTGCTCCTATGAGGCGATTGACGCCAAGGATTATTCCGGCCGCACCCTCAGCATCATCACCCATGCGGTGCCGGTCATGGGCGAACCGACAGCGCTGCACGCCAAACAGTTTGGCGAACTGACCGGCGCCAAGGTCAAGGTCGTGCATGTGCCGTTTGGCGATCTGTTCCAGCGGATCATGATCCCCTTCCAGACCGGCCAGAGCGCCTATGATGTTATGTTCTACGGCTCCTTGTGGATCGGTGATTTCAACCGCTATCTGGCGCCGGTGCCCGAGAGCTACCGCAATTCAAAAGCGATGAAGCTGGTGACGCCGAACTATATCGATGTCGCCACCTGGGGCAAACAGATGATCCAGTATCCCATTGACGGCGACCGGCATTATCTGAAATACCGCCGCGATGTTTTCGAAAATGCGGATTTAAAAAAGAAGTTCAAGGACAAGACCGGACGTGAGTTGCAAGTGCCGGCCACCTGGGAGGAATATGACGAGATTGCCGCCTTTTTCAACGGCTGGGACTGGGATGGCGATGGTGAAAAGAATTATGGCTCGGCCGAAGTGGTCAAGCGTGACGATCTGATGTTCTCGGCCTTCATCAGCCGGGTTGCCGGCTATGCCAAGCACCCGGATGTCAAGGGCGGGTTCTTTTTTGATCTGGAAACCATGACGCCGCTGGTCGACTCCCCCGGCTGGGTGCGCGGGCTGGAAATGTTCATCAAGGCGCAACGCTTCATGCCGCCCGGCGGTAACAACTTTGGTCTTGGCGACGAGATCTTCTCCTTTGGCGGCGGCCAGACCCTGTTCAGCTACTCCTGGGATGATGCCTTCATTCAGGCCATGGAGAAAAAAAGCCGCATCCGCAACAAGGTCATGGCGGCCCCCCTGCCGGGCTCGCATGAGGTGTGGAACCGCAAAACCGGGAAGTGGGACCATTTCGACACCCCCAACCGCGCGCCTTATATCACCTGGGGCTGGACATCGGCTGTCGCCGCCTCCAGCAAGAACAAGGACATGGCTTTTGATTATCTGTGCTTCTTCTCCAATCAGGCCAACACGCCTCACGATTTGCAGATCGGCCGTTTCGGCGTCAATCCTTATCGCTCCAACCATTTCGATCCGGCCTTCTGGACCGGAAAACTGGGCTGGGATGCAAAAGTGGCCGACAGCTACGTCAAGACCCTGTCGGGCATGGATGACAGCAAGAACCGCGTGTTCGATCTGCGGGTGCCCGGCGTTGGCCAGTTCATGAGCTCGCTCGCCGCCGGTGTCTCCGAAGCCATGGCCGGACAGAAAACCGCCCAGGAAGCCCTTGACGGCGTGGCCAAGGAGTGGTCCCGCATTGTTGAGCGCATCGGCAAGGAGCGGGTACGTGATGCCTATGCCAATGTGGTGGCGCTGGAAGACAATCTGCGCTGAACATGGCTTTTCGGGTATCCTGAAAAACATACGCCTTTGGGCGCCGCCCCGCTTCCTTGCGTAGCGCGGCGGCGCTCATAACAGATGGTTGCCTTTAATTTCCAGGTTTTTCAGGCAAACATCGTGACGGGACACTAATACAAGGGCTGACATGCTGAATTTGCGGCATAAATATGTATTCCTTTTGCCGGGATTGCTGGTTCTTCTGGCGATCATCCTGTTTCCGCTGCTGTTTACCATCCGGGTGAGTTTTTCCAGCTGGGATGTGGTCATGCCGGGGCTGGACTGGTTTGGCGGCCGCAATTACACCCGCATGTGGGCGGATGGGCGTTTCTGGGAAGCCATGCAGCGTCTGGTGATGGTGGCGGTCAGCTCGGTGGCGCTGCAATATGTTCTGGGTTTCTCGCTGGCGCTGCTGGTCTGGCGCAATATCCGCATGAAGCGGTTTTTCAGGGTGTTGTTTCTGGTGCCGATGATGACCACGCCGGTCATCATGACGGTGATCTGGCGGACCATTTTCCACGAATCCCTCGGGCCGCTCAATGATTTCATCGAGATGCTCGGCCTGCCAGCGGTGCCATGGCTGTCCACCGCCAGCACCGCCGTCATCAGCCTCGTGATTGTCGAGGTCTGGCAATGGACGCCTTTCATGTTTCTGCTGCTGCTGGCCGGGCTGCTCTCATTGCCGCGTGAGCCGTTTCAGGCCGCGGCCATTGATGGCGCCGGTCCGGTGCGCACCTTCTTCAATGTCACCATGCCGCTGATGGCGCCGATTTCAATCGGGGCGCTGATCATCCGCCTGATTGAAGCCTCCAAGATCATGGAAACCGTTTATGTGCTCACCGCCGGCGGGCCGGGAACGGCAACCGAAACCGCCAGCTATTACATCTATATTCGCGGATTGCGCGAATTTCAGATCGGGTACGCGGCGGCGCTGTCGGTCACTTATCTGGTGCTGATGATCATCGCGCTGACCATCATTGCCAAAATCCTCGCCCGCATCATGATTCTTAAGGACTAGAACCGCCATGCTTGTACTCTACCGGTCCCTGAAATATTTCGTGCTGCTGGTGTGGTCCGCTTTTGTCGCCCTGCCGTTTCTATGGGCCCTGACCACCTCGTTCAAAACCGCCAATGGCGTTGTCTCGGGGGCGACCTATATCCCCTGGCTGCAATATGAACCCTCGCTTGAGGGCTGGAAGGTGCTGTTTCGCGGCGAGGGCAAGGGCATTGATATCATAACGCCCTATCTCAACAGCCTGACGGTAACGCTGTCGGCCAGCTTCATCTCGCTGCTGCTGGGCACCCTTGCCGCCTATGGCCTGTCGCGATTCTCCTGGCGGGCCGGGCCGATCCGCAATGCCGATATTACCTTCTTTTTCATCTCCCAGCGGATCATGCCGCCGATTGTGCTGTCGATCCCGTTTTTCCTCATGCTGCGCATGCTGGGCCTGCTCGATAGCCGCGCCGGGCTGGTGCTGGTCTATATCGCCCTGCTGATGCCGATCGTCGTCTGGGTCATGGTGGATTTCTTCAACAATATCCCGCGTGAGCTGGACGAAACGGCCATGCTTGACGGCTGCGGGCCGCTGGAAACCTTCTGGCGGGTGATCCTGCCCAATTGCAAACCGGGGCTGGTGGTGGCCGGTTTGTTCTGCATTGTTTTTGGCTGGAACGATTTTTTCTTCGCCTTCATCCTGACCTTCACCGAGACGCAATTGCTGCCGGTGGCCATTGTCTCGCTCAATTCCTCGGTGACGCCGTGGTGGAGCCTGTCGGCTTCATCGCTGATTGCCGTGGTGCCGCTGGTTATCCTGGCGTTTGTCATCGAGAAATATCTCTCCAGCGGCAATCTGGCCGGAGCGATCAAATGAACAGGACCGGCCCGGCAACGGCAAGAATACCGGCTACAGAGGTGCGGTCATGTCCCTGATTCTGGAAGCCGTGGGCAGCATGGCCGAGGACCAGATGCATCTGGCCGATATTAACCTGACCTTCGAGAAAGGCGCCTTTTATGTCGTTCTGGGAGCGACTCTGGCGGGGAAAACCAGCCTCTTGCGGTTGCTGTCGGGTCTTGACCAGCCAACATCCGGGGCGATCACCATGGACGGACGCAATATTGTCGAGGTTCCGGTCTGGAAGCGCCGGGTCTCGATGGTTTACCAGCAATTTATCAATTATCCGCATCTGGATGTGCGGGCAAACATTGCCTTTCCGCTGCACCGCGCCGGCCTGCCGGGCGATGAAATTGACCGGCGCATCAACGAGGTAACCGCCCTGCTCGGCATTGGCGAGCTGCTTCGCCGCCGCCCGGGCGAATTGTCCGGCGGCCAGCAGCAGCGCGTCGCCCTGGCCCGGTCACTGGTCAAGAATGCCGATCTGCTGCTGCTTGATGAGCCGCTGGTCAATCTGGATTACAAGCTGCGCGAACAGCTGCGGCCCGAATTTCGCAGCCTGTTCGGCAACAACACCTCCGCCATTATCATTTATTCAACCACCGAACCGCTTGAGGCGCTCATGCTTGGCGGCCGCATCGTCATCCTGGATGAAGGCCGGGTGCTGCAAACCGGTGATGTGCATGAGGCGTTTCATAACCCGGCCTGCGAGACCGTGGCGCGGGTTTTCAATGATCCGCCCATGAACATGATCAGCGCCGATGTCACTGAGGACCGTATCCTTCTGGGGGACGGGCTGGTTGTGCCCCGCTCGGGGCATCTGGCGGGCCTGCCACCGGGCCCGTGCCGCATCGGCATCCGCGCCAATGATCTTAATCTGGAACAAAGCGCCGCGGATGATATGGAGCTCATGGCCGAAGTGCAGCTTTCCGAGGTCAACGGTTCGGAGACCTATATCCATATTCACCACAATGAAGTGTCCTGGGTGGTGCGTGAAGACGGGGTTCATTCTTATGCGCTGGGAAGCCGCATCGGTATCCGGTTTAATCCCGGCCGGCTTTTCGCCTTTTCTTCCGCCGATGGCCGGCTGCTGGCGGCTCCGGACAATCTGGTGTCCGGCAGCGCTGTGATGGAGGGGTGAGCATATGGCGCGCATAGAGTTGAAGGATGTCGGCCACTGCTATGGACCGGCGAGCGAGCGTCTTGAGGACTATGCCCTGCAACCTTTTTCCCATGTCTGGGAAGATGGCGGCGCCTATGCCCTGCTCGGGCCGTCGGGGTGCGGCAAGACCACCTTTCTCAACATCATCTCCGGCCTTGTCCACCCCACCCGCGGCCGGGTGCTATTTGATGGCCGCGACGTCACCTCCCTGGCGACCGCCCAGCGCAACATTGCCCAGGTGTTCCAGTTTCCTGTGATCTACAAGACCAAGACCGTGCGTGACAATCTGGCGTTTCCGCTGCGCTGCCGGAATGTGGAGGAGGCCGAGATCAGACGCCGGGTGCAGGAAGTGGCCGCCCTGCTCAATCTGGAATCCAGCCTGAAGAAACCGGCCCGGCAACTCACCGCGGACGCCAAGCAGCTTATCTCGCTCGGCCGCGGACTGGTGCGCGAGGATGTGGCGGCCATTTTGCTCGATGAACCGCTGACGGTTATTGATCCGCAACAAAAATGGCTGTTGCGGCGCAAGCTGAAAGAGATAAATACCGCCCTGAAGCAAACCATGGTTTATGTCACCCATGACCAGAACGAGGCCATGACCTTTGCCGATCATGTGGCGGTGATGGATCAGGGCAAGGTGATGCAGATCGGAACGCCGCAGGAGCTGTTCGAGCGCCCGCAGCATACATTTGTCGGCTGGTTCATCGGCTCACCGGCCATGAACATTCTGCCCTGCACAGTGGCTGAAGGCGGGGTGATGATCAAGGACAACAAGGTGCCCTTGCCGGCGCTGGCGAAGGCGGCCGAAACGGCGGCGGGAACACTTGAACTTGGCATTCGCCCGGAATTTGTGCAGGTCGGTGACACGCCCGGAACCGGAGCGCTTGGTGTTGACATTCGCGAAATCGAGAATCTCGGCAACTACAATATTGTCGTTCTTGATCTGGCCGGTCTTGAAATAAAGGCCAAGATGCCCGTCGGCAACCCCTTGCCGGACCGGCGGGCCTTTATCCGTCTGCCGGAAAAATCGACACATATTTATGCCAATGGCCAACGCCTGAATCCCGCCCCCCAACCCTGATATGCGGCAATTTTGTTGAACCCTCTGAGGCTGCCGGCATGGCGGAGCGGTTTTGTATTAAATTTTCAGATTTTATCTTGTAATTTGCATGTGAGTGCTCACTTACTTATCTGGAGAAGCAAGATTGAACACGCGATAAAAAAACATGTCACCCCTACGCACAAGGAAAAGCGCGGCGGAGCGCAAGTCGGAGATTGTCGAGGCGGCTTTGAAGCTGGCCGGGGAGGTCGGTCCGGACCGCTTGACGACACAGGCTCTGGCCAAGGAGGCCGGGCTTTCCCATTCCGGCATCTTCCGGCATTTCCCGACCAAAGAGGCCATCTGGCAATCTATCGCAAAGCATATCGGCAAGCTGTTACAGGACCGGACGGCCTTTGCGAGCAAAAAAAATATCTGCCCCGCGGATCAATTGCGCGATTTTGTTGTTTCTCATCTGGCGTTTATCGAGACCACTCCGGCGATCCCGGCCATCTTGTTTTCGCGCGAGCTGCATGCGGAAAATGAAGCTCTGCGCAATTTTTTTGCCAATCTCATCTCCAGCCGCCACAGATATATTTCAAAACTCATAGCTGCCGGAATCGAAGCGGGAGAGTTCAGGAAAGGCCTGAACCCCGATGATGCCGCCTATCTCGTTCTGGCGCTGATTCAGGGGCTGGCCATGCGCTGGTCGCTGAATGCCCGCCGCTTTGATCTTGCCGGGGAAGGCCGCCGCCTGCTTGAACTTCAGCTTGAAGGTTTCAGAACACCCGACAGGAGCGCCGGATCATGAAAAACCATCTTGGAAAAATTCTCATTGTGCTGCTGATCGCCGCCATCGGCGCGGGCGGCTGGTATATGACCAAAAAGCGCCCGCTGAGTGTCGAGATCGCTTCGGTTGAAAAAAATGTCCATGTCAAGGTCTTTGGCCTCGGGACGGTTGAGGCGCGTATCCTCTCCAAGATCGGCTTCAGGGTCAGCAACTCCATTCTCGAGCTTAACGTGGATGAGGGCGATCATGTGCGCAAGGGCGATATTCTGGCCCGTCTTGACAATACCGAACAACTGGCCAGGCTTGCCAAAGCCAAAGCCGGTATCTCCGCCGCCAAGGCAGCGCTCGGGGGAGCCCGGTCGGCGATTTTCAAGGCCAAGGTCGTCTTCAGTCAGAAAACACGGACCTACAAGCGCAAAAAGGAGCTGTTTGCCA
The DNA here is from genome assembly GCA_964542565.1 of uncultured Hyphomicrobiales bacterium. GTDB lineage: Bacteria > Pseudomonadota > Alphaproteobacteria > Rhizobiales > BM303 > BM303. The sequence continues at coordinate 10,319 of CAZIVB010000014.1, read as the reverse complement.
AACGCACGATCTCGACCGAAACGCTTGAAGCGGCCCGGCTGGAGCGCGACACCGCCGAGGCCGAGCTCAGCATCGCCAACAGCGCCCTGCTGAGCGCCGAGGCCACCCTGGAAAGCGCCAGGGCCCAGCTCGAGCTGGAAAAAACCGCGCTGGATCAGCATGTATTGCGCGCGCCTTATGATGCCGTCATCGTCGCCCGGCATATGGAAACCGGGACCGTGGTCAAGGCCGGGGAGCCGATTTTCACCCTGGTGGACCCCAAATCGGTCTGGGTGCTGGGCCATATCAGCGAAAACCGTTCCGGTCTCATCCGGCTTGGCCAGAGCGCGCAGGTCAGGCTGCGCTCGCGGCCGCATAATCTTTACGATGGCAAGGTGGCGCGGATCGATATCGAAAGCGACCGGGTGACCGAGGAGCGTCAGGTTTACGTTTCCTGCGGGGGCTGCCTTGCGCGTTTCAATCTTGGCGAGCAGGCGGAAGTTTACATCACAACAGCGGTTCTGGAGGCGGCGCTTCTGGTGCCTGAAAATGCGGTGGATACTTTCGATGAGCGGCAGATGAAGGGGGTGGTGTGGGTTCTTGAGGACGGCAGGCTCAAAAGACAAAATGTGATCTTCGGCCACCAGACCCTTGACGCCCGGTTGAGCATCAAGAGCGGATTGCCCGAAGGCGCCAGGGTGCTCATCAGGCTGCCAAAGCTCCTTAAAGAGGGCCGCAGCGCCAGAGTCAAACAGGAGAAAAACGGATGAACCTGGCTTATCGCGATGTGCGCCATAATCTGGGACGCTTCATCGTCACCTGCCTCGGGCTCTCCTTGCTGCTCGGGGTCGTGCTGGCGATGGTCGGCATTTACCGCGGCATGATTGCCGATGCGCTGGAACTGGTCAGGACCATGGATGCCCAGGTCTGGGTGGTGGAAAAAGGAACAAGGGGGCCATTTGCCGAAGCCTCGCGCATACCGCTCGATACAAGAGAGGCCATCGCCCGCATCCACGGCGTCACCAAAACCGGCGCGGTAACCTTTCAGTCCATCGAGACGCAAAACGGGACATCGAAACTGCGGCTCTATGTCATCGGCTATGAGCCGGGCGAGCTTGGCGGCCCCAAACGGATCCTGTCGGGCCGCGGGTTGACCGGACGCAATTTCGAGGCGGTTGCCGATAGCCGGACAAAACTGGGTCCGGGCGATCATATCCAGCTCGGGCGCAACAATTTCACCATTGTTGGCACCACCGATAACGCGGTCTCATCGGGCGGGGAGCCGGCGATTTACCTCTCGCTCGATGATGCGCAAAAACTGCAATACGACCTCTCCCCCTCCGCCATAAGGCAGGAGCGGGCGCGCGGTGTCAAAGTGGCGAAATCAACCAATACGGTCAGCGCCGTTATCGCCCGGGTCTCGCCCAACGCCTCGCCGGATCACATCGCGCAAAAAATCCGGCGCTGGAAACATCTTGCCGCCATGACCGAGCAGCAGCAGGGGCAAATCCTCACCCAGTCGGTGATTGAAAAGGCCCGCAAGCAGATCGGTATGTTCACCGGCATTTTGATCCTCGTCTCCGCCGTGATCATCGCGCTCATCATTCATACCATGACCATGGATAAAATCCGCGAGATTGCCACCTTGAAACTGATCGGCGCGCCGGACCGGGTGATTGTCAATCTCATTGTACAGCAATCCCTGGCCATGGGGCTGATCGGATTTGGCCTCGGCGGGATGCTGATCTCGAATATCAAGGATTATTTCCCCAAACGGCTGATATTGCAGCCGGCGGACGGGCTCAGCCTGGCCGGAATTGTAGTCATCATCTGCCTGCTGGCCAGCTTGTACGGTGTTTATACCGCGCTCAAGGTCGATCCGGCCAAGGCGCTGGCGGGGTAATCATGCAAACCCCCTCCTCTCCTCTAATCTCGATCCGGGAGCTGTCGAAACATTTTGGCGAGGGCGAAACCCGCGTCGATGCCCTGCGCAACATTTCGCTTGATGTTTATCCCGAACAGGTGATCGGCCTTTTAGGACCGAGCGGCTCGGGCAAAAGTACGCTGTTGAATGTCATTGGCTGTATTTTAGAACCCAATAGCGGTGTTTTGCAGCTTGATGGCGAAACGGTTTATGACGGACGCTGGCTGCGGCCGGATTTGCGCCGGCTGCGGCTGGAAAAAATCGGCTTCATCTTTCAGGCGCATAATCTGATGCCGTTTTTATCCGCCATCGACAACATTGCGGTCGTGCTTCATCTGGCCGGATACGGAGCGGCGGCGGCCCACAAACGGGCGCAGGAATTGCTTGATTATCTTGAAGTTGGCAACCGGGCCCACTCCTACCCCTCCAGCCTCTCCGGCGGCGAGGCGCAGCGCGTGGCCATCGCCCGGGCTCTTGCCAACAAGCCCCGCATCGTTCTTGCCGACGAACCGACAGCGGCGCTTGATTCTGATCGTGCCGGGATCGTTATGGATTTATTGCGCAAGGTCGCGGGTGATCAGGAAGCGGCGATTGTGGTCGTCACCCATGATGAAAAAATCTTCGACCGGCTTGATCACATCTTTCAGTTGCGCGATGGCCGGCTGATAGCCGGGGCCGAAACAAACCAAGTGTAGGGCTCCAAAGCCTGCCGTGTTCAAGCGGCGCCGGTTCGCTCCAGTTTCTCGACCAGCCAACCCTGTATGAGGGCCCCCGCCAGAATATAGAACGAGAGGATCAGGGTAAATTCGAGACCAAAATACCCGACCATCAGCGGCAGGAGCGGCAGTTTGACGACCCTTGCGGCAAAAAGGGTCACGATCAGGGCGTCCCGCATCCCGTGACGGCGCAATTCCTCAAGCGTCGGGTACCAGATATAGATGGGGCCGTGAGAGATAATCCCGGCGAGCAAAGCCCAGACCCAGCCTCTGGCGCCGCTATTGCGGCCCAGATGGCGGACAATCCGGTCCGGCGGCAAGGTATAATTGATCAGGGCAGTAAAGACGATAACGCCGGCAATCACCGGCAGGATTTTCACCGCAACCGCGCCGCTTTTAAGTATCGCCGCCATGCCCGCCGCGCTATCAACAGCAAAGACGAGGGCATAGGCGGCAAGGACCGCCAGCAGGACGTATTTACCGCGAAAGACCATGGGCTTGTCCGGTTTGCTCATGAGATGAGCTGCAAGGTGAGCGGGGTGAGAATGGCAATGATGACGGTAAAGGCAAAGGCGAGGATATTGCGGTAGAGGGTAAAGCGGCCGCCAAAAGCCTCCACCTCGGCGGGCAACTGGATAAAGCCCAGTGAAACCCAGGACAGAATAAAGGCGGTGACGGCGAAAAGCGATATCCCCTGCCCCAGCAGCTCGCCGCCAAGCAGATAGCTGACAATGGGCGAGCCGACCGCGACCGCACCGGCCACAGTGCCCGTCAGGGTATCCATCAGGACATTGCCCTGAAACAAGGAGGCCAGCATTTTCGGCGTGACCAGAACCTGAAACAGGCCGACCAGACCGATCACGCCGATGAGCATGGGCGTCATAGCCGCAAAAGAAAGGGCGCTTTTCTTCAGGGTTTGCAAAAAATGGCGCTTTTTTACCGGATCGGATGCGTTCTCGCTCCGTGTCTTCTTTGTGCTCATTCCGGCCCCTTCTCAATGCTGTCCCGGCTGAATTCATCCATGGATAGTCAAACCATGCGCGCGCCTTGCCCCGGTGCAGGCCCGGGCCAACTTGCCGCACTTGTTTTGTTGCTTTGAATTCAGCTATGTCTTGATAGCTGACTCCCAACTTGCAGAGTGTGTGTTAGTCACAGCCGCCTTGACACTCAAGATGCGATACTGGATTAAAACACGAAACCGGTTGCCTTGAAACCATGTGCGGACAGGAACAAGATTTAATGAAACGCGCGGCCCTGATTATCATTCCCGTTCTGGCGCTGATCGCCACTCTGGCGCTGCTCTGGCAGGTGCTTGGCCCGAAGGATCAGGAAAAAGCCTCCGCGCCCAATACCGGAGCCTCGCTTATCGGCGGAAGCTTCAACCTTGTCAGCCATACGGGCAAGAGGATGACCGAGCGTGATTTTCGCGGCAAATACATGCTGATCTATTTCGGCTATACATTCTGCCCCGAGATTTGCCCCACCGAACTTCAGACCATGACCGAGGCGATTGATCTGCTGGGGGAAGCCGGAAAAGACGTTGTGCCCATTTTGATCAGTATCGATCCCGACCGCGATACGGTCGCCAAGCTGGCCGAATATGTGCCGTTGTTTCATAAAAATCTCATCGGGCTGACCGGAACGCCCGAGGAGATCGCCAAAGCGGCGAAATCCTACCGGGTGTATTACGCCAAGACCGGGGACGGGGCGAAATACGAGATGGATCACAGCGCCATTATCTATCTGATGGACAAAAAGGGGCAATATGCCGCACATTTCGCCTATGGGGTGGAACCGGCCAGGATGGCGGAAAAAATCAGGGCTATCATGGCAAAAAACAAGGATTGACCATGTTTTTTCGCCGCCACCGGGCTTGATTATTCTCAACCCCGCCATCGGTGATCCGGTATAAACTGGGACGATATGAAAGCTGCTGTCTCTCATAAACACCGCCTTGCGCGACACCGGCCCGGGGCCTGGCTGGCGATTGCCGCCATGGTGTTGCAGGTTTTGTTCGGCACCGCCCATGCCGCCTCCATGGCGGCGGCGGCTTTCGGGCCGCTGGTGGTTGAAAAATCCTCGGCGCTGGCCTTTGATCTGCTTCAGATTTGCTCCGCCAACGGCCTGATCGAAATTCGCTCGCAGAACGTCAGTGAAGACGGCCAACCGGGCAGGAAAAGCACCGCCAAGGACCGCTGCCCGGTTTGCGGCTCGGCCAGTGTTTCCCCCGCCATCGCAGCTGTTGCCGCCGATGTGCCGCCGTCGCCTTTTGTCCAGATGCTCGTTCCCCTTGCTCTGGAACAGGGCGCGGTTATCACGCGCGGCAATACTCAACATCTCATTCGCGGACCGCCCTTGGGGCAAAATATCTAGAACCGTTTTACGAAGAATCCGCCTCCCTCAGGCCCGAACGCGTCTGTGGACGGGACAAACCCCTGAACCGGGGCGGATTCCAACATCAGATATTTTGCAAAAGGACATTCGACATGAACCGCAGAGAATTGCTCGGCGCCGCCTCGCTTGGCGCGCTCGCCCTGATTACCGGAACCCGCAACGCCGCCGCCAAAATGGTGCCGCCCTGGGTCTGGACCAAAAAACACGGCCTGACCAACACCATGATCAAGGATAAAAACCCGCTTGAAAACGAGTTTGACAAATATCCCCGCTGCCCCTATTGCGGCATGCCGCGCAAGAAATGGAGCCATACGCGCCATCTGATCCAGTATGATGACGACAGCACCGAGGGCACCTGTTCGATCCATTGCGCCTCGCTGTCGCTGGCCTTGAACATGGACCGCAACCCCAAAAATATCTGGGTCGGCGATGCCGGCTCCGACGCCAAGATCAAGCCGCTGATCAAGGTGGATGCGGCGCATTACGCCCTGCAACCGGGCAAGATGGGCACCATGACCGGCAACCGCAAATGGGCCTATGCCGACATGGCCAAGGCCGGGGCGACCGGCGGCACGGTGGTTGGCTTTGATGAGGCCCTGCAGGCGTCTTATGTCGATATGGGCAAAAGCACCTTGATGATCCGCAAGCGCCGCGCCGAAAAACGCGCCCATATGGCCAAGAAAATGAAAATGATGCAGAAGCAAAAGAGCAACTAGCTTGTTTATGCCAGCATTTTTTGGCGGGGCGTCGACTGGCTTTGACGCCCTGCCCGGTTTCATTTTCAGGCACAGAGCGAGATTCGCCATGATCAGTCCGTTTTCCTCAACCTCCGTCATTCGCGGGAATGACGAGAGAACGCAGGGTTTAATATTTGTCACATTGCTGCTGGCTATGTTCCTCATGGCGGCCGCTCCGGCCTTGGCGGGGGATAAAGAGGTGAGTGTTCCGGCCCCCGGCCCCACCGATTCGTGCCCGGTTTGCGGCATGTTCCCGGCCAAATATCCCGATTGGGTCGCTACCATCGTGTACAAGGACGGCCATGCGCATCATTTCGACGGCGCCAAGGATTTTTTCAAATATCTGCTCGATATGAAGAAATTTTCCGGCGGCCATAAAAAGAGCGATATCGCCGCCATGGCGGTGACCGATTATTACGCCACCGCCAAAATCGATCCCAAAACGGCACTTTATGTCATCGGCTCGGATGTTCTGGGCCCCATGGGGCATGAGCTTGTCCCGCATCCGGACCGCTATGATGCGGAAGAGTTCATGAAAGATCACAAGGGCAAGCGCATTTTGACATTTGATCAAGTCACGATGGAATTGCTGCTGGGTCTGGACAAGGGCGAGTTTTTACTCAAATGAGAATGCGCAAATCAAATTATGTTCTGGGCACCCTGGCCCTGGGCGCGGCGCTTGTCGCGGCGATCTTTGTCCATGCGGCCCTGTCGGGCGGGGTTTCATCTGGCCTATCGGCCCAGCTTGTGAAGCAACTGGGCCTTTCCGATCTTGCCCTGTTCACCGAGGCCCGCTATACGCGCCACCCGTCACAGGCGGATCTGCATTCGGCCTTTCAGGATCATCCCGGCGCGCTTGATCATTTCCCCACCGGCTCGCTGATCCCGCCGCCGCGCGATTTTGGCCCCACGGGAGGCTTTGCTCCGGGAGGGCTCAAATGAAAAGCTTTTTTGACCGCCAGCGCTATCTGGTTGATTTCACCATAGCCTCGCTGCTGCGGCGCAAGGGGCGCAATTTAATCCTGTTTGGCGTCTATACCCTGATTATTTTCATCCTTGGCTCGGTGATGCTGTTCTCCCACTCCATTCGCCGCGAGGCGGCCCTGATGCTGGATAATGCGCCCCAGATCACGGTGCAGACCATCTCCATGGGCCGTCATGGATTTATTGGCGCTAAGCCTCTGGAATTTCTGGGCAAAATCCGCGGTGTGCGCCGCGCCGAAGGGCGGCTGTGGGGCTATTTCTTTGATCAGGCCAGCCGGGCGAATTACACGCTGATGGTCCCCGCCAAAGATGCCGGGCCGCAGTTGAAACCGGGTGAGGCGATGATCGGGCAAGGGGTGGCGCGGGCGCGCAATCTGGCCAAAGGCCGGCCGCTTTTCCTGCTCTCGCCATCGGGCAGGATGTTCAAATTCAAGGTGACCAAAATTTTTGCTGCGGAATCAGAACTGGTCAGCACCGATCTTGTGCTGATTTCGGCCGCCGATTTCCGCAGTTTCTACCGGATCAAACCGGGGCTTTTCACCGATATTGCCTTGCGCGTGCGCAATGCGCGCGAGATCGACAAGATTGTTGAAAAAGCCTCGAAAAAACTGCCCGATGCCCGCTTTATCACCAAACGCGATATTTTGCGCACCTATGAGGCGATTTTCTCATGGCGCGAAGGGTTATTGCTGGCGCTTCTGGGCGCTTCGATCGTCGCCTTTGCCATTTTTGCCTTTGACAAGGCTTCGGGGCTTTCCGCCGATGAACGGCGCGAGATCGGTATCCTGAAAGCCGTGGGCTGGGAGACCGGCGATGTTCTGGCAATGAAATTCTGGGAGGGGGCGATTATCTCCCTCGGGGCCTTTTTCACCGGCATTGCGCTTGCCTACGGGCATGTGTTTTTCTTCGATGCCGGGCTGCTGGAGCCGGTCCTGAAAGGCTGGGCGGTGATCTATCCGCGCTTTACGCTCACCCCCACTATTGACGGGCTGCAAATCGCCACCCTCGCCTTCTTCACCATCATTCCTTATACGGCGGCGACCATTATTCCCATCTGGCGGGCGGCGATTGCCGATCCTGACATGGTGATGCGATGATCTGTCTGGACAAGGTCAGCAAGATCTACAATGAGGGTCAGGACAACGAGGTCCGGGCCGTCCGGGAGGTCAGCCTCGAGATCGCGGCGGACCGCACCACGGTTTTCAAGGGCCCGAGCGGTTCGGGCAAAACCTCGCTGCTCACCCTGATCGGCTGCCTTTCGCGCCCCAGCTCGGGACGCGTGAAGCTCAATGGCGAGATCATCTCCGGCCTGCCGGAGAAATTCATGACCCAGATCAGGCGCAAGACCTTCGGCTTTATTTTCCAGCGCTTTAATCTCATTCGCGGCCTCAACGTGATCGAGAATGTCATGCTGCCTGCTTATCCGCTGGGGCCCGATCACGCGCTTTTGCACAACAACGCCCTTGATCTGCTTGAGATGCTGGAGATTTCCCACAAGGCGCAAACCTCGATCGAGCATTTATCGGGCGGCGAGGCGCAAAGGGTCGCTATAGCCCGCGCCCTGATCAACGATCCGGCGGTGGTTATCGCCGATGAGCCCACCGCCAATCTGGACACCCGGCTCACGGTGCAATTTTTGCAAATCATTGAAGATTTGCGCCGTCAGGGCAAAACCGTGCTGATGACCAGCCATGATCCGCGCATCTGGCGGGCCGATTGCGTCGATACGGTGATTTCCATGGAGGACGGCCGGATTATTGACTATGGGCAAGGCGAAAAGGCATGATCTTTCATACCCCCATCATGGCCATGCTGCTGGCTTCAAGCCTGAGCGTGCTGATTTTTTTATGGGCGGCGTGGTTTTCGGTTCAGGTTTTGCGCCACTGGGATGTGCGTTCGGGCCATGCACGCCAGCTTGTCATGGAGCGGCGCACCTATCTGGTGTCCACCGCGCTGGTCTTTGTCATGTCGATGGAGCTGGCCTCCTTGCTGCTTTATGTCTTTAACGCCGATAAAATGGCGGTCATGTTTACCGGCGCCATGTGCGCGGTGGGCACGCTGAATGTCAATGATTACGGTTTTCCGGCGCTTATGCTCAAAACGATCGTGTTTTTTGGCTCCGCCGTCTGGCTGATTATCAATCACGCCGATGGCAAGGGGCGCGATTACCCGTTCACAAAATTCAAATACGGCTTTTTGTTGCTGCTCACTCCGGTTGTAATCGCTGCTGCCGGAACCCAGCTTGCCTATTTTCTCAATCTTGACGCCGATGTCATGACCTCATGCTGCTCGCAGCTTTTCACGCCCGAAACAAGGGGGCTTGAAGCGCAGCTATCGAGCGCCGATCCTGCATTTGCGCTTTATCTTTTATTTGGTGCGCTTGTGGTTTTAAGCGCTCTGGCGCTCTATGCCGGGCTTAAACAAAAGGGCTATGCGCTCTATTCCCTCGCCAGTATCGGCTTTTTTGTCATCAGCATCATCGCCATTGTCTCGGTGATCTCGTCTTATATTTACGAGCAGCCGCATCATCACTGCCCGTTCTGTATCCTCAAGCCTGAATATGATTATATCGGTTACTGGCTCTATCTGCCGCTGTTCGGCGCCACCGCTTTCGGGCTGGCGGCAGGACTTTTGTCGCTCCGCCCCATGCCCGCCTCGCTGCAAGGGCAGCTTCCGGCGATTTTAAGGCGCAATGTAGTGATTTCCGCCGCGCTGTTTATCCTGTTTGCCGCCATCGCCCTGATCGCGATCGGCAAATCTCACTTAAGCCTGTTTTATTGAGAAGATAAAAGGATGGCGCTACACAAAACACCCGGCGGCATGGCCCGAGGCCCAGGCCCACTGGAAGTTATAACCGCCCAGATGGCCGGTAACATCAACCACCTCGCCGATGAAATAGAGACCGGGAACGGTTTTGGCCTCAAACGTCTTTGAAGACAGCTCCCGCGTGTCCACCCCGCCAAGGGTGACCTCGGCGGTGCGAAAGCCCTCCGAGCCCTCCGGTATGACGCGCCAGTTATTGACCGTATCGGCAAGTTTTTGCAGTTTTTTATTGGAAAGCTCAGCCAGATTGCCGCCTGCGCCCGCCTCATCAGCCAGAAAAACGGCCAGCCGCCTGGGCATGAGCCCCCCCAGAGCCGTATGCGGAGCCTGTTTGGGATCAGATGTGCGGGCTTGTTTAAGAAACTCGAAAACATCCACATCCGGGGCAAAATTGATTTTAATCGTATCGCCGCCTTGCCAATAGGACGAGATTTGCAAAATGGCGGGACCGCTCAGACCCCGATGGGTAAACAGCAAGGCGCCGCGAAAACGCGGCTTGCCGCAGCTCACTTCCACCTGCGCCGAAACCCCGGCCAGATCCTTGATGCGGCCTAAAAGCGCGGAATCGAAAGTCAGCGGCACCAGAGCGGCACGCGGGGTGATGATGTCGAGGCCAAACTGCCGCGCGATCTCATAGCCGAAACCGGTTGCACCCATTTCCGGAATGGATGGCCCGCCAGTAGCGATCACAAGGCTTTGAGCGCCAAATTTGCCCTCGCTCGTATCCAGCTCAAAGCTCTTTTGTTTTTTTGCGATATGGTG
>CAZIVB010000013.1:0-23994 GCA_964542565.1 uncultured Hyphomicrobiales bacterium | reverse complement strand
CCTCATCAAGCTCGGCCCGTACATTTTTCATATCGCGTATAAGTTTTTCCCGCGCCTCATTGAGCGAGCAGCCCCTTATGCGGGTGTTGAGATAATTTGCCGCCTCGGTCAGGGCCGAAGGCGTAAAGCCGGACGGGATCTCAAGAATGCGGTTTTCCACCGAGCCGTCATCCGCCACAATCACCGTCAGCGCCTTGCCCGGCCCCAGCGCGACAAATTCGACATGGCTGACGGTTTTATTCGCCTTTGAGGCCAGAACCACCCCGGCGCAATGGCTCAGCCCCGAAAGCATTTCCGTCGCCTTGGTGAGCGCCGCCTCAAAATCCATCTCCTCGGCCTTCAGGCGCGCTTCAATGGCGGCGCGCTCATCGCCGCCAAGATCGCCGATCTCCAGAAGCCCGTCAACAAACAGGCGCAAACCCTGATCCGTCGGCATTCTTCCCGCGCTGGTATGGGGGGCATGAATGAGCCCGCGCGATTCCAGCTCGGACATGACATTGCGCACCGAAGCGGGCGAGAGCTTCACCGGCAGATTGGCGCTCAAATATTTCGACCCGACCGGATCGCCGGTAAGAAGATAACTCTCGACAATCTGGCGGAATATTTCCCGCGAGCGTTCCGAAAGCTCCGCAATGGCCTGAAAATGATTGCTCATGAGCCTAATCTAGTGGCTTTGGGAGCTAAATTGAAGCCTTGTATTTTCTCTGCCGCATCGGGTGGTTTCAACGGATTTGCCGGATCAGCTTGGTATCGGGAAAGCAGGTTGGCTTTCTTCGCGCCCTGCTCTGCCATTTGCCGATGGCGGTGCGGGTTTTAAATCCCACCAGCCCGTCGGCGCCGCCGACATCATAACCGCTTGCTTCGAGGCGTTTTTGCATCTTCTGCACATCGCGGCGCGAAAAACCGCTGAATTTGGCCCATTTGCGGATAAAAGGCCGGTTTCGCCCCATGCGGTCCGCCAGATGGCCGATGAAAAGGGCATAAAGATCGGATTCATTATAGGTCTTGAGGGTGTAAAAATTCTGCGTGGCAATAAAGGCCGGACCAAAGCGCCCCGCCGGCATGAGCAAAAAAGCCTTGCGGTTTTTCTCCGCCGCCGGAAAGCGCCGCCCCTTGACCCGTTTGACGCCGCGCGCCATCCACTGTGAAACCTTCATGCCCTTGTCCGGTCCCTCCAGGGCGCAGGAAACAGTGGCCGGAATATCTGCCTCAAACCCCCAGTCGCGCCCGCGTTGCCAGCCATTGGCTTTAAGATAATTGGCGATTGAGGCCAGGGTGTCGGGCACGGAATTCCAGATATCGCGTTTGCCGTCACCGTCAAAGTCAACCGCGAAGGCGAGAAATTTGCTGGGCAGGAATTGCGGCTGCCCGAGGGCTCCGGCCCATGAGCTTTTCATTCTGGCCAGGGGAAGGTGGTCGTCTTGCAGGATTTTCAAACCGGCGAGCAATTCCTTCTCGAAATAAGCCTTGCGGCGTCCCATAAAGGCCTGTGTGGCCAAAATGCGGATAGCATTATGGGGCAATCGGGCGCGGCCAAACGCTGATTCGCGGCCCCAGATGGCCACCACTATTCGCGCCGGAACCCCGTAGCGCTGCTCTATGCGTTTTAACTCACTGCGCCATCGGGCCAGCCGCTTGCGGCTCATGGCGACGAGTGTGTTGATGTTTTTTTCATTAAAATAGCGCTCGGGCGATGAAAACTCGCTCTGGTCATATTTATGCGGCGCGCTGGCCGGGCTTCCCGGCGGGCGCAGATCAGGAAGCTTCCAGTTCAGGGTGAGGCCCCCCATTGCCCGGTTGAAAACGCGGCGCGATATGCCGTGTTTGCGCGCCTTTCGCCACAATTCGGTTTTGCGCCAGGATTGAAACCAGCTCTCGATTCCGGCCCGCCCCGCCCCCGGCGCGGCAAGAGCTGCGCGCGCGATGAGCCCATCCGCCGCAAAGAGCAGCATCAGGCTTAAAAACATCAGCGACTTCATGATATCCAACCCATGTGAAAAGATAACCGTTCCCGACAGTGATATTCAGTTTCGCATTGAATCGCCATAAAAGTTACCCCATATTAAGCATGATGCGGTCCCGAAGGCGCAAGCGCCTGAAAGCGGTCCCCCTGTTTCGGGTGGCCGCCGGGACATGAGAGTGGAGTTTAGGTGAGTATTATACATGACGCAGGATAATTCGATTTTGATGAGATCGGCCGCACATGCCATGAGCATTGGAGACTTTGCGCGTCTGGGAAGTGAAAATCTGGCCTATATCACCGAGCTGCCCAAATCCGAGGCCCGCGAGTTTGCCATGACCATGGGGGTTGATATCGGCGATGCACGGCTCTATGCGCTGCATTCGGGCGACGGGACGCGCATGGCGATAACGGATGACCGCGGCGAAGCGTTAATGAACGCCCTCGAATCAGGCTTTATCCCCGTTACGCTTCACTAGAACCATTCATTATTTGACTGAATCGGCACCGGCCCGCTTGCATGTTCGCTGCGGCGGTGTCTTCAGGTTTGCCGGTTCCTTAAAAACTGCCGGGGCCTGCTCTGGTGGCGCCAGCGGAAATAACCGGGCTTGCCGGCGGGCCCGTGCATGATCCCCGCCATCCGTTCCAATTCGCGCAGAGCGCAAAACCGGCTGCATGAGCCTTGCATGTGCGGAAGTGGAAAAATGTGGTACCTCTTGTATAAAAGCAGCTCACGCAGTGCTGAACAGGGGCAAGCCTTGCACGGCACGGCCGAAAAGCCATAATCCGCTTGGATCAAAGCGCCCGATAAAGAGAGTTTGATGGATGAAGTCGTTTCAAAAAATACTGATCGCCAATCGCGGTGAAATTGCCATTCGCATCATGCGGGCGGCGAATGAAATGGGCAAGCGCACCGCGGCGGTTTATGCCGAGGAAGACAAGCTGGGGCTGCATCGCTTCAAGGCGGATGAAGCTTATCTTATCGGCGAGGGGCTGGGGCCGGTTGCCGCCTATCTCAGCATTGACGAAATACTCCGGGTGGCGCGGCAATGCGGCGCGGACGCCATTCACCCCGGCTATGGCCTGCTGTCGGAAAACCCCGCTTTCGCCGAGGCCTGCGAGGCAAACGGGATTACGTTTATCGGGCCCTCGGCGCAAACCATGCGCAAGCTGGGCGACAAGGCCAGCGCCCGGCACATTGCCATCGAGGCGGGGGTTCCGGTTGTCCCCGCGACCGATATCCTGCCCGATGATATGAGCGAAATCCGGCGCATGGCCGATGCGGTCGGTTATCCGTTCATGTTAAAGGCCAGCTGGGGCGGCGGCGGGCGGGGCATGCGCGCCATCATGTCGCCGGACGAGCTGGAGGAAAAGGTGCTTGAGGGCCGCCGCGAGGCGGTTGCCGCCTTTGGCAATGGTGAGGGATTTCTGGAAAAGCTGGTGCAAAATGCCCGCCATGTCGAGGTGCAGATCCTCGGCGATCACCATGGAGATGTCTATCACTTATGGGAGCGCGATTGCTCGGTGCAGCGCCGCAACCAGAAGGTGGTGGAGCGCGCTCCTGCGCCTTATCTCAGTCCGGCGCAGCGTAAGGAACTTTGTGAACTTGGCCTGAAAATCTGCCGCCATGTGGGCTATGAATGCGCCGGTACGGTCGAATTTCTGATGGATATCGATACCGGCGCTTTTTACTTCATCGAGGTCAATCCGCGCATTCAGGTGGAGCATACCGTGACCGAGGAGGTGACCGGGATTGATATCGTGCGGGCGCAGATATTGCTGGCCCAGGGGGCAAGGATCGCCGAGGCGACCGGCAAGGCGTCCCAGAGCGATATTCATCTTAACGGTCATGCCCTGCAATGCCGCATCACCACGGAGGACCCGCAGAACAGTTTTATTCCCGATTACGGCCGCATCACCGCCTACAGGGCGGCCACGGGCATGGGGGTTCGCCTTGACGGCGGCACCTCGTATTCCGGCGCGGTGATCACGCGCTATTACGATTCGCTGCTTGAAAAGGTCACGACATGGGCGCCAACGCCCGAAATGGCCATCGCCCGGATGGACCGGGCTCTCAGGGAGTTTCGCATCCGCGGCGTCTCGACCAATATTGCCTTTGTCGAAAACCTGCTCAAGCACCCGGTTTTTCTTAACAATGAATACACCACGAAATTCATTGATACGACGCCTGAACTGTTTTCATTTTCAAAGCGCCGCGACCGGGCAACGCGGGTGCTGACCTATATTGCCGATATCACCGTCAACGGCCATCCCGAAACCATGGGGCAGGACAGGCCGCCGGGTCCGTTGCGCCCGGCAAAAACGCCAGAGTTCAGGGCGCAAACCCCGGCAGCGGGCACCCGTCAATTGCTGGAAGAAAAAGGCCCTCAGGCGGTCGCGGACTGGATGCTGGCCCAGAAGAGGCTTTTGATAACCGACACCACAATGCGCGATGCGCATCAATCCTTGCTGGCAACCCGCATGCGTTCGTTTGACATGCTGAATGTGGCGGCAAGCTATGCTCATAATCTGCCGGGGCTGTTCTCGATGGAATGCTGGGGCGGGGCAACCTTTGATGTCTCCTACCGCTTCTTGCAGGAATGCCCGTGGCAGCGTCTGCGCGATTTGCGCCAGCTTATGCCCAATCTGATGACCCAGATGCTGCTGCGCGCCAGCAATGGCGTTGGCTATTCGAATTACCCCGACAATGTCGTGGTCAAATTTGTCCACCAGGCGGCGGCCAGCGGTGTCGACGTCTTCCGCATTTTTGATTCCCTCAACTGGGTGGAGAATATGCGTCTCGCCATGGACGCGGTTCTTGAAAGCGGCAAGCTGTGCGAGGCGGCGATCTGTTATACCGGTGATATTCTTGACCCGGACCGGGCCAAATATGACCTGAAATATTATGTCGCCATGGCCCGCGAATTGCGCGATGCCGGGGCACATGTGCTTGGCCTCAAGGATATGGCCGGCCTGCTCAGACCGGCGGCGGCGCGGGTGTTGATCAAGGCCCTGAAGCAGGAGGTCGGCCTGCCGGTTCATTTCCATACCCATGATACATCCGGCATCGCGGCGGCAACCATACTGGCGGCGGCCGAGGCCGGTGTCGATGCGGCGGATGTGGCCATGGACGCCTTTTCGGGCGGAACCTCGCAGCCCTGCTTCGGCTCGGTGGTCGAGGCCCTGCGCGGCTCCGACCGCGATACCGGGCTTGATATTGCCGCCATACGTGAAATATCCGATTACTGGGAGGCGGTGCGCGCCGGATACAGCGCCTTTGAAAGCGGTCTTGCCGCTCCGGCCTCGGAGGTTTACCTGCATGAAATGCCGGGCGGCCAGTTTACCAATCTGAAAGCCCAGGCCCGCAGTATGGGGCTGGAGGAACGCTGGCATGAAGTGGCGCGCGCCTATGCCGATGTCAACGAGATTTTCGGCGATATCGTCAAGGTCACGCCCTCTTCCAAGGTTGTCGGCGATATGGCGCTGATGATGGTCTCGCAGGGGCTGAGCCGGGCGCAGGTGGAAGACCCGGATTTTGATATGTCTTTCCCGGACAGTGTGGTGGATATGATGCGCGGCAAGCTGGGCCAGCCGCCGGGCGGTTTTCCGGCCGGCATTGTCAACAAGGTCCTTAAAGGTGAAAAACCGCAGACCGGCAGGCCCGGCCTGTCCATGCCGCCGGCGGATCTTGAGGCCATCGGGAAAACCCTGGCGCAAAAGCTGGACGTAACAGAGCTTGATGACGAGGATTTGTGCGGCTATCTGATGTATCCGAAAGTTTTCCTCGACTATATGGAACGGCACAAACACTTTGGCCCCGTACGGACCCTGCCGACCCATGCCTTTTTCTACGGCATGAATACCGGCGAGGAGATCAGCGTTACAATCGATCCTGGAAAGACGCTGGAAATCCGCTTGCAGGCCATTGGCGAAACCAACGAGGAAGGCGATATCAAGGTTTTCTTCGAGCTGAACGGCCAGCCGCGCGTCATCCGTATCCCGGACAGAAAGCTCGCCTCAACCCTGGTGAAGCGAGCAAAAGCGGAGCCGGGCAACCCGGATCACATCGGCGCGCCGATGCCCGGCGCCATCGCGGCGGTTGCGGTCAGCGCTGGGGCAAAAGTCAAGGCGGGGACTTTATTGCTGACAATAGAGGCCATGAAGATGGAGACCGGCATCCATGCCGACAAGGATGCTGTTGTAAAAGCGGTACATGTCTCGCCCGGCTCCCAGGTCGATGCCAAGGATTTGCTGATCGAGCTTGCGGCTCCAGATGACTGAGATCAGGCGCGGTGATAACGGCGTATCGTGATCTCAGGCAATACTGGATCCTTCCGCCCATCCGGGTTTTATTCCGTGCCGCCATCCTTTTCCGGCTTTATTGCTCCATCCGCGCCAAGTCCCAGATCGTTCAGCAGGGCATCGACAATCGGCGCCTGGGCGCGGTAATGCAGGGCGCCGTCGAACATATTGCCTGAATCCGCCCCGGCCCCGCCGGCCGCATGGCCCAGCCCTCCGGTCTGCACGATCTTGATGCTGTCAATGCTTTTCAGCGGCTCGGCGCTTTCGCGGATAATCTGCGGCAGATGATCAATCAGATATTTGCGCACTTCAGCCGATACATGATCCGCGGACAACAGGTTGCGGGCATCGTTAAGGGCGCGCTCGCCTTCGGCATCGGTCTTGTAGCGGATATCATCCGCCCTGGCCTTGATATTGTCGGCCTCCGCTTTATCCGTCGCGGCGATTTTTTCCGCCGCGGCGAGCAATTTAAGCGCCACCGCCTCGCGCTCGGCCTCGCGGGCGGCATCAAGGATCGCCACCGCCTTGCGCCGTTCCGCCGCCTCAATTTCACGGGCGGTGAGAACATGCTCTTCAGCCGCGACCAGAACCGCCCGGCTCTTTTCGGCCTCCGATTTCAGTTTCATCTGGGCGAGCGAGCCTTTGGAAACCTCCTGATCGCTGAGTTGTTCCGCCAGCGTCAGGGCCTTGTCTTTCTCGATTTCGCGTTCGCGCAGCGCCCGCTCGCGATCAAGCCGCTCCTCATCCACTTCGCGGTCGGAGAGAATTTTGGCAATCTGGATTTTTTTCTGCTTCTCGATATCGGCTTCATCCGCGGCCTGGGACTGGGTGGCGCGCTGGCGGGCGATTTCAGCGGTTTGCTCCGCCTTGCGGCTTTCAATCTCAAGTTCCTGTTCAAGACGGGCAAATTGCCCTTCGCGTTCCAGCGAGAGATTCAGTTTTTCGGTTTCAAGATTTTTGTTCCGGATCTGAATCTGTGTGTCCTGCTCGATATCATTGCGCTTTTTCTTGCGCTGTTCGATGGTTTCGGTAAGGCGGGTCAACCCCTCGGCATCGAAGGCATTGGAGGGGTCGAAAAATTCCATGCGGGTCTGGTCAAGCGCGGTCACCGATACCGATTCCAGCGCCAGCCCGTTGCGCGACAGGTCCTCGTCGAGCGCATCGCGGATCTTCGCGGCATAGGTTTTGCGCTTTTCATGCAGCTCCTCCATCGTCATTTCGGCCGCGACGGAACGAATGGCGTCAACGAATTTGCCCTCGGTTATATCGCGGACCGATTCCGGGCGAAGGGTTCGCGAGCCAAGCGTCGCCGCGGCGGTGGAGACGGCCTCCACCGCATTGGGGACATGAACATAAAATTCGGCAACCACATCAACCCGCATCCTGTCCTTGCTGATGACCGCCTGTTCATTCGCCAGAGCGACCCCCAGCCGCATGGTGTTGAGATTGACCTCGATCATCTCCTGCAACAGCGGGATGACGATGGCGCCGCCGCCCAGAACCACTTTTTCACCGCCCAGACCGGTGCGGACAAAAGCGATTTCCTTCGAGGCCCGGCGATAGAACCGGAAAAACAGGACAACGGCAATGACAATTCCGATTGCCAGCACCGCGAGGATTGTTGCGCCAGTCATGATGTTTCTCCCGCAAGTTTCTCTTTCAGGGCGTCAAACCCGGCCTGAAAGACGCTCTGGCTGATCAGGCCGGCCATCCCGGTTTCATTTCCGGGCGTTGTGTCAAACTCCGCCTTCCACTCGGCAAAGGTCCGGTTGCCATCGGTAACCGGCGTCAGTTTCAACTCCGCCACATAGTTGGTCAGATCAAGCCCCGCCTCAAGGATTGCATAGGAAAAGTGGAAATCAAAATCAGAGAGCATGAGCAGTTGCTCGCGGATATGGGTGCCGTCCTGCAAATAAAAACTGCGGATACAGCCGATGGCATCGCTTGGCCGCCCGCCCTCGATCATCGAGCGCGCTATTGCCGGATGCCAAGCGGGCATGGCGTTGAAATCGCGTATGAGATTCCAGACCTTGTCTGCCGGGGCATCGATAACGGAACTGACAAATATTTTCACCATATCATCTTCTCTCACATTTTACGCCCGGCCAATGGCCTTGAATGTTTTGGTCTGTTTGGTGAGCGCATGTTCCGTCGGCAGGCGTTCCATACTTGAAGCGCCATAAAAGCCGTTGCATTTGGGGCAGTTGGCCAGAATATATTCGGCGTCTTCGGGCGAGGAAATTGGCCCGCCGTGACACAGGACAATCACGTCATCGCGCACGCCAAGCGCCGCCTCGGCCCATTCATTAATCAGGGCAACGCAATCCTTCAGGCCAAGAGCGGTATCGGCGCCGATATTGCCGCCGGTGGTCAGCCCCATATGCGGCACGATGATATCCGCCCCGGCCCGGGTCATGGCAATGGCGTCTTCAGCGCCAAAAACATAAGGCGTCGTCAGCATATCCAGCTCATGCGCTCTGGCAATCATATCGACCTCCAGCGCATATCCCATGCCGGTTTCTTCAAGATTGGCGCGGAAATTACCATCAATGAGGCCGACGGTCGGAAAGTTCTGAACCCCGCTAAAGCCGAGATGCTTGAGATTTTGTAAAAAATAATCAAGATTTAAAAAAGGGTCCGTTGCATTCACCCCGGCCAGAACGGGAGTGTGCTCAACAACGGGCAGAACTTCCGAAGCCATCTCCAGAACAATCTCATTGGCGTTGCCATAGGCAAGAAGCCCGGCCAGCGAGCCGCGCCCGGCCATCCGGTAGCGTCCCGAATTGTAGATCACGATGAGGTCAATGCCGCCCGCCTCTTCGCATTTTGCCGACAATCCGGTGCCCGCGCCGCCGCCGATAATGGGCCGGTTATCGGCGATCATGCCGCGGAACCTGGCAAGCAGTTCCTGTCGCTTAATTCTGGCCATCTGGATTCCTCCGTCTATATGCATTTCGGATTATCTTCATTTTGCAATCCTGTTGAATTCCGCCGCCAGCGCATCGGCGAAGGCCGGATCGTTAATGTGATGCGCAAGCCGGATGAGCCGGCGTTCAGCGGTTTGTTTTACCGAACCCTCCAGCGCCGCAAACAAGGCCCTGTCCGCTTCGGGGTCGTGAAACGGCTGGCCCGGCGCATCAAGCGCGGAAACGCCGCCTTCAGGAATGAAAAAGCTTACCGGGCCCTCGCAGCGATTGAGCTTTTCGCCTATCCACTCGCCCACGAGGCGGTTTTCCTCAACCGTTGTCCGCATCAGGGTCACCTGCGGGTTGTGTTCATAAAGAGTGCGCTCCCTGAATTGCGGCGGCACGGTATCAAGCGCGCCGAAATTCACCATATCAAGCGCGCCGCAAGAGCCGATATAGGGGATGCCGGTGCGCGCCGCCGCCCCCAGCCGGTCTTCGCCGGCGCTCATCACCCCGCCCATCAGAAAATCGCAGATTTCCGTCGTACTGACATCCAGCATGCCTGTCAGCATGCCCGAATCGGCCAGCTTCTCCATCGAGCGGCCACCGGTGCCGGTGGCATGAAAAACAAGGCAGTCATATTTATGTTCCAGCTTGCGGGTCAGCAACTGGACACAAGGCGTGGTAACGCCGAACATGCTCAGCCCGATCGCCGGTTTGTGGCTGTCCCTTACCGGACGCTCATGGCGGATCATTCCGGCAAGGGCATTGGCGGCATTGGCCAGAACGCGTTCGGAAATGCGGTTGATGCCGGAGACATCGGTGACGGAATACATCATGCAGATATCGGAAGGGCCGACATAAGGCCCCACATCGCCCGAAGCCACGGTCGAAACCATCATTTTCGGAACGCCGATATCCAGAGCCTGCATGGCCGGTGTCGCCAGCGCTGTTCCGCCCGAGCCCCCCAGAGAGATAACCCCCGCCACATCATCCTGCGCTGTCAGATAGTGCTCAAAAGCCACCGCCATGGCGCTGACCGCCGTGCCGCGATCACCGGTGAAAACAGCCTCCATGCCACCGGGATGACTTTGCGCCACCGTCCCGGCGAGGATATCGGCGGATGAGGGCCGGCCGGATGTGGAAAGATCAACGCTCAGGGTTTTCAATCCCCGTTTGACAAGGATATTGCGAACAAAATTCAACTCGCGGGTTTTGGTATCGAAAGTCCCGGCGATATAGGCCCTGCCCGATACAGGAACCGGTTTCCCGGGATCCAAGCCCGCAT
Organism: uncultured Hyphomicrobiales bacterium; assembly: GCA_964542565.1. Classification (GTDB taxonomy): domain Bacteria; phylum Pseudomonadota; class Alphaproteobacteria; order Rhizobiales; family BM303; genus BM303. Next base: position 13,538 of record CAZIVB010000013.1, on the reverse strand, counting down.
CGGCCGCAGGCGCCGGGCCGGATGCGGCGGGAAGCACTGCGTGGTCCCATCTTGTGACCGGTTTGGCAACCCCCGCGCGTTGATGCCCTTGAGGCCTGTTTTGCTCAACAAGCGGATTTCCATAGGAAAACCGGTTTGGCGAGCGGCCCAGCCGCGCCAGAGCGCCCGCTTCATATTCCGGCGCGGGTTTATCAACCGGCGCTTCGGCGCGCGGGGCGGTTTCTTCTTCCTCGCCGCCGGCAACGCCGAGCAGTTGTTGCTGCATCGCCTTGTCAGCCGCCAGCTGCGAAGAGTTCAGTTCAACTTCAATACGGCCATTGACCATGATCGCAATGCGCTCGGAAACCTGCATGGCAACGCCGAGATTTTGTTCAACCAGAAGGATGGAGACATCTTCGTCTTTACTCAGATGGATCAACAACTCCTCCACCTGATCAACAATAACCGGGGCCAGCCCCTCGGTCGGCTCGTCCATGATCAGAAGATGCGGATTGCCAAGCAGGGCGCGGCCAATGGCCAGCATCTGCTGTTCGCCGCCCGAAAGCTGGTTGCCGCCATTACCGCGCCGCTCGCCAAGCCGGGGGAAGGTTGAATACACCCGCTCCCGGCTCCAGGCGCCGCCCTTTCGCTCGGCCAGACGCAAATGCTCATCGACACTGAGCGAGGGCCATATGCGCCGCCCCTGCGGCACATAACCAACGCCGATATCCGAAATCTGATAGGGGTCCAGCCCAAGCACGCTCGCAGCGCCGACATGAACCGAGCCGCCGGCCGCCGGAACAATACCCATAATGGCGTTGCACAAGGTGGTTTTGCCCATGCCGTTGCGCCCGACCACGGCGAGAATGCCATTGGCGGGCACCTCCAGCGTCACCCCCTGCAAGGCGTGCGAGTGGCCGTAATACACATTGAGATCACTGACTTTAAGCGAAAGGCTTGAAGCTCCGCCGCCGCTCATCTGGTGCCCCCCCCGAGGTAAATGGCCTGCACGTCCTGATCGTTGCGGATTTCATCCGGCGTGCCTTCACGAAACAATTGGCCGTTATTCATCACCGTCACCTTATCGGACACCTTCAGCGCCACGTCCAGATCATGTTCGATAATCACGAAAGTGATGTGGTCCGGCAAGCCGTTCAGCATTTCGACAAGCTGGGTGCGCTCGGCCGGGGAAAGCCCGGCGGCAGGCTCATCAAGCAGGATCAGGCGCGGCGCTCCCGCCATCGCCATGCCGATTTCAAGCTGTCTTTGCTGCCCGTGGGAAAGATCGCCGACGGGCATATCCGCCCGCTCGTCAAGATGAACAAAGCGCGCCAGATCGCTGGCCCGGCTGCTGGCGATGTCATCGGGCCGGGGACGCCGCATGCTGAAGCGGCCATCCATCACGCCCCGCACCGCCAGATAGAGATTGTCCATAACGCTTAACCCGTCAAACAGCAGCGATTTCTGGTAGGTCCGGCGCAAGCCGCGCCGGATCCGGTTGTGAACCGCCAGATGCGTGATATCCTCACCAAAGAAGACGATGCGCCCGGAAGTTGGCGGAAAATCCCCGGTAATCGCATTGAACAGCGTTGTCTTGCCCGCCCCGTTGGCGCCGAGCACCGCCCGCCGCTCACCGGCGCGGACGGAAAACGAAATCTCTTCCAGCGCCACGAGTGAGCCAAATTTGCGGCCAACACCCGCAAGCTCAAGGGCAAAGGATGAACCGCCAATGGGATGGCGGTCCATCTGCCGCGTATCGTGCGACATATCCGGGGTCACGGTTCAGTTACTTGCACGCCGGCACATTGCGCCCGACCCTGCCCAGGGCGAGGAATTTGGCGCGATCCCCGTTCATCACCTGGTTGACCTGCGGGATGATCTTGATGACCTTGTTGTAAAGCTTACCGTCTTTTGCCTCGGCCACCTCAGTAAGGAAAATATCGGTTATCCCCTGGCGGTTTTGATCCAGAGACACCTTGCCCGTGGGCGTATCAAGCACGAGACTGGTCAATGTCTTGCGGTATTTGGCATGGCCGTCCGAAAGATCGCCATTGACCTTGTCAAGCGCGGTCAGAGCCGCCGACATGGAGATGAAATAGCCATGGGCGAACAGTGACGGTGTCGGGAAGCCATCGGGGAACTGCGCCTTGTAATCGGCCTTCCAGGCCTGCCAGACCGGATTGTCCCAGCTATCGGCGATGGGTCCTGCCGACGGGGTGCCCACAACATAGGATTTGCGGCGGCCCTTGGAGCCGAGCACCGACTGATCAACCGTGATTGTACCGCCGATCAGGGGCTTGTCGCCGCCGGCCTGCTCATACTGGGAAAGGAAGTTGACCGCATCGGCGCCGCCAAGACCAACCCATATGGCGTCGATATCATCGGGTATCGAGGCGACGATGGTTGAATAATCCTTGTTGCCGATCGGAACCCAGAAGCGGTTGGCGACCTTGCCGCCCAGATTGCAAAAATCATTCAGGAACCCGAGAGCCATCGTATAGGGAAACGAGTAATCCTCGCCAATGGTGACAATGTTTCGGTAGCCCTTGACCTTGTAGACATATTCTCCCAGACCGGCCATCCACTGGGCGCCGTCGCCGGTAAAACGGAAGAAATTGGGCGCCGGATCGCGCAATGTCGTGTCTTGCGCGGCGGACAGACCGTTGATGAAGGTCACGCCGGGTTTGGTCTTGGCGTATTCCTTGATTGCCAGACCTTCAGAACCTGAAAGCGGTCCGACAACAATATCAACCCCGTCTTGTTCGACAAGTTTCTTGACCGCGCGGATGGCGCTGTCGGGCGAGGTATCGGATGAGGAGCGGATAATCACCAGATCCTTGCCGCCCGCCTTGTTGCCCCATTTTTTCAGCGCCATGTCAACGCCGCGCATCCCCTCCTTGCCGAGCACCGCAAAGGCGCCTTCCAGCGTTGCGATGGTGCCGATCTTGATGGTCCCGGCGCTGGTGGCCGGAACAGCCGATGAAAGCAAGCCTCCCACGACCGCCAGACCGATCAGGCTTCTTCTGGATAGTTTCATGATAATCCTCCCTTTGTTTGTTTTACTGGCTGGATGCGCGGGCAGATGAGCCGCCCGGTTTGAAAAGACGCCGCCACCAACCGATGACCCCGTCCGGTGAAAACAAAACGATAAACAAAAATACCGCGCCAATGACCGTATTGAAACGCTCCCGGTCGATAAGATCGATGGCGAAATTATCAACCAGCGTAAAAATAAGCGCGCCGATAAAAGCGCCGACAGGATGCCCCAGCCCGCCGATAACCGCAATGATCAGGATATCAATCGCCGGGCCCACGCCAATTGAGGACGGATCAATCCGGTCATTCATCCACACCGTCAAAATGCCGCCGGTTGCGGCCAGAACCGAGGCGATCGCATAGGCTGCGATGCGGTGCGCCCTGACATGAAATCCCAGAGCCTCCATGCGCCGTGCATTGTCGCGCACCCCCTGAAGGGCAACGCCGAAGGTGGAGCGCACCAGATGGGTTATCGCCAGATAGGAAGATGCCGCGAAGATCAGGCACAGATAGTAAAACCACACCGGGTCGCGCAGATCATAACCGCCGATGACCGGGGCCTTGATGCCGGCAAATCCGGTAAATCCGTTGAATATCGCATAGTTCTGACGGGTAAAATAAAAAAATCCGGTGGCAACGGCCAGGGTGATCATGATGGTGTAAATGCCCTCGGTGCGGACCGATAAAAGGCCGATTAAAGTCCCGAAGATGGTGGCAATGACAATTGCGGTGATAATGACCACGGGCAGGGGCCAGCCGAGGCCGAGACCGGCGCTGTTGAGGCCAAAAATGGCCATGGAATAACCGGCCAGACCCGCAACACTCATCTGGGCCAGGGAAACCATGCCGCCATAGCCCGCCAGCAGGATCAGCCCCAGGGCGATGATTCCGTAAATAAAGGTCTGCGCGCCGATCTGCACCAGCCAGAAGGCGTTGGCAAGCAGCGGAAAGGCGGCGAGAAGCAGGGCGGCAATGATGGCAACCGGCGATATCAGATCGGTGCGTTTCATGCGCTGCGCCCCATGATGCCCTGCGGGCGCACGGCAAGAACCGCGACCATGATGACAAAGGTATAGACCACGCCATAGGTCGGCGAGTAGGCAAGGCCGTATTGTTCGGTCAAACCGATGAGGATGGCGCCGACGGCGCTGCCGGCCACGGAGCCCATGCCGCCGACAATCACCACAACCAATGAGGCCAGCAGATAGCGCAAATCCTCACCCGGCGCGATGGAAAGGGCCGAGCCGCCGACAACGCCGGCAAGACCGGCCAGCCCCGCCCCCAGAGCAAAGGTCAGCGCGAAAATCAAATGCACATTCACGCCGGTTGCCGAGAGCATATCGCGATCATCAACGCCGGCCCGGATCATCATGCCGATGCGGGTCCGGTTGAGAAACAGCCAGAGGGCGATGCCGACAGTAATGGCCGCGGCCAGAATGAACAGCCGGTAGATCGGATAGACCTTGATGACCGGAATGCCCCTGAGGGCGCCGTAAAGCGCGTCGGGAATTTCAAACTGATAGGTCGTGCCGCCCCAATAGGCCAGCATCAGATCGGCGGCAATTATCGAAATCCCGATGGTCACCAGGGTTTGCCGCAGCTCCTGCCCCTCCAGAAACCGGAACAGATAATGTTGCAGCAACAATCCCAGAATCGCCATCGACAGAAATCCGCCCGCGATCGCGGCAACCCATGATCCGGTGGCTTCCTGGAATTCATAGCCGATATAGGCCCCCAGCAGGTACAAGGAGCCATGCGCCATATTGACGTTGCGCATCAATCCAAACACCAGGGAAAAGCCGCTGGCAACCAGAAAATACAAGGCGGCAAGGGTCAGCCCGTTTAACGTCGTGATCAAGAACAACTTCATTTGTGTCTCATGAGCGTCTTGCCTTGATGGAGCACGGAAATAACCATGCAGGCATCAAATCATGAATTGAAACCAATTTCCATTGGCATTGGACGAATAACTGGGTAAAATCGGGTAACATGATCGCGATAAGCCGAATTCAGTCGGACTGGACCTTGATACTCGCCGAAACCGGCGAGCGGATAGATATCCGGCCGGGCACCAATATGATCGTTCCTGCCCCCTCCCGGCCGGGCGAGGTTCCGCTGTGTTTGAGGGGTTTGCTGCCAACCCATAATCACAATCGCAATCTGATCGATCTGTTGAATTCCTGCCCGGTAAATGCGTTTGCCGGGCACGCGGTTGTTGCCGCCATATTTGCCGCCGACAGTTTCTTGCCCTTCATCGATATCGTGCGGGCGATGCGGCGGGCAGGGATACGCAAGGTGACCAATTTCCCGACGGTTTCCGCTTACGGGCCACTTGTTGAAACCGCCCTGAGCGATGTGGGGCTCGGGGTCGAGCTCGAGTTTGAAATCCTCGCCAGATTTCGCAACTCCGCCTTTGAAACCGCCGCCACATTGCGCGAAGTGAAGCATCAAAAAGCGGCGATAGAGGCGGGAAACTTCGCCGTCATCGAGCTGGCCCGGTCAGACAAACAGGTATTTTCCAGGCTCTCCACGCAAAAAAATGCCGTACCAACCCTGTTCATGACACCCGACGCCAGCGCCCCCCTCTCCGGCCGCCCTCCCAATACCGATGGCCTGGTGCTGACACGGGACCAGTTCAGTTAAGCCCGTATCTGACAATCTTGTTGTAGAGCGTTTTGCGCGAAATCCCCAGTTCGCGCGCCGTATCCGTGCGCCGGAAGCGATTTCGTTTCAAGGCGCCGGCAATCCATTCGCGTTCATCAAGATACTCAACGGATTTGGATTTCATGGTTTCCATTGCCGCCAGAATATCGGTTGCCGAGATGGAAGCGCCGGCCAGTTCAACCAGCTTTACCGAAAGCCGCCGCAACTCGGTGATGTTTCCGGGCCAGGCATGCGATGACAAAATTCCGATTGCCGAGGCGTCAAGGGAAATGGTTTCCGCCCGCCCTGTTGCGGCCTGATCGATAAACAGGCGTAACAGATTGGGGATATCGCCCTGCCGGTCGCGCAGGGCCGGCATGAGCACATCATTGCCGGAAAACGAGGCACAAAGCTGGGCATCCAGCGAGCCGGACTTCATAAAAGCCATCAGGGAATTACTTGATGAACAGATGATTCTGACATCGGATGAAATCACCCGTCTGCCATCCATTGGCGAAAAAGCGCCGCGCTCCAGATATCTTGCCAGACGGGTTTGCAGACGTTTTGGAAGCCGCGCTATTTCCTCGATGTACAATGTCCCGCCATCGAGCTTTTCCAGCAGGTTTGATACTCTTGACGTCCCGGATTTATCGGCTTGCCGGTCGCCGCCAAACAGCCGGATGCCGATCTGGTGCGGGGTCAGATGCGCCAGGGACAATTCGGCATAAGGCTTACTGCGCCGCGGGCTCATCTGATGCAGCGCCGCGGCGGCAAAGCCGCGCCCTGATCCGGCTTCACCATAAATCAGGACCGGGCCGTTATGGCCCGAAAAGGCATAGAGTTTTTCAAAGGCCTTGCGGATTGCGATTGACGTTCCCACCAGACCTGTATTGCCGATTTGCCGTATCCGGTCCTTTTCCTGCCGCAGAAGTTCAAGAGAGAGCAGATCCACCCCCTTGAACCCGCGTGTGCTCTCGGAAATGGATGTCTCCGTCGGCAATCGGTCCAGTGTTGATCCGCCGATATAGCCATGCACCGGAACGCTGCTGTAAATATCCGCCAGATCTTCCGCCGTTTCAATCGGTCCGCCCTCAAGCATAAACCTGACATGCGCGTGGCGGCGGATAATGGCGCGATAGACATCATCGGCCAGGTAGCGGACATCCTCGATGCTGAAACTCGTTTTGGCGCCAAAAGCGCCGCCGACATTCCAGCCGAAATTCAGGCAGATGATATCAACACCTCTTTCCGCCGCTGCCATCGCCTGACGCTTTGTCCGCACATAGGCAAGGGTTTGCATACCGGCGTCTTTCGCCCGTGATAAAAGGTCCAGTTCGGCGCCAAAGCCAATGCCGTAACGTTCAAAATCCCTTTGCAGATCGCCCGGCAGATGGATCGCGGTGGGGAAAATAACAAACCCGGCAAAGCCCTGAATTCGAGCTTCGGCAATCAACTCGTCCCATTGCTCCTTCGGGCCATAGACATTTGCGCCAAAAAACACCGGAAGGGTGCATTGCGGAATGATCTCGTTCTTGCCCAGTTTCAGCACGGCGCGGTTACCATCTTCCACCGGCAGGATCGAGGCCATCGAGGGCGCGCCCCTTGCGCGCAGCACACCCGCGTTCAGGGCCAGCAAAAAATCCGCCCCGCCGCGCTCAGCAGCAATGGCGGCAAGGCCAGAACCAACAGCGGCGCCAACGGCAAACCGGCTTAGCGGCCCGTATTCCTGTATCTTCCGCCTCACAATCCTTCATATCCTCTTCAATTTAAAAAGCGGGAGGAAAAGACGTATCCGGCTCGCATGATAAATCAATAATCAATTGATCCCTACAGCTTATTGTCGTATCAGTCCCGGGCATCACCCGCCGCGTTTACGGGCGAGGTTTTGCCCCCGGCATTCAATCTGGATCGGCCGGGCAGGGTTTGCATTTTTAAGAGGGAAGCTAAAAATGTTTGAGGACGTTGAGCTGGACATCACCTGCCCCGGTTGCGGACACAAGAATGTCACCACGCTTCGCAAGCTTAAAGCCCGGCCCGGTTTTGCCTGTTCCAAATGCGATGAGCTGCTTGAAATTGATATTGCCGAATTGACCGGAGTGGTGAAACAAGCCGTCGCGGACGCCAGGGCGCAGCAGGCCAAGCGCATAAAGTTCCGCAAAAACTGAACACAATCAGATTGTTTATCTTTTGATTTAAACGGTATCGGCCCAGTGCCGTTTAAATGTGAGCGACCCTAAAGCCGCGCCGCGCCGAATGTATCGCACGCCCTGACCCGGCCCGTATCGAGGCCGGTTTTAAACCAGCGCATCCGTTGGGCCGAGGAGCCATGCGTAAACGAATCGGGCACCACATAACCCTGTGAGCGTTTTTGCAAGGCATCATCGCCAATGGCGCGGGCCGCGTTCAGCGCCTCTTCGATATCGCCGCGCTCCAGAATATTCTTGGCTTTATCGGCGTGATAGGCCCAGACCCCGGCGAAACAATCGGCTTGCAATTCCATGCGCACCTGAAGCGCGTTTGCTCCTTTTTTGCCGGCGTTTTTCTTCGCCCTCTGCACCTGGGCCGAAATGCCCAGCAAGGTTTGCACATGATGGCCCACCTCGTGGGCGATCACATAGGCCTGGGCAAAATCTCCCGGCGCTTTGAATCTGGTGCGCATCTCGCGGTAAAAGGCAAGATCGATATAGACCTTGTGATCGCCGGGGCAGTAAAACGGCCCCATCGCCGATTTGGCAAAGCCGCAGGCCGAGCGCACCGCGCCGGAAAACAAAACCAGCTTGGGCTCGTCATAGCGCTTGCCGAGGGATTTGAATATCGCGTTCCAGACATCTTCGGTATCAGCCAGAACCACCCCCACCATGGCGCTGAGTTCCTTTTCCTGTCCGCTCTGGCGCGCCGGTGCGCGCGGTGGATTTTGCTGCGTGCTAAAGCCGCCGCCACTGCCACCGCCGGTTCCCCCGCTTAATAGCTCAAGCGGGTTGATGCCCAATGCATAGCTGACAATCAGGATAATGATCAGCCCGCCAATGCCGATGCCGCCGCCCCTGACGCGCTTTGAGGCGGGCATGCGCCCGCCGCGGCCGGGAAACGGAAAGCGCAATCCGCCGCCGCCCGCGCCGCGCCGGTCTTCTATATTATCGCTTTGCCTGCGTCCTCTCCAGCGCATGCGCTCCTCCCCTTTTTAAGCCTTTTCCTTGCCGCTCTGGTGCGCCGCTTCAAGCCTGGCGTAGCGCATCATGCCAAAGGGTATGGACGCCAGATAGGCCAGCGAAAGCACTGTCAGGCTCAGCCACGGGAAGCTAAGCAAAACCGCGGCCAGCATGACAACCAGAATGAGAATCGGCAAGACCGCATCGCGGCTGACGCGCTGACCGAGCAATTTGCCCGAAAAGGTCGGGATCTGACTGACAAGCAAAAACGCCATACCGGCGCAAAAAACGACAATCGGCATCGCCATATAGGGGATATAGGGCACGCCCAGCTTGTGCAGATAAAGCGGTAGCAGCAACACCGCCGCTCCGGCGGGCGCGGGCACGCCGGTGAAGAAATTTGCTTTCCAGGCCGGTTTGTCCGGCTCCTCCAGCGCCACATTGAACCGCGCCAGACGCAGCGCCATGCACAGCGCAAAAGCGAGCACCGCAATCCAGCCGACGGATTTAAGCTCATGCAGCAGCCAGATATAAAGCAGCAGCGCCGGCGCAACACCGAAATTGACAAAATCCACCAGCGAATCCAGCTCGGCCCCGAAACGCGACACCCCCTTGAGCATGCGCGCCACCCGTCCATCGAGAGCATCGAGAATACCGGCGAGAATAATCGCCCCGACCGCAAGCTCATAGCGGCCATCCATGGCCATGCGGATCGATGTCAACCCGCTGCACAGGGCCAGCAGGGTGATCATGTTGGGGATCAGCACATTGATCGGCACCCGGGTAAAGCGGCGTTTCTTGCGCTGCTTTGCCTTGTCGGCCGCGGGGGGCTGGAAGATATCCTTGTCCTGCATGATCAGATCAACCGGTGCGGGTTTCGCGCGCCGCCTCCCCGGATTCAAGATCAGCCAGAACGGTTTCACCGGCAATGGCGCTCTGGCCGACGCCGACCTGAACGCTGGCGGTCACGGGCAGATAAACATCAACCCGGCTGCCAAAGCGGATCAGCCCGAAACGCTCGCCCGCCTGAAGGACATCGCCGCTTTTGCTCAGCGGCACAATGCGCCGCGCGATCAGACCGGCAATCTGCACAACGCCGATGCGAGGCCCGTTATCCATCTCCAGCGTCATCAGGCGGCGCTCATTGTCTTCGCTCGCCTTGTCCAGCTCGGCATTGATGAACTTGCCCTTGATATAGTGGGTGGCGGTAATTTTGCCCGCCACCGGGGCGCGGTTGATATGGCAGTCAAACACATTCATGAACACCGAAATACGGATGCATTCATCCCGGTTCAGCTCCAGTTCCGCCGGCGGCGCAACACGCATGATATGGCTGATATGACCATCGGCCGGAGAAATAACGAGTTCGGCGCCCAAAGGCGTGACCCTTTCCGGATCGCGGAAAAACAGGGCGCACCAGATGGTGAGCATAAGGCCAACCCAGCCCAGCGGCTCGGCAAACCAGAAAGCAATGAGTGAAAGGACGGCAAAAACGGCTATGAAACGATAGCCTTCAGGATGAACCGGCGGAATGGCGTTAAGAATTGATTTCAGCATGTACGGCCTTCGCGGGAGAAGAAGGGAAACTCATGCTAACTGCTTACCTCAAGGGGCGCAATTTCGCCAGCCCTTTCACCTGACCCGGTCCGGTTCTTGCGCTGCTGGGCCCATAATCCGGCGTAAATGCCCCCCGAGGCGATCAGCTCGTCATGGGTTCCGGTTTCCCTGACGCTGCCCTTCTCAAGCACGATGATGGTATCGGCATGCACCACGGTCGAGAGGCGATGGGCGATCATCAAGGTGGTGCGGTTTTGCGCCACCTGATCAAGGGCGCTCTGAATATCCTTCTCCGTTGCCGTGTCAAGGGCGGAGGTGGCTTCATCGAGTACCAGTATCGGCGGTGATTTGAGGATGGTGCGGGCAATGGCCACGCGCTGTTTTTCACCGCCGGAGAGCTTTAAGCCGCGCTCGCCCACCGGGGTGTCATAACCCTTGGGCAGGGCGGCGATAAAGTCATGAATTTGCGCCATTCCGGCCGCCGCCACGATCTCTTCAAACGAAGCGCCGGGACGGCCATAGGCGATATTGTATCTGATGGTGTCGTTGAAAAGCACCGTATCTTGCGGCACCATGCCGATGGCGGCGCGCAGGGAGCTTTGCGTAACCGCATTGATGTTTTGCCCGTCTATGCTCAAGGCGCCGTCCGTAACCTCGTAAAACCGGAACAGCAAGCGCGACAAGGTTGACTTCCCGGCGCCGCTGGGGCCGACAACCGCGACCGTCTTGCCGGCCGGAATCTCAAAACTGACATTCTTCAATATCGGCCGCTCCGCATCATAGGCAAAGGAGACATTGTCGAAACTGACCTTGGCGTTGGCAACCTTCAGGGGCGGTGCGCCCGGCCTGTCGGTGATCTCGGATGGTGTTTCGAGCAGCTCGAAGGTATTTTCAATATCCACCAGCGATTGCTTGATATCGCGGTACACCATGCCGATGAAAAACAGCGGCTGGTACATCTGGATCAGATAGGCATTGACCATGACAAAATCGCCGATGGTCATTTCGCCCTGCATGACCCCGTAAGCCGACATGGACATGCACAGGCCAAGACCGATGGAATAGATAAAGGACTGCCCCGCATTTAATACCGAGAGCGATGTATAGGTTTTCACCGCCCCGCTTTCATAGGCCGCCACGGCGCTGTCAAAACGGCTCGATTCGAGCTCTTCATTGCCGAAATACTTGACCGTTTCATAATTGAGCAGGGAATCAATGGCGCGCGAATAGGCCTTTGTGTCCGCTTCATTCATCTGCCGTCTTATGCGGGTGCGCCATTCGGTGGCGTAGAAGGTAAAGGCGAGATAAACCGCGATGGTAACCGTCATCACCAGCGCATAGGCAAGGTGATAATACCAGGCCAGAACAATGAAAACGAGGCCAAGCTCCAGAATCGTCGGGACAATCTGGAACAGGGAAAAGCGGATGATGGTCTCAACCGCACGCGCGCCGCGCTCCATCACCCGGCTGAGCGCCCCCGTGCGGCGCTCAAGATGGTAGCGCAGGGAAAGGTCATGCAGATGCCGGAAGGTTGCCAGCGACAGCTTGCGCACCGCATTCTGGGTGATTTTGGCAAACAGCCCGCCGCTCAACTGGACAAAGCCGACCATGGCAAAACGTCCCACAGCATAAGCGGCGATAAAGGCAAAGATAACCCCGGCGCTTAAAACCGCCGTCCGGGCTTGCGGACTTGCCGCCGCGCTCATGCCGTTAAGCCCGTCAATCGCCAGCTTGAAAAGGTAAGGAACCAGAACCGTTGCGCCCTTGGCGGCAAAAAGCGAGATGAGGGCAAGCACCACCCGCCAGCGTAAATCAGGCCGGTTATCCGGCCAGATATAGCCTAAAAACCGGCGAATGGTCCCCAGATCCCAGTTGCCCGACCCGGCAGTATCAGATTTATCATTTGATTTCAGGCCGCGCATCTTCGCCTAGAGTCTTTCATGGTCACAGAGCACTTCTGAAAAAACCGGCAACCGGTTTTCCAATAAAGAAGTGCGGCAAAAACAAAAAGTCAGAGCCTTTGATTGCCTGCGGATAACCCCCGCCGCAAAAGGCCGGTGCAATCCCCCGGCCTCTGCCTTATCCGCTTCGCGGCGGCGCGGCTCACTTTCGCAAGGCACTTGCATCCGAGCCCGGAGTGGTGAAAATCTGCCCCGGGTAAATCAGATCCGGATCCCTGATCTTGTTTTTATTGGCCTCATAAATGACCGTGTATTGAATGCCATGGCCATAGAGCGCGCGCGAGATGTTCCACAGATTATCACCGGGCTGGATGATCACCTCGCCATTGATGCGCGCCTGCTTGACAGCCTCGGGAGCTGCCCGCTCAAAGGGCGCCTCGACCCGGGCGGTGATTTTGTTGCCGCGGCCGATCTGATCGACCCGCAGCGTGTATTGCCCCGGCTGGATATGGGTTCTGGTTTTCAGCTCCCAGTTCCCATCCGCATCGGTGCTCGCCGTGCCGATAAAATCATTATTGAGATAGATGCGCAAAAGGCTGCCCTTTTTGGCTCTGCCGGACAAGATGACCTGACCATCATCATTATAATCGACGCTTTTGAAGCTGAGCGGGATGAGCTTTTCCCTTGCAACCTCCTTCGGGGTCTGAAGCACGCGGCTGGCCTTGCCCGGCTCGGAGATAACGACAAGAGGCTCGGCCGGTTCGGGCGTTTTTTCCCGGACAGGCGCAACAGGTGCCTCCGGCTCCTTTTTCACCGCTTTCACCGCGGCTTTTTTATCCGGGCTTTGCGCCGCCGGTTTTGCCATTTCGGCGCCGGTTGTTTTGGCGGCGGTATCAGGAACTGGTTTTGCGACGGGTTTTTCAGCTTGCGCCTTGACCGGAACACGGGCTTCCGGGGCTTGTTTGATCGGTTTTTGCACCGCCGCTTCGGCGCTTTTGACGGCCGTATCAGCCGGAGCCTTGGCGGCCGGTTTTTCAACCGCGGCTTTGGCCGCAACGCCTGGTTCTGGAGTTTCTTTTACCGGTTTTTGCGCCCCGGTGTCTTTTGCGGCTTTTGCAACCGGCTTTTCAGGCGCCGGGCTGAGCGGAACGCTGGTTTGGGGCTTTTGCGCCACAGGCTTTTGCACGACCGCTTCAGCAGTTTTGATTTCGGCTTTCACAGCGGGTTTCGCGGCGGGTTCCGTAACGGGTTTTTCAGCGGGTTTCGCGGCAGG
>CAZIVB010000012.1:0-24007 GCA_964542565.1 uncultured Hyphomicrobiales bacterium | reverse complement strand
GAATTTATCCTTGTCCGTCATCGTTTCCTCCAGTTTTCGTCTTGTCACCACCCTAAGGTGGCCTGTGCCGCGATCGCCCTGGCCGTGAATGGACCTAATGACCACTGCATTTCTAGCCCAAATAACAAAAGACCGCTGCTACCTGAGTAGCAGTTTTCCAGGAACAATTGAAACCGCCGGATAAAATTCCGGAGGCGGTCACAAGCCTCCGGTCGAGGCGGCGGCCAGCAGGCCGCCAAGGACCAGCAGCGAACAGCCGGCAAGCAACACGGAGATCAACCGGGCAATTCCAGGCGGCAGGGTGTCAATATCCAGATGCGCCGTTCGCAGATGGATATGATTGTAGCGCCAGGCGGCCATGAGGAAAAACAAGGCGCTGAACAGCAGCAGAACCGAAGCCACCGTCAGCAAAATCCACAAGGGGAAGGTTTCCTGCATCAGTTTGAAGAGCGCCAGTCCGGCCGCCGCCGAGGCCAGACCCGTCCGCAGCCAGGCCTGATAGGTTCTCTCATTGGCGAGAATTGTCCGGTCACTGGCCAGACCGTCCCGGTCGGGGGGAAATGCGCCGGGATCATGTGACTGATTTTTTACCATTTGATCCCTCATGATCGGTAATGCGCCTGACGACAATGCGGCCGGTGAGAACACGAAGGGCAATCTCCGTGATGAAGGCGACAACAAAAAAACCGGCAATCCATAGCAGGATGGACGGGCGCTTGCCATAAAGATAAATGGCCGAGAGAAAAATGGCGCCCAGATTAACCCCTATAGCCGCCAGAACCAGCCCCAGCGAAGCCCCGGTTTTATCCAGCAGGCGCACATGCCCGACATGGACGATCAGATGGATCATCAAGGTGGATATGGCGCCGATGGCGGCGATGGAGGAGAGATCAAAAAACACCGCCATGACCATAATCGCCGCCGAACTGATGACCAGCCCGCGGCGGGAATGAAGGATGGGGGCGCCGAAAACGCCGGGCAGATCACCCAGTCTGGCGAGCCGGTAGGTGACATTGGTGGCGGCGTAGAGGCTGGCGTTGATGGCCGATGAGGTGGAGAGCAGGGCCGCCAGGGTCATGATGATAAAACCGGCGGCGCCAAAGGCCGGGCGCGCCGCTTCAGCCAGCGCGTAGTCCTTGGCCTTGACCACGTCGGCGGCGGATAAATTGCCGAACACGGCAAAAGCCACGGCGACATAAAGCACCATGACCAGGGCGATGGAGGTTAAAATCGCGCGCGGCAGGGTTTTGGCCGGGTCCGGCATGTCCTCGGCGGCGTTGGTGATGATGCGGAAGCCTTCATAGGCGAAAAAGGTAATGGCGAGGGAGAAAAACACCATATGGACCGGCGGGTAGGTGGCGGGGGACAATCTGGCCGGGTCCATGGTCGCCAGCCCGGCGATGGCGAACACGCCGAGCGCCAGCATTTTCAGCACCACCACCACGTTTTCGGCCCGCGCCATGGAGCCGGGACCGCGCAGATTGACCATCATGAACACCAGCACGATCGCGGCGGAGAAAACTTCAACCATGATATGCGGCAGTCCGGCGGGGAGCAGTTCAAAGGCATAGGAACCAAAAGTGCGGGCGATCAGGGAGACGGAGATGAGCGCCGAGAGATACATCATCACGCTGATGGCGCCGGAGAAAATCCCCTCGCCATAGCCCTGCACCAGATATTCGACAAAGCCGCCGCTTGAGGGATAACGTGCGCCCAGACGGCCGATGGAATAGCCCGACAGCAGGGCAATGATGCCGCCCGCCACGAACGAAATCCACACCGCGCTGCCGGCAATCTGGCCCGCCTGCCCGAGCAGGGCGAAAATGCCCGCGCCAACCATCGCGCCGATGCCCATCGCCACCGCGGACCAGAACGAAACCGATTTTCCTGATTTGTGCAAGATAAATACCTTTCCGGCCTCTCGGGGTGAATTTTAGCAAAATCCAGAGCAACCCGCCTGTTACCAGGACCGCGGGTTGCAGGTTTCCTCCGGCGGCGGCAACTGGTAGCGATGGCTGCGTTTCAGCAGCGATTCGAGCTTTTCAATATGGATCCGGCCATGATCAAGGCTGACAATGCCCTGCTTGCGCCAGTGTTGCAACTGGCGATTGACCACGGCCCGGACCGAGCCGATCATCTCGGCCAGCACCTCGTGAGGCAGATCATTTATCAGCCTGATATGATGATTGCCGGGGTCCGTTTCATCGAGGTGGTGCATGATGAGATGGGCCAGACGGGTTTCGGTGTCATGCAGGGCAATATCCCCGGCCAGCTCGGCAAGCCCCCGCATCTGCCTGCCCAGATAGGGCAAAAAGCAGCGGTTGCATTCAGGATGGGCCGAAATCCACTCGCGCATTTCGCCTGTCGGAAGGGTCAGAAGATCAAGGTCGTCCTGGGCGTAAAACACCCCCTCGCAGGGTTGATCGGTCAGAAGCTGGCACATGTCAAACACATCCCCCGGCGACAGCAGAAACAAGGTAAGGGTACGGCCCGTATCCTCGTTTATCTGCTCGATGCGAACGCGCCCCGAGACAATGATATGAAAGCGTTCGCGTATCTGCTCGGCAGGCACATAACGCTGGCGCGTCCAGCTCTCATGCGCCAGCGGGGCAAGAAATTTATCAAGCATTTCTTTTCCGATATCATGGAACAGGCCGGAATTGCGCAAAATATCGCTGGCGTCGGTATAAGGGTTCATAGCAGCCCGCCGGATCGGTTTCAGGACAGCCACAGGTTAAATCACATTCGGGCCGAAAGCCACTTTATTCAATAATTTCGGGTTGGGGCGGAAATCTGATACCCAGGTAGCAGACCCGATTGAACAATGCCATAGAATGCGGCAAGAACGGGTTGATACCATATTGCGGTTGCATACAGGAGATAAGCCTAATGACCAGATACGGAACCAGGGAAGAATTGCAGGCGCGGCTCGCGGAGCTGTCGGATGATCTTGCAGGAGCTGAAAAGAAATTTCCCGGCCGCGGCCATCGGCCGGACGGCAGCCATATGGGCCATCTTGCCGGGCTTCGCGGCCGCGTTGAAAGTCTCGAACAACAGATGAAGGGGGCGGATCAAAGCCTCTGGGAGAGCATGAAACAGACCTGGCATGAGGATATGGAGGCTCTGCGCGGCGCCTTTGAACGGGCGGTGAAATACGAAGATGAGGAATTTCGTCAGGGCGAGGGATAGCAAATTGACGCCGCTTGAACGCTGCTGAATTCTTCGATGGCAGAGCGATAAGAAACCAGACTGGAAGTTGATCATGAATCAAACCGCAAAAGCGTCCGGCGCCCGTGTGCTTGGCCTCAAGGAACTGGTCGCCATGGGCGTCGGCGGGATGATCGGCGGCGGTATTTTTTCCGTGCTCGGACTGGCGGTCGGCATCACCGGCCATGCCACGCCGCTGGCTTTTGCCATCGGCTCGCTGATCGCGCTGGCGGCGGGGTATTCCTATATCCGGCTGGCGCTGACCTTCCGCACCGACGGGGCAAGCTACAGCTATCTGGCGCATGCCTTTTCGCACCAGCCGCATATCGCCGGCGTCGCCGGCTGGACCGTAATCCTGGGCTATGTCGGAACGCTGGCGCTTTATGCCTTTACCTTTGGCGCCTATGGCGGCGATCTTCTGGGGGTGGCGGGAAATCCGCTGATGCGCATGGCCCTTTCGGTCGCGGTGCTGCTTTTCTTTTTGATGATAAACCTGCACGGAACCCGGACCAGCGGCTGGACCGAGGATCTGGTTGTCTATACCAAGATCGCGCTGCTGGCCATATTCGCGGTTGCCGGTTTTACCACCATCCGGCCGGATTATCTCACCCCGGTCATAGACAAGGGGGTGCCGTCCATTTTCATGGCCGGGGCGCTTATTTTCGTGGCTTTTGAAGGCTTCCAGCTTATTACCAACGCGGTGAGTGAAACCCGTGATCCCGACCGCAATATTCCGCGCGGCATTTACCTTTCGATCATCATCACCTCCATCATCTATATCCTGCTGGCCATTGTCGGCATCGGTAATCTGCCCATACCGGACCTTATCAAGGCGGAAGAATATGCCCTGGCGGCGGCGGCAAAGCCGGTGCTTGGCCAGGCCGGAACCGTGCTTGTCGGCATCGCCGCCCTGCTGGCGACAAGCTCGGCGATCAACGCCACCATATTCGGCGCCTCGCGCATGATGGCGGAGATGGCCTCCGACCAGATCATGCCGCCGGTAATGGCAAAATACAGCAAACGCGGCGTGCCTTATGTCGCGGTTGGCGTGCTCACCGCGTCCGGGCTGGCCTTCACCCTGCTTGGCGGGCTGACCGTGATCGCCGCCTTTTCCAGCATGACCTTCCTGATTGTTTCCATCATGGTCTCGATCGCCAATCTGCGGCTGCTTGACCAGACCAGAGCCAATCCGGCCCTCATCTGGCTCGGGCTGGCGCTGATGGGGATTACCGTGCTGCTGCTCACGATCCATCTGTGGCTGCATGATTTCAAGACCCTGCTCGCCATTGCCGGTCTTTATGCGGTTGTCATTGTCGTGGAGACGCTTGTCAACTGGCGAAAAGATACATCTTCATCCGCGTAAGCCGTCATTTTGCAACGGATTTGGGCCGGGCGGACAATGAATCACCGCATTTGCAGGTTAGCATGGCCAAGGCGGAAGAATTCTGTCAGAATTGTCTGAAAACACGAAACATATTCATAGTTGACAGGGGGTCGTGATGCATATGGCGATACTGAGGTTAGTGGCAATTGCTTTGTTGGCGGGCCTGTCTTTTTCTCCGCCCGGAGCGGTGCAGGCGGCCGGGGGAGCCCCGGGGCATATCGCACTTGCGCCCGATAGCGATTATTTCGGCTTTGACTATGACATCATCAGGGAAACGCCGCTTGAAAACTGCATTTCCACATGCCGCAATGACAAGAATTGCCAAGCCTTTACCTATAATAAAAAATCGCGCTGGTGCTTTTTAAAAAGCGATTACGCCGGCGCGCAGCCGTTTGAAGGCACGATAGCCGGACGCAAGCTTGCCGCGGCCGCCCCGGTGCGGCCGGGAGGGGCAAATCCCGACCCGGCGTTTCTTTCCTCCGAGATGCGCCGGAAAGCCAACTCCCTGCCCAAACGCCTCAAAGGCTGGTACAAGCCGGGCAAGGCCGGTTTCATGGCGCTGCGGCGCTCCGGGTTTGAAGCGCTGAGAGAGAAAAAGAACACCCGCGCCGCCAAGTTTTTCGGCGCGGCGCTGGCGCTTTATACCGATGATCCGGCGGTTCTGAGCGCCTATTCGCGCGCTATTTTAAATCAGAAGAACCTTAAAGGTAAAAAACTGCGTCTGGTTCGCGAGGTCGCGACCTCATCCGCCATTCTCGCCTACCGCGCCGCCGCCACGGCGCGGACGCGGGCAAATGCGCTGAACACCCTTGCCGAGGCGCTTGTCTCGCGCGCCTACTGGTGGCCGGCGATCAAGGCTTACAAGGTCTCTTTATCCCTTATCCGCGATCCGGCCATTGGGGCCAGGCTGGCTGCGCTACGGCAGAATCACGGCTTCCGCATCACCAAACACAGCGTTGATTCGGACACCGCCAATCCGCGTATCTGCCTCCGTTTTTCCGAAAAGCTGAAGGCGAAGACCGATTTTGCCCGTTTTGTGCGCATTGACGGCAAGGCTCCTGAAGCGGTGAAGGTCAAGGGCAAGAAGCAGCTCTGCCTTGAAGGGGTCA
This sequence comes from uncultured Hyphomicrobiales bacterium, assembly GCA_964542565.1. GTDB lineage: Bacteria > Pseudomonadota > Alphaproteobacteria > Rhizobiales > BM303 > BM303. The sequence goes on along the minus strand of CAZIVB010000012.1, from coordinate 18,307 downwards.
GGCACGCATCAAGCTACAGCATCAACATCCGCGCCGGTCTGCCTTCGTCCATTGAAGGGGAGGCGCTGGCAAGGCCCGTGACCATAAAAGCCTATGTGCGCGACCGGGCCGCAGCGGTGCGCTTTACCGGCAACGGCTTTGTTTTGCCGCGCATCGGCAGCCATGGCATTCCGGTTGTCTCGGTCAATACCAGCAAAATCAATGTCCAGATCTACCGCATTGACGAGCGCAATCTGACCGCCCTGCTCCAGAGGGGCAGATTCGGACGCCAGCTCTCCTCCTACAGGGCCGAGCGCATCGGCGAGAACAGCGGCGAGAAAATCTGGCAGGGCAAGCTGGAGGTCGAGGCCAAACGCAACCTTGAAGTGACCACCAGCTTCCCCATTAGCGAGGCCCTGCCCGCCCGCAAGCCGGGCGTCTATGTCATGACCGCCAGACCGGCGGACAAGAAGCAGGAAGACTGGGGCACAAACGCCACCCAGTGGTTCGTTATCTCCGATATCGGCCTGACAAGTCTGGGCGGCAGTGACGGGCTGCATGTTTTCACCCGCTCCTTGTCGACGGCGCAGCCCCTGAGCGGTGTTAAAATCCGCCTGATGGCGCGCAACAATACGGTTCTGGCCAGCGCCCGCAGCGATGCGCAGGGCTATGCGCGTTTTGCGCCCGGATTTAGCCGCGGCAAGGGCGGCAATGCCCCTGCGCTGCTGATTGCCGAGGGCGAAAAAGGCGATACGGTTCTGATTGATCTGGAAAAACCGGCGTTTGATCTTTCTGACCGCGGCGTCACCGGACGGCCTGCGCCGGCGCCGATGGACGCCTATCTTTATACCGAGCGCGGCATCTACCGTCCCGGCTCCACCGTGCATGCCGTAACGCTGCTGCGCGATCAAAAGGCCAAAGCCATTTCCGGCGTGCCGCTGACCCTTGTTGTCACCCGCCCGGACGGGGTGGAGCATCGCCGCTTCAAGCTGGCGGATGCCGGGCTTGGCGGTTATGCCGCCGATATCGCGTTGGTTTCCTCGGTCATGCGCGGGACATGGCGCCTTGCGGTTTATTCCAACCCGAAGGAAGACGCCCTGGCGGAAACCTCGGTTCTGGTGGAGGATTTTGTTCCCGACCGGTTTGAGTTTGATCTGACCAGCAATGCCCCCTGGCTGCTGCCGGAGAGGGAAATCCCGCTGCATCTTTCCGGGCGCTTCTTGTATGGCGCGCCCGCCGCCGATCTGCGCCTGACCGGGGATATCCGCATAAAATCAGTGCGCGATCTGCCCGGTTTTAAAGGCTACAGCTTTGGTCTTGCCGATGAAGAGCCGCAGGATTATGTGAACACATTGAAGAATTTGCCGCGCACCGACGCCAAGGGCGCCGCCACCATCATGGTAAGGGCGCAAAACCTTCCCGTCACCACCGGGCCGCTGAAAGCCAGCATCAATATCCGCATGATCGAGGCGGGCGGGCGCGCCGTTGAGCGCTCCTTAAGCCTTCCCGTGCGGCCGCAAAAGCCGATGATCGGCATCCGGCCCGTGTTCAAGGATGGTTTGCTGGGCGAGGGCGAGACGGCGAAATTTGATGTCATTGCCGTTGGCAAGGATGGCCGGGCGAGTTCTCTTCAGGGTCTGAAATGGGAACTGGTCAAGCTGGAGCGCTCGTTTCAATGGTACCGCAATGACGGCGCGTGGGGCTATGAGGCGGTTGAATACACCAAACGTATAGCCAATGGCGTGGTTGATATTGCGCCCGGGGCGAGCGCGCGAATCGAAGCCAAGGTCGGCGGCGGCGCCTACCGGCTGGAGATCAGCGGCGCGGGGCCGGGCAATCCGGCTTCGAGCTACAAGTTTTCCGCCGGCTGGTATTCCGCCGATGCCGGCGCCGATACGCCGGATTTTCTTGCAATTGCGCTTGATAAAACCGCTTACCGCTCCGGCGATACCGCCAGGGTCAGTCTTTTGCCGCGCTATGACGGCATGGCGCTGGTTACCGTCATGGGCGAGCGGTTGATTGCCATGAAGGCGGTGAAGGTTTCAAAGGGCGGCACCCGGGTTGATTTTCCCGTTGGCGAGGACTGGGGCGCGGGGGCTTATGTAACCGCAACCTTGTACCGGCCCATGGATGTCGCCGCCTCGCGCAATCCGGCGCGGGCGATCGGCCTGAAATGGCTCAAAGTTGATACTTCCGCCCGCACGCTGGGCGTCAAATTTGACCTGCCTGAAAAATTCCGCCCCGGCAAGCCGCTGGTGCTGCCGCTGAGCCTTTCGGGGCTGGGCGCGGATGAAGAGGCTTTTGTCACGGTTGCGGCGGTGGATGTGGGAATACTCAATCTTACCCGGTTTGAGCCGCCGGCGCCGGAAAAATGGTATTTCGGCCAGCGCAGACTGGGGATGGAAATCCGCGATCTGTATGGCCGCCTGATCAACGGCCTGCTGGGGGTGAGGGGTAAAATCCGCACCGGCAGCGGCGAGGATGAGGGTTCGGAGATGTCCATGAAGGGCACGCCGCCAACGCAAAAACCGCTCTCGCTTTTCTCCGGCATTGTCAAGGTGGGCCGTGACGGCAAGGCCAGCGTCACCTTTGACGTGCCGCAATTCAACGGCAGTTTGCGCCTGATGGCGGTGGCCTGGAGCACGACGAAAATCGGCCATGAAGTGCAGGACCTGACCGTGCGCGATCCGGTGGTGATAACCTCCTCGCTGCCGCGCTTCATGGCGCCGGGCGATGCAAGCCGTCTGTTGCTCAACCTTGCCAATACGGATGGTCCGGCGGGGAATTATACCCTTGAGATGACGATCCCGCCCTATCTGGCGCTGTATGAGCCCAAATCCAGCTGGAATGTCGAGCTTGGCAGGGGCGGCAAGTCCAGCCTGTTTATTCCCTTTTACGCCAAACAGACCGGTTTGGGTAAAATCGCCCTCTCCCTTACCCATGCAAGCGGGCTCAAAATCACCCAGCAACTCACCCTTGCGGTGCGCGCGGCGCAGCCTGTTGCAACGCGGCGCAGTGTTTTGCCGCTGGCGGCAGGAGGCGTAGGGGGGATTACTCTGAACACGGCTATGCTGGCCGGGCTGCGCCCCGAGACGGCGTCCTTGTCACTGAGTATCTCACGGCTTGGCCAACTTGATCTTCCCGGACTATTGGCCGGGCTGGAGCGTTATCCCTATGGCTGTTCGGAACAGATTACCAGCCGCGTTCTGCCGCTGCTCTATCTGGGCGATATCGCCAAACGGGCCTCCCTCAAGGCGGGCGCGCCCGTCCGTTTGCGGGTTCAAAAGGCCATTGACCGGCTGATGACACGCCAGTCCTATAGCGGCGGGTTTGGTCTGTGGCGGCCCGGTTCGGAGCAATTGTGGCTCTCGGCCTATGTCATGGACTTCCTCAGCCGCGCCCGGGAGCAGAGCTATTCGGTTCCCATCGAGGCTTTCGAGCGTGGATTGGGCAATCTGGAAAACGGCGTTTCCTATAACCAGAAGATCAAAAATCAGGGCCGGGATATTGCCTATGCGCTTTATGTGCTGGCCCGCAATGGCCGCGCCTCGCTGGGTGACTTGCGTTATTTCGCCGATTCGCGGCTTGATGATTTCACCTCGCCCATGGCGCGGGCCCAGCTTGGTGCCGCCTTCACCTATTTTGGCGACAATCTGCGCGCGGCCGCCCTGTTCCGGGCTGCCATGGCGCTGTTGCCCTCGGCCAAGGCCGATCCCCTGCGTGAGGATTTTGGCTCGCGTCTGCGCGATGTTGCCGCCATCATGGCGCTGAACGCGCAGATTGAGCCTGCGCCTCTGGCGCCGGGGCCGCTGGTGCAAATGCTCAGATTGCGCCGCGACGAGACGCCTGTTGCCAGCACCCAGGAAAAAGCCTGGCTGCTGCTGGCGGCGCATGGCCTGCTCAAAGCGGATCAGGGCGTAAATCTGAGGGTAAACAGCGAGGCGGTGACGGGAAACCTGTTTGCCCGTTACAGCGCGGCCAAACTGGCGGCAAATCCGCTCGATATCATCAATGAGAGCCAGGTGCCGCTTGACGCCGTCATCACGGTGAGCGGGGTGCCGGAGCGGCCGCTTGCCGCTGGCGGCAATGGTCTGCGCATTGAGAAGCAGTATTATAATCTCAGGGGTGAGAAAGTCGCCACCACCAGCGTGAAACAGACCCAGCGGCTGATCGTGGTGCTTAAAATCCATGAGGAAAAACCGGCCCGCTCGCGGCTGTTGATCGTCGACCGGCTGCCGTCAGGATTTGAGATCGACAATCCGGCCATAATGACCAGCGCCGCGCTTAAAGGTTTCAGTTGGCTGCCCAAATCGGATGCCACGGCCCATAGCGAGTTTCGCGATGACCGCTTTGTCGCCGCGGTGGAACGCTCTTCGGGCGCCAAGCGTGATTTTACCCTCGCCTATATGGTGCGGGCGGTCTCGCCGGGCAGTTTTGTTTTGCCGCCGGCATTTGTCGAGAATATGTACCGGCCCTATCTTAACGCCCGCACCGCGACCGGGCGCATTGAGATCAGGGGAGAAAGACGCTGAACAAGAACCGCATGAGCGGGCGGGTGAGACGGTGGGGATTTGGACTGGCGCTTTTCCTGCCGGCGGGTTTTGCCGCCATTTGGGGGCTGGACCGGGCGTTTCCGCCGCCGCTTGCGGCGGCGCGCGAGGTCTCGGTGGTTGTGCTTGATCGTGAGCAGCGTTTGCTGCGCCCGTTCACCATCCGCGCTGGCCGCTGGCGGCTGCCGGTTGATTTAAAAGATGTTGATCCGCGTTTTATCTCCATGTTGCTGGCCTATGAGGACCGGCGCTTTTACCGCCATTTTGGCGTTGATCCGCTGGCCCTTTTGCGCGCGGCGGGGCAATGGCTCGGCAATGGGCGGATTATTTCGGGCGGCTCCACCTTGACCATGCAGCTTGCGCGGCTGATCGAGCCGCGCGGCGGGCGCTCGCTGATCGTCAAGGCGAGGCAGATATTGCGCGCCTTGCAGATCGAGGCGCGGCTGGACAAGAACGAGATTTTGCGGCTTTACCTTACCCTTGCGCCCTATGGCGGCAATCTGGAAGGGGTGCGGGCGGCCTCGCTGGCCTATTTCGGCAAGGAACCGGCCCGGCTGAGCGTGGCCGAGGCGGCGCTGCTCACCGCATTGCCGCAATCGCCCGAAGCGCGGCGGCCGGATAAAAACCCAAAGGCGGCAAGGGCGGCGCGGGGGCGCGTTTTAACCCGCATGGCGGCGCTGGGAGTTATCCCGGCGCGTGATGCGCGAAGCGCGAAGATGGCGTCCTTGCCGCGCCAAAGGCTCAATATGCCTTCGCTGGCGGCGCATCTGGCGCGAAGAATTATGCGCGAATCGCCAAAGGCCCGGCGCCATGTGCTGAATATTGATGCGGCGCTGCAAGGCGCGCTGGAGCGCATTGCCCGGCGGCGGGCGCGGCAGTTGGGGCCGCGCATCTCGGCGGCGATACTGGTGGCGGAACATGCAAGCGGCAAGGTTCTGGCCCGTATCGGCGCGGCGGATTTCAGTGATCTCAAACGCGCCGGATATGTCGATATGACCCGGGCCATGCGCTCGCCCGGCTCGGCGCTCAAGCCGCTGATCTACGGCATGGGATTTGAGGCGGGGCTGGCGCATCCCGAAACGCTTATTGATGACGCACCGCTTGATTTTGGCGGTTATGCGCCGCGCAATTTTGATCTGGCCTATCACGGGCCCTTGAGCGTACGCAAGGCGCTGGAGCGCTCACTCAATGTTCCGGCGGTCTCCATGCTCGATGCGGTGGGCCCGGCGCGTTTTCTGGCCCGGCTTGATCAGGCGCGGATCAAGACCGCCCTGCCGCGGGACAAGGCCCCGTCCCTGGCCATTGCGCTGGGCGGGCTTGGCATTTCGCTTGAAGGGTTGGTGAAAATTTACGGCGCGCTGGCGCGCGGGGGCCGCGCCCTTGGCCTGCATGATCAGGCGCTGGAAAATTCCGCCCGGCGCAAATCCGGCGCGGGGCGGCTGCTGGAGAAGCTGGCGAGCTGGTATGTGAGCGATATTCTCTCCGGTACGCCGCCGCCGCATCATGCCTTAAAGGGCAAGCTTGCCTACAAGACCGGCACTTCATATGGCTACCGTGACGCCTGGTCGGTGGGCTATGACGGGCGCTATGTGATCGGCGTCTGGGTGGGACGGCCCGACGGCGCCCCGGTGCCCGGCCTTACCGGGCGCAAGGCCGCCGCGCCGATTTTGTTTGAAAGTTTCGCGCGCCTTGCCGGGGCCTCCTATGCGCCCCTGCCTGTAGCGCCCGAAGGGGCGCTCATTGCGGCGAATGCGCAGTTGCCGTCCACCTTGCAGCGCTTTCGCCGTGGCCGTCATGCAGGAGCGCCGCTGTCAAGAACAGCCAGCCGCCAGCTTGATATTGTTTACCCGCCCGACCGGGCCCGTGTTGATCTGGGCCTGGCAACGCCGGAGAACAGCGTGCCTCTGATTTTAAAAATCAACGGCGGCACCCCGCCCTATAGCTGGTTCGCCAATGGCGCTTTCATCGCCAGGGTGGCGCATCGGCGGGTGCTGAACTGGAAGCCCGACAGCCGGGGCTTTTCCTCCCTCACCGTCACCGATGCCAAAGGGGACTCAGATACCGTCTCGGTATTGCTGGAATAACGCCAAAGCGGCCTATTCAGGCCCCTGGCGGCGTTTTTTGCGTCTTATGAGATAGGAAATCACGATCGGGGCCATGATCACGATGATGATCAGGCGCAGGCCGTGATGGGTGGAGACAAAGGAGGGGTCGATATTCATCGACAATGCGGTGAGCGCCATTTCGGCGAAGCCGCCCGGCGCAAGGGCAAGAACAAGGGCGTCAAAGGGCAGTCCGGTTGTAGCGGCAAGCAGGGCGGCGATGAGCAGGGTTATGCCCATCATCATGATGGCCAGCCCGAAGGCCAGCGCCATCAGGCGCGCCAGTTCAATGACCGAAACGCCGCAAAACCGCGCCCCGATGGCGCTGCCCATGGCGATCTGCACCAGAATCGCAATGACGGGCGGCGGGGCCGAGGCGGCAAAACCGGCCAGGTGAATCCCGGCGCTCACCAGCAGCGGCCCGGTGAGAAAATGGGCCGGCAGGCGGGCAAGACGGCCAAGGACAACCCCGGCCAGTCCCGCCCCGGCAAGGAGCAGGATATCGGCGGGCGACCATAGCTCGCGCCCGGCCGCGATGGCCGGATTTGCGCTGCCGTGCCAGTATATCAAAAGCGGCGGGATCATCATCAGAACAGATGCCACACGCACCGTATGGGTCAGGGTCAGCGAGGGAATATCAGCGCCGTTTTCCTCGCCCACGATGATCATCTGCGAAAGCCCGCCGGGCAGGGCGGAGAAAATGGCGGTAATCCGGTCCATCTTGATGAATGCGCGGCAATAGAAAAACGCCGCCAGGGTGACGATGACGAGATAAACCGCCACCCCGATCAGGCTGGGAACCCACTCGCCGGCGCGCGCGAGGATATCGGGGGTAAAGCTTGCGCCCAGCATGAGGCCCAGAACAACAAGCAGGCCAGAGCGCAGCGGGTTGGAAATGCCCACCGGCGCACCGGCAAAAGAGGCGATCATCGAGGCGCACAGCGCGCCGAGAAGCCAGGGCAGGGGCAGGGAAAGCGCATAAAACAGCGCCCCGCCAAGCCCGCCAATGGCAAAGCTCAGCGCGGCGCGGGCCATATCGCGCCGGTAAGCGCCGCGCAGGCCCGCAAGCCTCACCCGCCTTCACCTTGTCCCTCGCGCCGGCGGGCAAGAAAGATCTGAACCCTTGGCGCCAGCATGGGCACCAGCAAGGTGCCGGCGGCGATGAGCAGGATGGTGACGGTAAGGCCGCGCTCCCACAGGAAGGACCAGGAATCATCATTGATCAGCAGCGCCCGGCGCAGATTGTCCTCCATCATCTTGCCCAGAATAAAACCCAGGATCATCGGCGCCATGGGAAAATCCAGAAAACGGAACAAAACCGCCACCACGCCGAAGAGCACCATCAGATGAATATCAAAGGTGTTGAAGGAGACGAAATAGACCCCGATGAGGGAGAAAAAGACGATCAGGGGAAGCAGGAAGCGGGACGGGATGGTGAGCACCTTGGCGATATAGGGGATCAGCGGCAGATTGAGAATCAGCAGGATGATATTGCCGAGCCACATGGAGACGATCACCGACCAGAATATTTCCGGCTGATCGATATAGAGCCGCGGTCCGGGCTGGATGCCGTAACCGATCAGCGCACCGAGCATGATGGCGGTGGTGCCCGAGCCGGGAATGCCAAGGGTCAGCAGCGGCACGAAAGAGCCGGTGGCCGAGGCGTTATTGGCGGTTTCGGGCGCGGCGATGCCGCGAACCGAGCCCTTGCCGAATTCGGCGCCCTTTTTGGGTCCCGCGAGGCGCTGTTCCATGCCATAGGCGAGAAACGAGCCGATGGTGGCGCCCGCGCCGGGCAGCACGCCGATGATGAAGCCGAGAATTGACGAGCGCCCGATCACCGGGGCCATGTCCTTCACTTCATCTTTGGAAAGCTTCATGGAGCCGAGATTTTTATGCGCCTCGCGCTCGCGTTCACGCTCCTTGCCGGTCAGGGGCTTGAGGATGGCCATCAGGGCCTCGGACAGGGCGAAGGTGGCCATTACCAGCATCAGGAACGAGATGCCGTCGAGCAGGTCGATCTGGCCGAAGGTAAAACGCTGCACCCCTTGCGTCTGGTCGGTGCCTACGGTGGAGAGCATCAGGCCGATGACGGTCATCAGCAGCGCCTTGATCACCTTGCCCTTGCCGGAAAAGGCGGCAACGGCGGTAAGACCCAGCACCATGAGGGCGAAATAATCGGTGGAATGGAAGGACAGCGAGACCTTGGCCAGATAAGGCGCGGCGACAAGCAGCAGAATTGCGCCGATCACGCCGCCGGAAAAGGACGAATAGGCGGCAATGGCCAGCGCCTTTCCGGCCATGCCCTTTTTGGCCATGGGATAGCCGTCAAAGGAGGTGGCGACGGTGCTGGCGACGCCGGGGGCGTTGATGAGGATGGACGATGTGGAGCCGCCGAAAATGGCGCCGTAATACACCGCCGCCATCAGAATGATGCCCGCCGAGGGGTCGAGCGAGGCGGCGATGGGGATCATCAGGGCGATGGCCGACATGGGGCCCAGACCGGGCAGCATGCCGATGAAAGTACCGGTAAGGCAGCCGGTGACCACCATCATCAGGTTGAAGGGCGTCATCGCCGTGGCCAGACCGATAAAGATACCTTCAAGCATCGGCGTTACTCCGTAAAATATTCAGGCAGCGGCTCGATGAACACATCAAGCCCCTTGGTCATCATGACCCAGAAAAGCACCACCATGGGAATGGCGATCACGGCCATTTTCCACACCTTGCGCTCGCCGAGAAGGAAAAACCCGAACATCAAAAACCCGGATGTGGAGAGAAGAAAACCGAGCGATCTTATGGTCAGGCCATAGGCGATCATAAGGAGGATAAACAAGGATGCCGTGATCCAGTTATAGCCCGATAAATCGAGCTTTTCACGCGAGCCGGGAAATATGATCAGCGCCAGCGACAGGCAAATGCCCATCACGGCGAGAGCCTCGGGCAGGGTGCGGGCGTGAAACGCCATGGTTTCCTGAAACGGCAGCAGCACGATCTCGCGGCTTGCCAGACCATAACCGATGCAGAAGATAAGAAGAAGCACTCCGCCGATGCGATCCTTGACAAACATTGTCTTTTTTCAAATCCGCTTAAAACGCCGGGACCAGAGCCGTAAAAAGCCCTGATCCCGTTTGAGGTTTATTTCAGGAAGCCGAGTTCTTTCATCAGGCCGCCGATGACCTTTTCCTGCTCTTCGAGGAAGGCGACGAATTTGTCACCGGGGTTGAAGATATTGACCCAGCCATTGCGCGCCCGCACTTTTTCCCATTCCGGGGTTGTGTACATTTTGGTAAAGGCGGCGATATAGGCGTTCTTTTTGGCGTCAGAGAGGCCGGGAGGGCCGAAGAAACCGCGCCAGTTGACGAACTGGGCGCCCTTGGAGCCCGATTCCTCACAGGTCGGCACATCCTTGGCCTCGGCAAGACGCTTGGCGGCGGTGACGCACAAGATGCGCACCTGGCCTTGTTTGGCCATTTGAATCGCTTCGCCAAAGCCGGTGGACAGCGCCTTGATTTCGCCCGAGAGCAGACCGGCCATGGCTTTGCCGCCGGCGTCATAGGGGATGTATTTGACCTGCATCGGATTGGCGCCCACGCCCTTCATCACCATGGCGGCCACCAGATGGTCCATGCCGCCGGCAACGGAGCCGCCGCCGATGGAGACTTTTTTGGGATTGGCCTTATAGGCCGCGGCCAGATCGCCGAAGGTTTTGAGCGGCGAGCTGGTATTGACCACAAAGGCGGCATAATCGCCAATGGTTCCGGCGACCGGGGTCAGATCGCGGAAGGATTGCGGAAACACCTTTTGCAGCGAGCGGATGACGATGGGGGTGGAGTTCACCATCAGAGTGTTGCCGCGCTTGGCTGCGGTTTCGATCATATAGGCGATGGCCTTGCCGCCGCCGCCGCCGGACATGTTCTCATAGGTTGCCGAGCCGACAATCCCGGCCTTGGTCAGCGCCTCGCCGGTGCCGCGCGCGGTGCCGTCCCAGCCGCCGCCGGCGCCGCCGGGGATAAGGAAATGAATCTTGTCGATATCCGCCGCCTGAACCGGCGCGGCAAAGGCCAGAGCCATGACGCCGATGGCGTAGGTCAGGCTTGTCAGGGTTTTCTTGAGCTGCATGGTTTTAAAACCTCCCGTGTTTTAAGATAATCACACCGCCGGTTATGCCGCCTGTTTGTTGCGCGGGGCAGTCCGGCCCATGCAAGAAGCCTTAAGGGGGTGAGCTTTCGTGAACCTTTCATATCGGGCCGGGTTGGGGTTATGATCGCCGCCAGTTAAGAGGTTTTACGCGAAGGGGACCGGATTGCGAGTTCTTCTTGTCGAGGATGACGCCATTTTGGCCGACGGGCTGGTGCGCTCATTGAAGCAGGCCGGGTATGCCGTTGACTGGAGCGATGACGGGGACGAGGCGGAGACGATCCTGCGGGTGCAGGATTACGATCTGCTGGTGCTGGACCTGACATTGCCGGGAATGGATGGTCTTGAGCTGCTTGAAGCTGTGCGTACCAACCACAAAAATGTTCCGGTTTTGATTATCACGGCGCGTTCGGAAGTTGAGGACCGGATCCGGGGGCTTGATCTGGGAGCGGATGATTACCTTACCAAACCCTTTGAGCTTGGCGAGTTTGACGCCAGGGTGCGGGCGCTGCTCCGGCGCAGCGCCGGGCGCGGGCTGAACCAGCTGGTTTGCGGCGCGCTTTCGCTTGATCTGGCCGCGAGGCAGGCGTTCTTGAACGCCGCGCCGATGAATCTGCCCAACCGCGAATATCATATATTAGAAGCGCTGGCGGTGCGTCAGGGGCATATCCTGAGCAAGGCGCAGATTATCGACCGGATACTTGACTTTGATGAAGAGCTGAACCCGTCGGCGATCGAGATCTATATTCACCGTCTGCGCAAACGGCTTGAGGGCGAGGGCATTGTCATCAGGACCGTGCGCGGGGTGGGGTACATGCTGGTATGAAGGCGCGGGCCAATTATACATGGTCAATCCGCCAGCGGGTATTGGCGTGGTTGATCGCGGTGATGGGGCTGGTCTTTATCGCCAATCTGGCCAGCAGCTATTTTGCCACAAGGCAGGCGGCGGACAGCGCCTTTGACAGCCTGCTTCTGGCTTCGGCCTCCGCCATAGCCGAGCGCACCATGGTGCGAAACAACAGCATCTATACCGATATTCCCTATGCGGCGCTCAATATGCTGGCTTCCACGGCGCAGGACCAGGTCTATTACGCCATCTCGGCCCCGGACGGCGCTCTTGTCACCGGCTACGGGCAACTGACAAGGATCGCCGCGCCGGGCAATCCGGCCAGGGGGCTGGCGCCGCGCTTTTTCAACGCCGAGTTCAAGGGCGTGCAGATCCGCATGGTGGAATTGCATGCTTTCGTCACCGGAGGAAATCTTTCGGGTTATGTCACCGTGCGGGTGGCCCAGAGCCGGGGCGAGCGCGATGCGGTGGTGTTCTCCCTGCTCAGGCAGAATGCTTTGTGGATGCTGGTTTTTATCACCGCCGTGGGTATCGCCGCCTGGATGGGGATCAGCTACGGGCTGCGGCCGCTGGACAAGTTGCGCGCCGCTATCGGACGCCGCTCGCCCGAGGATGTCCGCCCCTTGCGGCACAAGGTGCCCGAAGAGTTCAGCCCCATGGTGGATGCGCTCAACTCCATGCTGCAAAGGCTGGATGACGGCATGTCCTCCATGCGCCGGTTTATTTCCGACGCCTCGCATCAGCTTAAAACACCGCTGGCCTCGCTTCAGGCCCAGACCGAGCTTGCCTTGCGCGAAAGCGATGATGCGGCCATGCGGGCGGCTTTAAAGAAAGTCAATCAGGGCATTAACCGCACCAGCCGTCTGGCGCAGCAGCTTCTCAGCCATGCAAGGGCGACCCATCCGGCCGGACCTCTGGCCGGGTTTGATCTGGCGGCGCTGGCGCGCGAGGTCATCGGTATTGTCCATGCACGGGCGGTGGAGAGGAATATTGATCTTGGCTATGAGGGGGCCGAAAGCTGCCCTCTTCTCGGCGATCGGACACTGCTTGGCGAAATGCTGCTCAATCTGCTGGATAATGCGCTCAAATACACCCCCGACGGCGCCGTCATCACCGTCTCCATCGCGGCGCATGGCGGTCATATCCGGCTGGAGGTGGAAGATAACGGCCCCGGTATCCCGGAGCGTTTCCGGGTGAGTGTGTTTGACCGCTTCAGCCGTCTTCCGGGCAGCCGCGCCGATGGTTGCGGGTTGGGGCTTTCGATCGTGCGGGAAATTGTTTTGCGCCACAAAGGCGAGGTCCGGCTGGCGCGCGGCGTGCAGGGAGGGCTGAAAGTGATCATCGATCTGCCGAAGCTGACAAAAACAGGAGATTTAGAGCAATGATCCGCTCTTTTATGTTGTTTTGCGCCTTTACACTGGCGTTTCTGGCGCCGCGCTCCGGCCATGGAGAAGAATTTGATTACCCGGCCACCGGGGCAAAAACCGCGACGCTGGTGATTTACAGCTCCGCCGATACCGAACGCTTTGATCCGCTGATCCGGGCATTCCAGCAGATATATCCGGGCATCGATATCAAATATCATCTGCTTGACACCGTCGATATCTTTGCCCGCGCCACGAGGGAGGCGGATGCAAAAACGGACAGCGCCGATTTGCTGATTTCCTCGGCAATGGATTTGCAGATCAAGCTCGTCAATGACGGTTACGCCGCCGCCTATTCCTCGCGCGAAACCCGGGCCCTGCCGCGCTGGGCAAGGTGGCGCAATGAGGCTTTCGGCTTTACCTTCGAGCCGGCGGTTATTCTGTACAACCGCAAACTGGCGCCGGAGCTTGGGCAGGTCAAAACCCGGTTTGATCTGGCCAATCTGATTGGCCGCGAGGAGGTGCGTTTTCGCGGCAAGGTGATCACCTATAACCCTGAACGCAGCGGGCTGGGCTATTTGTTCGGCACCCAGGATGCCATTCAGTCAGAAGATTTCTGGTATCTGGCCCGCTCCATAGGCGACAGCAAACCGCAACTGTCCAATTCTTCCGGTGACATGATCCGCAAGGTTGATAAAGGCGAGGCGCTCATCGCCTATAATGTGCTGGGCTCCTATGCCCTGGCCGAGATGCGGGCGCGGCCCGCGCTTGGCATGATTATCCCGGGGGATTACTGCCTTGCCATGCAGCGGATCGCCATTATTACCAAAGCGGCGAAAAATCCCGAGGCGGCGCGCAAATTTGTTGATTTCCTGCTCTCGCTCAAGGGGCAGAAGATCATCGCCGGGGCGGCCTCGCTTTACTCCCTGCACCCTGATGTGCAGGGCCGGGCCACCATCTCCGGGCTGCGCGCGGCGGCGCAGGGCCCGGTTATCCCCATCCGGCTGGGGCCGGGTCTTCTGGTTTATCTTGACCGGCTGAAAAAGGCGGATTTCCTGCGGCGCTGGCGCAACGCCATGAACCGGAGATAGGCTCATATCGCCCCTTCTTCAAAAAGCGCCGCGATTTCTTCCGGCGTGTAGCCAAGCCCGCGCAGGATTTGCCGCGTATCGGCCCCCAGTTGCGGCGGCGGCGTTGCGGCGCGCGGCGAGCGCCCGTCAATTTTAAAACCCGGAGCGGCGATGCGGATATCCTGCTGCAAACCGGGGACATTATCGAAAGTTTCAATCAGGCCCCGCCGGGCAATTTGCGGCTGGGCCAGCGCGTCGGGGAGGCTTAAGACCTCGCCGGAGGGAATGCCCGCCGCCTGAAACAGGGCGCACCAGCGGGCGGCGGATTTTGCCGCCAGCGAGTTTTCAAGTTCTGCGTTTAGTTCCTTGCGGTTTTCAAGCCGCGCCTGCCTTGTGGTAAAACGCGGATCGGTTATGAGGCGGTCAAGTTTTACAATCCGGCACAGCTCTTCAAACTGCTGCTGCTTGTTGGCGGCAATATTAATCAGGTTGTTGCCGGTTTTGAAGGTGCCCGACGGGCTGGCGGTGAAATTGTCATTGCCCATGGGGGCCGGGGTTTTTCCGGCAATGAGGAAGTTTGACACCACCCAGCCCATGGTCGAGAGCGCCGATTCGAGCAAGGAGATATCGAGGAAACAGGAGCCCGTGCGCTCAGGGACGGCAAGCTGAGCCGCGATGGCGAAAGCGGCCGTCATGCCGCCGATGGTATCGGCCACCGGGTAGCCGGCCCGCAGCGGGGCGGAGTTGGCATCGCCGGTGATGCTCATAATGCCGGACATGCCCTGAATGATCTGGTCATAGGCGGGCAGATTGCGCAAGGGGCCGTCCTGGCCAAAACCGGATATGGCGCAATAGATCAGTTTCGGGTTTTCACCAATCAGGGTTTTGTAGCCCACCTCCAGACGGTCCATGACGCCGGGGCGAAAATTTTCCACCAGCACATCGGCGCCCCGCACCAGTTTTTTCAGCACCTGTTTGCCGCTTTTCGTTTTCAGATTAATGGTGATTGACCTCTTGCCGGCGTTCTGGGCCAGAAAGGACACCCCCATATTGACTTCGTTCAGCTCGGGGCTTGCGCCGAGCTTGCGGGCAAGATCGCCGGAGCCGGGCACCTCGACCTTGATGACATCGGCCCCCATATGGGCCAGTTGATGACAGCAGAAAGGCCCGGCGAGAACATTTGTCAGATCGAGGATTTTTACACCGGCAAGGGGGTTTTGCGCCATTTGGTTTTCAGGCTCCACAAATGTTTCACGGGGTAACGGCGATGCGGCTGCCAAAGCGGCGGCAGAATGGCGGCAACCTACACGCCATGGCTTTCACCAGCCTTTCAACAAAACCGGTCGTCAGGGGTCAAATAGCACTTGACTGTTAGTTAGCAAGTGATAACTAACTGGGAAGAATAGGATGCAAAAGGAACGGTGCGAATGTGTAAATTCTGTTGGGGTCTGAGTGTGGTGCTCATCGCGGTGGTCGCCGTGATGGGGTATATGTTTATGTTCAGGGGCAATGTGACGCCGAGCGATGATGGCCGCACGGCGATTATCCTCAGCGCCGGCGAGCGCGATCTGGTGCTCGGCGAAATGCGCGGCTTTCTTGAGACCATACAGGTCATCACGGCGGCGATTGGCGAAAAGGACATGAAAACGATTACCGAGGCTACCCGCAAGGTGGGGATGGCGAATGCGCGGCAGGTTCCGGTATCGCTGATGAGCAAGCTTCCCATGGAGTTCAAGACAATGGGGATGGCGACCCACAAGGCCTTTGACGCCCTTGGCATGGAGGCGCAGGATATGGGCGACGGGCAAAAAATTCTGCAAAGCCTGAGCGATATGCTGCTGACATGCACCACCTGCCATTCCGGCTACCGGCTTGTGGCGGAAAAATCGGGGGGCAAGTAGATGATGGGACACATGCCGGATGAAAGGCCGCTATGGGCGAGCATTGCCGCCGTTATTGCGGTGGTTTTTGGCGCCATGACGCTCTATTCGGGCGGCTCGGTGCTTTTTGTTGACGGTGAGGCGCGCGCGGCGGCGGGGAATTATGTCCCCTTTGTGCTGTGGTTTAATTTCATCGCCGGATTTTTCTATATCCTCACCGGCATCGGTTTGTTTTTATGGCGCTTGTGGGCTCTGCTTCTGGCCGTGGCCCTGGCTGCGGTGACCGTGCTGGTGTTTGCCGCTTTTGGTATGCATATCATGATCGGCGGCGCTTACGAGACGCGCACGCTTGGCGCCATGACCCTGCGTAGCGTCATCTGGCTGGTTATTGCCGGTTTTGCGGCCAATACGTGGAAAAACATGCAGAAAAACGGATGAGCACACGCCGGCGAAAATCTGCTGAAGAACGCAAGGCCCAGATTGTCGAGGCGGCGCTTGAGCTGACGGCGCAGACCGGCCCCGGCCGGGTCACGACGCAGGCGCTGGCCAGTGCCGTGGGGATCTCCCAGCCGGGAATTTTTCGCCATTTTCCCAAAAAGAGCGATATCTGGGAGGCGGTGGCGCAGCGCATCGGCGAGCTGTTGAAGGAAAGTCAGGCCCCGGCGCAAAAGACGGGCCGGGTTGCCACTGATCCGCTGGGCGCTTTTGTGGCGGCGCATCTGGCCTTTTTGCAATCCACACCGGCGATCCCCGCCATCTTGTTTTCCCGCGAGTTGCACGGGGAAAATGAACATCTGCGCCGTTTTTTCGCCGGGCTGATCAAAAACGGCCACGGCTTTCTCACAAGGCTGATTGCGGCGGAAGTGGATGCGGGGCGCTTTGACAAATCCGTTGTGCCCTCAGATGCGGCCTATCTTGTTCTGGCGCTTGTTCAGGGGCTGGCCATGCGCTGGTCGATTGGCGGCTGCCGCTTTGATCTGGTCAGCGAGGGCGAGCGGCTGCTGGCCCTGCAAACCGCCGGTTTCAAAGCCCGGGATATTCCGATCCCGGACTGAATTTCGCGCTGTTAATCTTGTGTCCGCAACCCGGTGTGGTTCGGCTTTCGCGGGATATCAGGAGGAAAGCAAGTCAAGTTCGGCCAGAATGGCGTCCCCCATCTGGCTGGTGGTGACTTCGGTCTTGCCCTTTTGCATCAAATCGGCGGTGCGCAGATCATTGGCGAGCACATTGGCGATGGCGCTGTCGAGCAGATCGGCCTCATCGATCATATTGAACGAATAGCGCAGCGCCATGGTGAAAGAGGCGATCATGGCAATGGGATTGGCTTTTTCCAGACCGGCGATATCGGGGGCCGAGCCATGTACCGGCTCATAAAGCGCCTTGCGCTTGCCGTCCTTGCCAGCCTCGCCCAGCGAGGCGGAGGGCAGCATGCCCAAAGAGCCGGTGAGCATGGCGGCGACATCGGACAGGATATCGCCGAACAGATTATCGGTGACGATTACATCAAATTGGCGGGGGTTGCGCACCAGTTGCATGGCGCAATTATCGGCCAGAATATGCTCAAGCTGAACATCCTTGTACTCCGCCGCGTGAACGGCGGTGACGACCTCGTTCCACAACACGCCGGTTTTCATCACATTGCGTTTTTCCGCCGAGGCGACGCGGCCGGCGCGCACCCGGGCCAGATCAAAGGCCACCCGGGCGATGCGTTCGATCTCATAGGTCTGATAGACCTGGGTATCTACAGCGCGCTTCTGGCCGTTGCCCAGATCGGTGATTTCCTTGGGCTCGCCGAAATAAACCCCGCCGGTGAGCTCGCGCACGATCATGATATCAAGCCCTTCCACCAGCTCCTTCTTGAGCGATGAAGCATCCGCCAGCGCCGGATAGCAGATGGCCGGGCGCAGATTGGCGAACAGCTTCATATCCTTGCGCAGACGCAAAAGCCCCGCCTCGGGGCGCGCATCATAGGGCACGTTATCCCATTTGGGCCCGCCCACCGCACCGAAGATGACCGCATCGGCCGCCATGGCGCTGACCATGTCTTCTTCGGAAATCGCCACGCCATAAGCATCATAGGCGGCGCCGCCGACAAGGCCGCTGTCATATTCAAAGCTGGCCGGTCCGTTCTCGGAGAACCAGTCAATGACGCGCACGGCCTCGGCCATGATTTCGGGGCCGATACCGTCACCGGGGAGCAAAAAGAGTTTGTAAGCGGGCATGGGGTCGTCCTTGTTCAAAATGTCAGATATGTATCTGGTGGTGTTTGTGGCTTATATCCAGGGCCGGGATTTGGCCATGTCTTTCTCGAAGGCATCAATGACGGGGGCTTTTTTCAGGGTCCGGCCGATATCATCGAGCCCTTCCAGCAGGCA
>CAZIVB010000011.1:0-24393 GCA_964542565.1 uncultured Hyphomicrobiales bacterium | reverse complement strand
TATTGAAGATTTTCCAGCTGGAGCTGACGCCCGGGTCCACCAGAAGATGATGCGCCGAGGCCAGTTGCAGGAACAAGATATAGAGCAGGAACGCGGCGCGGCTGACCTTTTCGGACAGCGGCTTGGCGCCCAGAACCATGGCGGCGATGGCGTACCATACGGCGACATGGGCCGAAACGTTGATCTGCTGCGAGGAGTGACCGAATGCCCACCAGATGATCTTGTAGGTCAGCGAGTCGATATGCGGGATAAGATCCAGCGACCAGAAGAAGGTCGGCACCAGAATCACCGCCCCGGCAAGGATCGTAAACACCGCGATAATGGCGGCGGTTACAGCGCCGAACGTGACCAGCGGCAAAGAGCCTTTATAGGTTTTTTCCTTGGTGGCCGTGATGACGGTTCCAAAGAAAATACCAACCGCGATCAGCGCCCCGACCGCGAACAGGATCAGGCCGAGATAAAAATGCGGCGCCGCCTTCATCGGCACATAGGAGGTGAACATGACCGAGGATTCACCCTGGAGCACCGCCACAACGGACATCAGGGAGCCGATGATCATCAGGACGAAAGCCGACCATGCGACCTTGGGCAGAACCAGCCTTGTGTTCAGCAAAATAGCCGAGGCGAAATACAAAATAGCCACTTCAAAGAAGATGATCCAGAATATCAGAACGGTCGCGCCATGGGCGGTCAGCGCCAGGTAAAACAGTTCCGCATCAAGGAGATGAACCGCCGGCCAGCGTGTCAGTGCGACAAGAAGACCGAAAAGCCCGCCAATTGCGAGATAGATGACCGCCACGACCGCATTGGCCTTGATCAGCGCATCCGCTTGTGAATGAACCTTCAGTCCCGTTTCCGGGCAGGTCCTGAAATTAAAGGATGTTGCCATGCCCACCTCCTATTTGCTGTCAACGACATAAATCCGGCCCACCATGGTGTGGTGGCCGATGCCGCAATATTCATTACATACAACACTGAACTCACCCGTTTTATTGGGTTTTATCGTCAGCACCATTTCATATCCGGGATGAACCTGGATATTGATATTCGTGGGCTGCAATGAAAAGCCGTGCTGCCAGTCCATGGAGGATAAATGCAGGCGATACTGTTTGTCCTTTTCAAGCTCGAGAATCGGCCACCACTCCCACAGACGGCCCAGCATGTAAATGTCGGAGCCTGCCGGTGGTTTGACAACGGGAATTCCGGTGTCGCCTTCCTCGCGAATTTTGTATTTTTCCGCCATTGCCTCGGTGCGTTCGGCAAAGACTTCGGGTTTAATGCGATAGGTCTCGTTCGAAAGATTTTGTTCGCCTGAGAAATGCCAGTAAACCATGGTGCCAAACATGGTCAGACCCCACAAAAAGGCCACGACAATCCAGACGAGTTCAACTTTTGAAAGAGGCTCGTTCCACCAAATCCGTTTTTCCGGAGATGTAAGTGCCATTTTTAATCATTCCCCTCTAGTTAGCCAACGGAATCATCGCGACTTCAACCACACCCCAAACGATATAAAGCAGGGTTGGAATTGCCACACCGAGGGCAAGAAGTACGAGAGGGCTGTCCAGCAAACGCTGCATGAACGGGATGTCTTCATCGTCATTTTCTGGTGAAGAGCTTGAATTTTCGGTCATTTTGGTTCCTCCCTTTTCAGCCCCAGTATTGTGACAGTGTCACATACAATAGATACACAATGTAGTATATGTGACGTGGAGTCTACTCTTGGCCTTGACTTAGGTCAAATAGGGGAGGAGTCTGTCTGCCGAGGGGGGTGAATTGTGTATAAAAACAAACCCGAACCGGGCAATCAGATCGGCATATAACGCTCAATAGCGGCGAATGTCGTAACGGCCAGTACGAGAAGAATAACAAAATAGACAATGGAGCGCTGTTTCAGCGGCTTTCCCATATATGATTCGATTGTGTTTAAAATCCAGCCGGCGGCGAAGTAAAGGACGACGGCGGTTATGGTAAAATAGACGATTTCCATTTTTCAGATTCGCGTGAATACACGCACCCTTTTTATTGTTCTGTCCGGGACCAGCATATCAAAACCTGGCTCTAATTCTTTGTTTTACCGCACTCCTTATCGGAAAACCGGTTCCCACTTTTCTAAGAAGTGCTCTAGTGCGCACGCCATAACCGGGACTGGAGATGATACAGGCTCAACCCGAAAACGACAATGGCGAATCCCTGATGGGCAAGCCCGAGGGAAATCGGCACCACTTCCAGCAATGTCCAGATCCCGAGGCCGATCTGCGCCAGTAAGGCGGCGCCGAGCCATGCAGCGCCGGTGCGCCTGTTGCGGGGCAGGCGAATCAGATGCACCAGAAAGGCGAGCACGATCAGATAGGCCAGCATGCGATGGTCAAACTGCACCGTGAGGATATCTTCAAAAAACGACAGATACCACGGCTGGTGCACAAACAGGCCGTCAGGGATGAAACTGCCATCCATCAGCGGCCAGGTGTTGTAGGTGAGCCCGGCCTTCAGGCCCGCGACCAGACCGCCCAGTACGATTTGCATGAAAATGAGCCCTGCGAGCAGCGCAGCGCCAAATGCCGAGCTGCCCGGTTTCGCGCCCGGTGTATTGCCCGCCGCGTCCCTTTTCAGCGCCATGGCGACCCAGAGAATATAACCGAAGATGATCGCTGCGAAGCCGAGATGGGCCGCGAGGCGGTATTGCGAGACATCGACCCGTTCGGTGAGGCCGCTCATGACCATGTACCAGCCCAGCGCGCCCTGCAAGCCGCCAAGGATGAACATGGTGATGAGTTTCGGCATCAGCTCCTTGTTCAGCCTGCCGGTGAGCCAGAAAAAAAGGAAGGGCAGGGCGAAGATGACCCCGATCAGGCGTCCCAGAAAGCGGTGGCCCCATTCCCACCAGTAAATCGCCTTGAACTCGGACAGGGACATGCCCTTGTTGATCTTGTGGTATTCGGGAATGGTCTTGTATTTGGTGAATTCGCTGGCCCAGTCCTGCGCATTCATGGGGGGCAGGGCGCCAAGGAGCGGCTTCCATTCGGTGATGGAGAGCCCCGAATCGGTCAGCCGGGTTGCGCCGCCGACCACAACCATCAGCAAGATGACGGCGGCAACGCTAAACAGCCATGCCCGCACCCAGGGCCGCGCCCGTTCGATCCTGCCGTTATCGTTTGCCGCCAGCGTTGTCATTGCGCCGCCTTTCTTTTGAGCAATGCTCTCAGAACCGTCCAGATGAACATGATGCCGCCGATAACCGCGATGAGCGCGCCGATGCCGTTCAAGGCCATGCCGATCATGGCGCCGCCCTCAAGCCCCTGATCCGCGCCGGCGGTTTTGCGCGCCGCGCCGTAGCCCCCGGCCCAGAACAATCCGATACAGGCGATAAACTGGCCAATGCCGAACAGATAGAGTTGCAGCCTGATCAGACGCCGGCCCTTTGGCGGGCGGGAGATGAGGGGGAGGATATATGCCAGGAAAAGCCCCATCAAAACAAGGTTTACCCCGGCGATAACGCCGTGATAATGCGCCGGGGTGCGGGTGTCGGCGCCATCGACAAAAAAGCCTAAAATACCCCCGGCGGCAAAAACCGGCGGCGCCAGCATGGCGGCGAGAAAGGCGGTGTTTTTCCACGGCAACCGCCCTTCCTGCCGCTGTTTCGACAAGGCGGATATTGCGCCAAGGGCAATCAGCAGCACGGGGATGCCGAGGAACATCTTGGCGTCGGTAAAAGCTTTCATCTGCTCATAGGAAAACGGCTCGAAGGCGGCAAAGATGAGCGGCGAGGGCAGGGCGAGAATAAACAGCAGGATGATTGCGATCTTCTCAAGCCTGATATTCATCACATCCTTGCCGAATGATAAGCGCAGCAGCAGGGCCCAGCCGGCAACCAGCAGGGCGGTGTTGAGGATTTGCAAGACATGGCCGCCGCTCCAGAACAGATCTTCATTCAGAGCCTGGGAAGGCTCATCGCCAATAAGGTAAAATGCTGACTGGGCGATCATGACAAGGACGAGGATATAAACAAGGCCGCAGGAAAGCATCGCCAGGGGAAGGGGCGGGATATCGCGCCATTGGCCCTTTACATTGGCGAACAGCCGCAAGACCGGCATCAGGACGCCGAGAGCCAGCAAGGCCAGCCCGGCGTAATAGAGCGGCCCGATAATGACCGGAATATAATTATTGAGCGAAGCCTCACCGGCGCTTTCAAAGGCGGGAACAAACAGGAACGGGAAGGCCAGCGCCACCAGGGCGGGACCGGCGCGCCCGAGCCAGGCAAGGCGCAAATCCCTGCCCGGCGCCAGCTCGAAGGCGGCGAGCGAACTCAATAATGCAAAGGCGGCCAGAAACCAGACGACAAAGGAAAAGATCACATGGATCACAAGGCCCTTGCCAAAGAAACCGGCCGGCCAGGCGATGAGGGTTTCGGTATAGGGGATGCGCGAGAAAGCGAGCAGGAGGGCAAAAAGCCCGGCGATGGCGAGCGATCCGGCCGCGAGCAGCCCCCAGTAGCGGATTTCCGATCTGGCGGGCTCGTCCAGATTTGCCGCAAGATTGGAGAGTATGCCGTTTGATGGCTGTGTCATGGGCGCAGGGTCCTCAAATTCCGTTCCAGGGGTAGATATGAATCGCCATGATGTAGATGATCACGCCGGAGGCGGAGACAAACAGCCACAGGGGCAAGGTCCATCTGGCGAGCCGGGCATGAAGGGGCATGCGGCCGGAAAGGGCGAGAAACGCCGTTGCCGGAACGAGAAAAAAAGCCATCAGGGCCATCAGGACATGGGTGATCAGAAGGGTGAAATAAACATAGCGCACCTGCCCGGTTCCGCCGAATTTCGCCAGGCCTGAATTGGCGTGATAAATGGCGTAAACCACCAGAAACGCGGCTCCGAGCGCCAGAGCGCCCAGCATGCATCTTTTGTGGGCGCGGCGGTTATCCTTGCGGATAAAGCGGTATCCCGCCACCAGAACCAGAACCGTGGTCATGTTTATGGCGGCCAAAACATGTGGAAGATCAGCGTTTTCTATCATTCGGGAGGATGCACCCCGTGCGTGTGAATTCAGGTTCTGGCTTACAACAGCGGGCGCATGTTTTTCAAGTCCGGTTTTAATAATTGCCAAAAGCGAAGAACAGGCTGGGGCCCATGCGCCAGTTGAGCGGGCGCTCGCTCATGGGGGGGAGCTGCAATCGGGCAAGGTTGCGCGGACGCTGGGACCAGATGCGTTTGCGGTCCTTGAGCAGGGGCAGGGCCTTCATGGTCACGCCCGAGGTTACCGGCTCATCGGTGATCTTTATCGTGACGCCCTTGAAACTTGCGCCCTCGCCAAAAAGTTTGGCGAAGTTTTCTTTTGTCACTTCGGTGACCGTTGCCGGATCAGCCGGGTCGCGCAGGGTTACCATGAAGGGCTTGAAATCCCTGTCAACCATGGAAAAGCGGTAATTGGGGGTGAATTCCCGCCCGGTTTTCAGATTGCGCAGTTTGGCGAAATCATCAGAGTCAAATTTGGCAATGCGGTTTTTTATACCGATGCTTTGCGGCAGGGCCACCTCGTAATATTGACCAAAAGAGCCATCCGGGCTGTTCATCCAGGGCAATATGAACACCTTGCCGCGCTGGCCAAGATCAAGCACGACCGCCTCTCCCTTGGCATAGGTCGCGCCGCCCTTGCCGATCAGGTTGAGGCTTGAATGGCTCCAGGTGATTTCCATGACGGAAGAATTCTCGACCGGCTTGCCGTCAATTAGCGCCCTGGCGATGATTTTAAGGCGCAAAGTGGCGGAATCATCTTCAAAACATCCCGTGAGCGCAAAGGTGAAAAAGATTACGGCGAATATGGAAAACCATCTCATGGCGGCTCACTGCCCCTTATTATGTTTTACAAGATCGCCCTTTGTATCCGGACAATCCATTGCCCGTCACGTTTACAGGCGCGGCTTTACCAAGGTCAACTCTTTCCCGCCGGGTCTTAACCGGAAGTGAGCAGCCGGATGGCGGCGTCGCGTTCGAAGAGATAGAGCAAAACGCGCAAGGCCGCGCCGCGCGAATTTGCCAGATCAGGATCGGTTTTTATGATCAGTTTTGCATCATCGCGCGCCGCTTGCAGCAATTCGCCGTGCAGGGCCAGATCGGCCAGTTTGAAGGCCGGAAGGCCGCTCTGGCGCGCGCCCAGAAGATCGCCCGCACCGCGCAATCGCAAATCCTCCTCGGCAATGCGAAAACCGTCATCGGTCTCGCGCATGATTTTCAGACGTGCCTGCGCCGTTTCGCTCACCGGGGGCTGATACAGCAACAGGCAGGATGAGTGCGCCGCGCCGCGCCCGATGCGGCCGCGCAACTGGTGCAGTTGCGAAAGGCCGAAACGCTCGGCATGCTCGATGATCATGATGCTGGCCTCGGGCACATCGACCCCGACTTCGATCACGGTGGTGGCGACCAGAACATCAATTTCGCCGTTGCGGAACTGCGCCATGACCGGGTCGCGCTCGGCTGCTTTCATGCGGCCATGCACCAGCCCGGCGCGGCCGGAAAATACCGCCTTGAGTTCGGCGAAACGCTCTTCCGCCGCTGAAATGTCAAGCGCCTCGGATTCCTCGATCAGCGGGCAGACCCAGTAGGCGCGCGCCCCGCCCGCAACAGCGCGTTTGACGCCGCTGATCACCTCTTCGAGCCGGTCCATGGGCAGGATGCGCGTATCAATCGGCGGGCGGCCCGCCGGGCGCTCCAAGATGCGCGAGACCTCCATATCGCCGTAATGGGCCAGGGTTAATGTGCGCGGAATTGGAGTGGCGGTCATCACCAGAACGTCAAGCCCCTTATCCGCGCCCTTGGCTTGCAGGGCAAGGCGCTGGCGGACGCCGAAACGGTGCTGCTCGTCGATGACGGCAAGGCCGAGGCGGGCAAAGACGACATCGGACTGAAACAGCGCATGAGTGCCGATCAGGATATCGGTCTTACCGCTTGAAAGCGCTTCGAGAATAGCCTTTCGTTTTGCCCCCTTGTCGCGCCCGGTGAGCAGGGCGACGCTGAGCCCAGCCTGCTCACAAAGCGGGGAGAGGGAGGCAAAATGCTGCCGCGCCAGCAAATCGGTCGGGGCCATGAGCGCGCCCTGATAGCCCGCTTCGGCCGCCGCCGCCAGCGCCAGCAGGGCGACAATGGTCTTGCCGCTGCCGACATCGCCCTGAAGCAGGCGCAACATGCGGCTGGGGGCTTGCATATCGTGGAAGATTTCATCCAGAACGGTTTGTTGTGATTTGGTCAGGCTATAGGGAAGCTGCTTGATTATGGCGTTGCGGTAATGGCCGTCGCCCCGTATGGCATGGCCGGGTTTGCTCTGCATATGGGCCCGCACCATGGCGAGGGCGAGCTGGCTGGCGAGCAACTCGTCGTAGGCAAGGCGCTGATGCTCGGGCGATAGCGGCTGTTCAAAAACCTCATCGGGATGATGGATTTTCTGCAACGCGGCTTTAAAGGAAAGCCAGTTGTTTTTCTCCAGCCAGCTTTTGTCCTGCCATTCGGGCAAATCCGGGCAGTGGGCAAGCGCGGCGCGGATGAGCTTGCTCAAGACCTTGTTGCTGACCCCTTCGGTGAGCGGGTAAACCGGCTCAATGGCGGGCAGGGCGGCAAATCCGCGCTCATCCAGCATGTGATCGGGATGAACAATCTGGGCCTGATCGTTGAAATGCTCCAGCCGGCCGCTGATATAGCGCTCCTCGCCGGGGGGGAGCTGTGAGAGGATATATTTGCCATGGGCGTGAAAAAACACCAGCGTGAGATCGCCGCTGTCGTCAAAACAATGCACTTTGTAAGGCAAACGCCGGTTATGGGGCGGCGGCGGGCGGTGCTCGCCCACGGTGACTTTCAACGTCACCAGCGCGCCATCGGCAGCCTCATGGATCTTGGGGCGGTAGCGCCGGTCGATAAAGCCTGTCGGCAGATGAAACAGCAGATCGGCGAGATTGGGCTCATCGCGCCCGCTGGCCGGCGCGCCCAGAAGTTTCGCCAGCCGTTGCACAAGCTTTGGCCCGGCGCCTTGCAGGGTTTTGATGGAAGAAAACAGGGGAGTGAGAATATCGGGCCGCATTTTTATCTTTTAACATGCAAATCCGTTCTGGTTAAAGCCATCTTGCTTGGGTATATGCAAGGGGGAAGCGAACACCGTCCTGAACATGTCATTCCCGGCAATGACGCAAGGACGGATGCGCCTGAATTTGACAGATGAGGCAGGTATGACGGATTTCGGCAATCTGGATGCGCGGCGCAAGATGTTGCGGCTGCGCTCGTGGCGGCGCGGGATGAAGGAAATGGACCTGATCATGGGGACATTCGCCGACCGGCATATCGCGGCGCTCAGCGATCAGGAACTGGAAGATTTCGCCGTTTTGAGCGATCAGCCGGACCAGAAGCTTTACAGCTGGATATCGGGCGCCGAACCGGTGCCGGCCGAGTTCGACACGCCGGTATTCGCCAGAATGAAAACCACGCGGCCTTGATAGAACTCCCATGTCGATAATCCAGCACATGCTTGACGCTGCGGGCGAGAGCCATCTGACCGGCGCACCGGAGGGGTTTGACGCCCTGATCCTCGGCGATCTGGCGCGGGCCCTGGCGGCGGAGCGGAAAACAGATGCGCAAATCCTGCATATTGCCCGCGATGATCAGCGTCTGGCCTCGTTGCAGGCGGCTTTACGCTTTTTTGCGCCGCATATCCGGATTGTCCATATTCCGGCCTGGGACTGTTTGCCCTATGACCGGGTCTCGCCCAATCCGGCGGTGGCCAGCGCCAGATTGTCGGGGCTTCGCCAGTTGCTTGAGCTTGAAGGCAATGCCAGGCCGGTGATTATCCTTACCACGGTGAGCGCCGTTATGCAGCGGGTTCCGGCGCGCCGCAGCCTGCATGATTCATTATGGGCGGGTGAGCCGGGAAATGTGATCGATGTTGCCGCTCTGACGCGGTTTTTGCAGCAAAACGGTTATGAGCAGACCGATATTGTCATGGAGCCGGGCGAATATGCGGTGCGCGGCGGCATTATCGATGTCTTCGCGCCCGGCAATGATGATCCGGTAAGGCTTGATCTTTTCGGCGATGCGCTGGAATCAATCCGCAGTTTTGACGCCGCTAGCCAGCGGACGAAAGCGCAGTTGAAAAAACTGGAACTGGGGCAGGTCAGCGATATCGTGCTTACCAAAGACGCCATCGCCCGCTTCCGCAGCGCCTATGTGGCGCGTTTTGGCGCGGTGACATCAGAAGACCCGCTCTATGAATCCATCAGCGCCGGAAAACGCTTTCAGGGTATGGAGCACTGGTTGCCGCTGTTTCACGGCAAGCTGGAGACAGTGCTCGATTATGCGCCCGAAAGCCTCATCACCCTCGACCCTTTAAGCGCCGAGGCGATAACCGAGCGGTGCAGCCAGATTGCCGATTATTATGACGCCCGTCTGGGCGCGAACGAGGCGCAAAGTTTTGGCGCCGCGCCGTATGCCCCCCTGCCGCCGGAGCTGCTTTATCTTGATGAGGCGGAGTGGTCCGAACGCATAAAGGCGCATGTGGTCGGGCGTCTGACGCCGTTTGAGGAACCGCCCGCCCCCGGCATTGCCCAAATCCGTCTTGAAGGGCGTCAGGGGCGCAGCTTTGCGGCGGAACGGTCGCAAGCCGGGCGCAATGTCTTTGAAGCGCTTAGCGCTCATATCCGGGCCTTGCAGGCGCAGGGCAAACGGGTTCTGATTGCCTGCTGGAGCAAGGGCTCGGCGGCGCGCATGGCGCATGTTCTTGCCGATCATGGCGTAACCGGGTGCAAACCGGCAGCAAGCTGGCAGGAGGCGCAGGGCTTTAAAAAGGACAGCCCCGGTCTGATCGTGCTGCAAATCGAGCACGGCTTTGAAACGCCCGATATCGCCATTATCGGCGAGCAGGATATTCTCGGCGACCGGCTGGTGCGCCCGCGCCGCAGCGCCAAGGCGGCGCGCGATGTGCTCACCGAGATCGCCAGTCTGAATGTGGGCGACCTTGTGGTGCATGTGAATCACGGTATCGGCCGTTTTGAAGGCTTGCAGAGCGTGACCGCGCTGGGCGCGCCGCATGACTGCCTTGAGCTGGTTTATCACGGCGGCGACAAGCTCTATCTGCCGGTGGAGAATATCGAGCTTTTAACCCGCTATGGCTCGGGCGATGCGCTGAGCGTGCTTGACCGTCTGGGAAGCGCGGCGTGGCAGGCGCGTAAGGCTCGCATGAAAAAGCGCCTGCTCGATATGGCCGAAGGGCTGATCAATATCGCGGCGGCGCGGCATATGCGAAAAGCGCCGGTTTTTACCACAACGGAGGGGCTGTATGACGAGTTTGCCGCCGCTTTTCCGTTTATGGAAACCGAAGATCAGGACAACGCCATCACCGATGTGCTGGATGATCTGACCCTTGGCAAGCCCATGGACCGGCTGATTTGCGGCGATGTCGGGTTTGGCAAGACCGAAGTGGCGCTACGGGCGGCTTTTGCCGCCACCCTGGCCGGGCATCAGGTGGCGGTGGTGGTGCCGACAACCCTTCTGGCGCGCCAGCATGCGCGCACATTTATCTCGCGCTTTGCCGATTTTCCGGTGCGTATCGCCCAGGCCTCGCGGCTGGTCGGCGCGGCGGAGCTTGCCCGTGTCAAGGCGGGGCTGAAAAGCGGCGAGATCGATATTGTCATCGGCACCCATGCGCTGCTGGGCAAATCCATCAGGTTCAAAAACCTCGGTTTGCTGATTGTTGATGAAGAGCAGCATTTCGGCGTCACCCACAAGGAAAGCCTCAAAAAACTGCGCAGTGATGTGCATGTGCTGACCTTGACCGCAACACCCATTCCGCGCACCTTGCAACTGGCGCTGACCGGGGTGCGCGAGCTTTCGCTCATCGCCTCGCCGCCGGTTGACAGGCTGGCGATCCGCACGTTTATCTCGCCGTTTGATCCGGTGGTGGTGCGCGAGACCTTGCTGCGCGAGCACTATCGCGGCGGCCAGAGTTTTTATGTCTGCCCGCGCATTTCTGATCTTGACGAGATTGCCGCTTTTCTGCGCGAGCAGGTGCCGGAAGTCAAATTCGCCATCGCCCATGGCCAGATGCTCCCCGGTCAGCTTGAAGACATCATGAACGCCTTTTACGATGGCGGCTTTGATGTGCTCCTCTCCACCACGATTGTTGAATCAGGGCTGGATATCCCCACCGCCAACACGCTGGTGGTGCACCGGGCTGATATGTTCGGGCTGGCGCAGCTCTACCAGTTGCGCGGCCGGGTGGGGCGCTCGAAACTGCGCGCCTATGCGCTGATGACGGTTCCGGCGCGCAAACGCCTGACCAAAACGGCGGAAAAACGCCTGCGGGTGCTGCAATCGCTCGATACCCTGGGGGCGGGGTTCTCGCTCGCCAGTCATGATCTTGATATCCGCGGCGCGGGCAATCTGCTGGGCGAGGAGCAATCGGGCCATATCAAGGAGGTTGGCTTTGAGCTTTACCAGCAGATGCTGGAAGAGGCGGTCGCCAGTTTGCGAACCGAAGGGGAAGAGGCCGGGGATGCGGACTGGTCGCCGCAGATTTCGGTGGGGACGGCGGTTTTGATTCCCGAAAGCTATGTGCCGGATCTGCAATTGCGGCTGAATTTGTACCGGCGCTTGTCGTCGCTGAATGATGAGCGCGAGATTGACGGTTTCGCCGCCGAGCTCATCGACCGCTTCGGGCCCATTCCCGACGAGGCGGAATCGCTGCTGAAAATCATGGCCATCAAAGTGCAGTGCAAGGCGGCGGGGATCGAGCGGCTCGATGCCGGACCCAAGGGGGTCGTGCTCAGCTTCAAGGATAATAAATTCGCCAATCCGGCGGCGTTGATCGGACAAATCGCGCAATGGGGCCGCATGGCCAAAATGCGCCCGGATCATAAACTGGTGATCAGCCGCAACTGGGGCGATGCAAGCGATCGCCTGAAAGGCTCGCATATGCTGGCAAGGGCGCTGGCGCGCATGGCGCAGGAGGGGGGAGAGTAATAACGTCGGCTTATTATTGCCCAAGTTACTCCTCGTCATACCGGCGAAAGCCGGTATCCATTGCGGGCTTTGTAGTGGATACCGGCTTTCGCCGGTATGACGGGGTTGATTTGCCTGTGGCCAGGCCACTTGAAGCTGTTTTAAGCGCAGCTTGTCTTGGCGCGTTTGATCAGGCTTTCGGGTGTATCATCAACGCCGAGTTCGGCCATTCCACATTCAAGGTAAACATTAACCGGCTCCGATAACTCCTTGATGGAAAAATCGGTGCAGTTGATGATGGCGCGGATGCGGCGCATGGCGACATTGGCCGCTTCCACCGGTGTGTCGGGCAGCAGGACAACAAAACCGGAGCCGGAATAACGCGCCGCCAGATCCTCGCCGCGGGTCAGCAGACCGATGGCCTCGCCGACCTGGCGCAGGATGCGGTCGCCGGTGATATAGCCATATTCGGTGTTGATATCGCGGATATTGCCCAGATTAAGGGCGATGACGGTCAGCGCATGGCCGTATTTCACTGAATCGCGGATGACCGCTTGCATATGCGAGAGCAAAAAGCCGCGGCTGTAGAGCCCGGTCAATGCATCGCTGGTGGCAAGGTGGCGCGCCTTGGCGTAGATTTGTTTCATGGCGTCGCGAAAGCGCTGCTCGCGCACCAGCGACATCATGCGGGCGTTGATCTGGGCCTGCGAGAAGGGGGCGAACAGGATATCGGTGACGCCGTTTGAATAGGCCTCATCCAGTTCCTGCGTCTGGTTTTCACTGGCGAAGAATACAACCGGAAGATTGTACAGGCGTGAGTTCTGCCGCATGGTGCGGGTAAAATCCATGGCGGCTTGCGGGTCATCCGCCACATCCACCAATACAGTATCAAAGGACTGGTTCTGCAAATAATCCATCGCGATGGAATAACTCAGCGCGCCGGTCAGGGAGGCGTCACGCGGCAAGGTGCGCTCGATTTCCGAATAATAGATGCTGGGGCCGACAATCAGGATGCTGGCGTTGCGGATTTGTTTGGGCGGCGCGACGTAATAGGGGGCGTCCACCCCGTATTCACTGGTGGTGGCAAGACGGCGGTTGAGCTCATCGCGCATGGTGGAGAGCCGCATGAGGGAATTGATCCGGCCGCAAATCTGCTCTTCGCCGGTTTGCCCCAGAATGACATCATCAACATCGCCTGTTTCGGCCGCCATGCAGGCGCTCTGACGGTGATCCTCGGTCTGCTCGCCCACCAGTATGACCGGCGCGGGGTGATGGCGGTTAAGGGCTTTGAGCTCTTTGGCCACCTGAATAAAGCGTCCGGCGTTGTCCCTGGTTTGCGGCTGGGTCATTTTCAGGATGAGGATATCGGCCTCATGATCGGGGGCCGAAATCTCCTGACGCGAATCCATGGCGATGGCGGCGCTGTCAAAGCCGAAGCTGCGCAACTGATCGGCAAGCCGGGTATCCTGTTTGGCAGAATCTCCGATTACGAGAATACGGGCTGGTCTGGTCATGGCTCCCCCAAAAGATACAAAGGCGTTCGGATATGTGACGCTCACCTGTCATTTGTCGCCTGATTGGGTAAAAATTTAATAAAATTACCGCTAAAAGTTGTAACAATCCGGTTAGTGTTCAAGGAGCACGCGTCATGTGCGGTTATGTTTATGTTCTGGGAAGCGAGGGCAGGGGCGGCCGGCGCAGCTATGTCGGCTGGACGACCGATATTGCCCGCAGGCTCTCGGAACATAACGCCGGAAGGGGGGCGCGCTCGACGCGGGGGCGAAAATGGGCGCTGCTTTATGCCGAAAAACTTCCCGGCCGCAACGCCTCGCTCAGCCGCGAATGGCATTTAAAACGCGACCGGGTTTTCAGGAAAAAACTGCTGCTGGATTGTAAAGGTTAAATTTCAAATTCATTGATGATGGCGGTGCCGACCGGATTAAAATCAATCCGCACCTTTTCGCCGATGCCAAATTCCTTTTCCTGCGAGGGCATGACGACGAACAGGCTGTTTTTATTCAAGGAAACGGTATATTCCATGGCCGAGCCCACATAGGCGCGTGATTTGATCGCGGCGACCGGCAATCCGGTGTCGCCGTTTTCCGCGATCAGGCGGACGGCCTCGGGGCGCACCGCGAGCTTGACCTTGCCGGCGGCAAATTCATCGCCGATATCGCCAAGCGGGATGGTGGCGTCCTCAACCACTACCGAGGCTTTGCCGTCGTCATAGGTCAAAACCGCATCAAGGATATTGGCGTCGCCCATGAAGGTGGCGACAAAGGCCGAGTTGGGTTTGCGGTAGAGCTCTTCCGGGGTGCCGATCTGGGCAATGCCGCCTTCTTTCATCACCACCACGGAGTCCGAGACCGAGAGCGCCTCGCTCTGGTCATGGGTGACATAAACCGAGGTAATGCCGGTTTCTTGTTGCAAACGGCGGATATCATCGCGCATCTGGCGGCGCAATTTGGTGTCAAGATTGCTTAACGGTTCGTCAAACAGCATCACATGCGGCTCAAGGATCAGCGCCCGGGCAACGGCGACGCGCTGCTGCTGGCCACCGGACATCTGATCGATAAAGCGG
Organism: uncultured Hyphomicrobiales bacterium; assembly: GCA_964542565.1. GTDB lineage: Bacteria > Pseudomonadota > Alphaproteobacteria > Rhizobiales > BM303 > BM303. The sequence continues at coordinate 9,843 of CAZIVB010000011.1, read as the reverse complement.
TCCTCAAAGCCTTCCAGACCCACATCGTTCAAAGCGTCCGCCACCCGGACGCGGCGCTCCTCGGTCGGGACTTTTTGTACTTTCAGGCCATAGCCGACATTCTCGCCAACCGTCATATGGGGAAAAAGCGCATAGGACTGGAACACCATGGCGACATCGCGCTGGCTGGCGGAGAGCACCGAGACATCATCATCGCCGAGAAAAATCTTGCCGGATGTGGGAAGCTCCAGCCCGGCAATCAGGCGCAAAATGGTTGTCTTGCCGCAGCCCGACGGGCCGAGCAGGGTGGTCAGCGAGCCCGGAGCAATCTCAAGATCAATGCCGTTCAGGACCGTGTTGTCGCCGAATTTCTTGACGACGTTGCGCAGCGAAACGCCATATGATTTTGTTTTTTCCATGGGTTGATCCTTCAAATGGCGGTGGCGCGTTCTTCAGTGCGGGCGCGGCCGACGAGCTTGTCCACAATGAGAATGACCGTCAGCATGGTGACAATCAAAACGGAGCCGTAACAAATAGACTGGCCGTAATCGCCGTCCTCGACGCGGCCCAGAATATAGGTGGTGGCGACCTGTGTTTCGGCGGTGACGAGGAAGATGATCGCGCTCACCGTTGTCATGGATTTGACAAAGGAGAAGACGATGGCCGAGATCAGCGCCGGTCTTAGGAGGGGAAAGACCACGGTGAAAATGGTCCGCAGCGAGGAGGCGCGCTGGGTAAGCGAGGCCTCTTCAAGGGTGGGGTCGATCTGCGCCAGGCCGGAGACGCCGGCGCGGATGCCGACCGGCATGTTTCGCGCCACGAAAGAGATGACGATAATGATCGCCGAGCCGGTGAGCAGGAAGGGCGGGGTGTTGAAGGCGAGAATATAGCTCACGCCGATGACGGTGCCGGGAATGGCAAAGCAGATCATGGCGCCGAAATCGACAACATTGCGCCCGACAAAGCGCCGCCTGGTGGTCACATAGGCGACCAGCAGGCCGAACAGGGCGGTCAGGGGCGCGCCGACGGCGGAAAAGCCCAGGGTGGTGATATAAGACGGCCAGGCGCCGTAACCGAAACCGCGCCCCCAGAGCTCTTCGTAATGGGACAGCGTCGGGGTGTAATCGGCGCCCCAGTTGACGACAAAACCGCCAAGCAGGATGGAGCCGTAGAGAATTGCGGTAAACACCATCCAGATGATGACGATGGTGGTGCAGGCGCGTTCAATCCAGCGCGGCAGGCGCTGGAACGAGCCGGCGCTGCCCTTGCCGGTGACGGTGACATAGGATTTTTTGCCGATCCAGTAGCGCTGGATGAGAAAGCCGATGAGGGAGAACATCAGCAGGGCGATGCCGAGGGTCGAGGCCCGGGCATAGTCGAGCTGGGCGCCGACGATGGAGAAATAGATTTCGGTCGCCATGACATCATAATCGCCGCCCAGCACCAGCGGGTTGCCGAAATCGGCCAGGGAGGAAATCATCCCCAGAAGATAGGCATTGGCGATGCCGGGGCGCAGCAGGGGGATGGTGACATAGCGGAAGGTCTGCCAACTGGAGGCCCGCATGGTCAGCGAGGCTTCTTCCAGCGCCGGGGTTATGGCGGAGACCATGCCCATCAGCAGCATGAAGCTTATGGGGGTAAACGAAAGGGTCTGGGCGAGAAAAATGCCCCAGAAGCCGTAAATATAGGCGGAGCGTTCAAACCAGCCCTCATTGCCGGCGCCGATAAACAGGCCGTCATCGCCGAACAGCATCAAAAGAATGTCGTTAACCGAGCCGTTGCGGCCGAAAATCAGGATGAGGGAGAGGCCGATAACGAAGGGCGGGGTAATGATCGGCAGGATCGAAAAGATGCGGATCAGGCCTTTGAAGCGCTGGGTGATGCGGCCGACGAAGAGGGCGAAAACAAGTCCCAGAAACGTGGTGGAGACGCCGACGACAAGGGCCATCTTGAGCGAGTTCCACATGGTGCGCCCGATGCCGATGCCGGTGATGGTGTCAAAAAAGGCAAAGGGCGTGAACGCGCCGTTGTCATCAACCAGAACCTTGGAAAAAATGGTTGAAACCGGGAAAAAAACAAAAATAACAATAAGAGTGACGACAATCAGGATAGCGCCGGTCATGAACGGGTCGCCCTGAATAAAACCAAGACGCGCCAGCGCCAGCGCCAGAATGCCGCCAAAGGCGACCATCTGGATAAAAGCGCCGTAGCCCAATGGCTCATTCAGCCAGGCGGCGGCGAAAATAATGCCCAGGAAAGCGCCGCCCGATACCGCCGCATCGATAATATTCGCGCTTGAAGCGCCGCGCCACGGCCGCAGGATCAAAAGAAGAAGAGCGGCGACGGAAATAACGGAGGTGTTCAGGGAATCCCAGCCATAAGCGGCCAGCAATTCATCCGATGTAACATCAAGAATGCCGTATTCCAGCCCCTTCCAGGGCAGGACGACAAAAGCGGCCAATCCGAGAATGGCCCAGCGCAGCAGGGGGTCTTTCCAGAAAGACTGATTGGCAGGTACAGCTATGCCCATGATCTCGGTCGCCGTTCAAAATGTGCCGGGCCGCCCTGGTAGATGACGGCCCGGCCTGTTGAGGGAAGGATTAGCGGGCCAGAGGCTTCACTTCCTTGATCCAGCGATCGATCAGATGTTTACGTTCCTTCTGTGAGCCATACTTCACGAAGTCGTAATTGATCAGCTTGACGCTATCAAGACGAATGGCTTCCTTGGGAACCGCGGCGTTGATATTGGTGGGAAGCTGGAACGCCTTGACCTTGGCGGCGACTTCCTGGCCTTCCTTGGAAAGGGCCCAGTCAACGAATTTCTTGGCGTTTTCCATGTTGCGGGCGCCCTTGATGATGCTCAGGCCGCCGATCTCATAGCCGGTGCCTTCGCAAGGCGCGACCAGTTGCAGCGGGAAGCCTTTTGATTTTTCCTTGGCGTGATCATGCAAGAAGCCGATGCCGATCATAACCTCGCCGCGGGCGGCGTTTTTGCCCGGAGCCGAGCCCGATTTGGTGTATTGGGCAACGTTCTTGTGCAGTTTCTTGAAGTAGTCAAAGGCTTTTTCCTCGCCCCAGAGCTGCACGAAGGTGGCGGTTGCGGTATAGGCGGTGCCGGAGCTTTGCGGGCTGGCAACCTGGATCTTGCCCTTGAATTCGGGCTTGATCAGATCGGACCAGCATTTGGGCATGTCCAGTTTGGCCTTTTTCAGCAGGTCGGTGTTGACGCTGTAGCCCAGAATGCCGACATAGATGCCGGTGGAATGGTTCTTCTGGCTGGTGGCCGGATTTTGATACGGCTTGCCGATTTCCTTGAGCATGGGGGATTTATACGATTCTAGCAGACCATTGACACCGGCCTGCGAGTGCGGGTCAAGGGTGCCGCCATACCAGACATCGCCCTGGGGGTTGGCCTTTTCCGCCAGTATCTTGGCGTAGGTGCTGCCCGAACCATTGCGGGTCATGGAGACTTTTACACCGAACTTCTTGCCGAATGTTTCCGCCGCCAGCTGGCACCAGTCCCCCTGCATGGAGCAATACATGACCAGACGCCCCTTGGCCTGAACAGCCGAAACAGCCATGACCATGGACAGTGCAGTGGCAGAATAGAGTATCAGTTTGCGCATATCAGATTTCCTTTTTTATTCAGGATTTCAAGCATGAATACTTAAAATCCCAGCCTTCCGATATCTTGACTATAGGGCTGCATTTTTTGAAAAGCAATGGGGTGTTATGACGCTTTGTGGCCTGAATATAACCGGCGGCGTTTTATCGGCTCCGGCCTGCATCCGGGTGCCGGTTCACATTGATATCGAAAATGAATTCCCCGTTTGTGCGGGATTTACGAACCGAATATGAAGGCGTTCACGCCAAGTTTTCGGCGCACCAGAAAATAAAGCACGAGAGATGAAAAAGCGATGGAGGCAACCGTTCCGCTTGCCGCGCCCAGCATGCCGTAGGCCGGGATCAAAATTGAATTCAGGGTCAGGTTGAGCACGATGGTAATGCCAAGAACCCAGGCGGTGGAGACCTGATGCTCGGTCATGTTGAGCATGAACTCGACCGGTCCGGTGGCGGCCCGGATCAGCATGCCGGTCAGAAGGATCAGCATCACCGGATAGCCGGCGGTAAAGGCGGGGCCGTAGAGCCACAAGATGGGCTCGCCAAGCAGATATATCGCCAGTGAGGCGATAAGGGAGGGCCAGAAAATCCAGTGGATGATCTGCCTGACCAGAGCCTTGAACTTGTCGCTCTCGCCCTTGGCGTGAAGGGCGGCGAGTTTATGCGCCGAGACGGCGGTTACGGCGAAATAAATAAAGCCGATCAGACCGGTGGTCTTGGCGCTGGCGAAATAAATGCCGACCTGCTCGGGCGGGGCGAAGAGTTGCAGCATTAAAGTGTCGATATGGGCCAGCAGCATGTAAAACCCTTCAACCAGCAAAATCGGCAGTGAAATGATCAGCCATTCCTTTGAGCGGTACTGGGCCTTGGCCGGCGGATTTGTTTTGTTCAGGCGGCGGACAAGCAGGACGGTTTGCAGGACCAGAACAAGGAACGAAGCGATAATGCTGGCGAGCAGGGCGCTCAGACCGCAGGGGGTATTGCCGAGAAGGGTGATGCCGCCCATGGCAAGGAGCACCAGCATCGGGCGCAGGATATAAACCGGCAGGAAGGCGAGATCGCTCCAGCCGTAATTGCGCGCCACGCCTTCATTCAGCTCGGCCAGGGCGTAAAGCGGCACGCAAACGAGGCCGAAAACAAGGGGAAGAACGTAATAATTGTCAAGATAATCGCGCAGCAGATAAACCAGCCCGGTTCCGGCAACCGTCACGATCAGGCCGGTGCCGGCGACAATCAGGCGGCTGCGCAGGATAACGCCGCGCAGCAGGCCGTATTGTTTTTTCTCGGTGAGATCGGGGATAAAGCGTAAAATGGCGGTGTTGAATCCCAGCGGCGTCAGCGAGCCCAGAACAATCACCCAGACCCAGACATAGGCGAAAATGCCAAATTCAAACGCGCCCATCCAGCGGGCCAGAAGCACCTGCGAGGCGTAAACCAGCGCGGCGCTGAACACCCGGATCAGGAAGATGAAAATGGCGCTGCGCCCGGAGCGGGCTTTTTCGCTCTTGCCGCCGAGAAGCGTTTTTACCCGTTCTATAAGGCCGGGCGCGGGGCTGTTTAGTGCCGTATCACTCATGATTTGCGCCCCTCCTTGCGGCAGGGGTCAACTCCTGCTCCGAAAAGCAGACGTACCCAGCAGGCCGTCCAGGCACGCAGTTTCTGGGACAGGGGCCAGAGGCGGTCCGATTGTTTGATGACCCGTTTGACTTTCAGGCGCAGTTTTGTGCCCTGAACATGGATGAGGCCGGGAAATGTCACCGGGACGATGGTGAGAAAGAGCGTCAGGGTCTGGTCGCACCATTCGTTCTTGTAACGCGATTCGCCCACGGCAAGATCGAAGGTGTCAAAGCCGTGTTCGCAGCAATATTTTATGGCAAAACGCAGCAGAACCTCGCCGGGCGAGTGCTTGCGCAACTCGGGTTTTGACGACATGGTGTTCATCATGCCGCACATGCGTCCGCGATGGGCGATGCCCATCCAGGTGGCGGCGATTTCCCCGCCGGCTTTTAAATAAAACAGATGAAACGGGTTTTCGCCGTCATTTGCGCCGTCATTTGCGCCCCTGATGGCATTGTGTTCAAAAAACGCCTTTACGCCCCGGTCGGTGAAAAAATCATGCACCCCCATTTCCGCCAGGCGAAAGGCTTTTTGCCGGTAAACCTCGCGCAAAACGCGCAAAATTTCATCGCGGTCGGTTGCGAGGGCAAATTCCAGTTTGTGGCGGCGGTTGAAGGAGCGCTCGCGCTTGCGGGCTTTTTTTATGGTGGCGGCGGAGCGCCTTGAGGTGTAGAGGGCTTCAAAATCAGGCTGAAGGCTGATGGCGTGGGAATAGCTTGCCGAGGGCAGGGCGCTGATCCTGGTAAAGGGATTGGCGCAGCCTTCCCATTCTCCGGGACCGGCGATGAGCTGGATGACATCAATGGGGGGGAGAAATTCCAGAACCCGTTTGAGAATTTGGCGGGCCTCTCCGGGGGTGAGCGTTTTGAACCATTCGCGGTCAAAAAGCCCCATTTTGTAATTTGAGTGTTCATCGCCGAGCCAGCCCAGAATACGGACCCCGGCGTAACGCCAATACGCCAGAGGCAGAATGAACAAGGTGCGGCCATCATTCGAGATGGCGTGAAACAGGCAGGGCGTGATGCGGCCCGGCGCGCCGATTTCCCGCTGCCAGCTCTCCAGCCAGTCATAACGCTGAAAAGGTGTGCACAGGGCGTCTTTCTCAAAATCGCGCCAGATAGCGGCCATGTCTTCAAAGCGGTGCGTAACGGACATCCGGTAAGCCGGGTCCGCATTCTCGTCGGCTGCGCCCGATACCGCGCCGGAGACAACCCGATTGCCCACACCATAGGCGTATTCGTTGATATCAACCATTCCTGCCGAGCCTGTATCCCTGTGAACATTGCCTTTTGGCATTTTCAGCAAGGCTATCAAAACTTCCTCAACAATTCGTTGGCATAATGCGAAATCATCAATTCGCATCACCTGTAAAAGCGGCAGGGCGAAACAGTTGAAATTAAAAAAACGGGGCCGGTTATGCAGAATCTGAAAAGCAGCGTCATTAAAAAGGGGCTGGATACGCTTTATTTCACCGGCGCCTACAAGGCGCTTGCCTCGAACTGGCAGGGGGTCGGGGCCATTTTTATGATGCATCATGTCCGCGAGGGCGCCGACGGTGATCATGATACGCGTTTTGCGCCCAACGGCATTTTGGAGATTACGCCGCAATTCCTCGATGCCGTGATCACCCATGTCAGGGCGCTGGGGCTTGATATCGTCTCGCTTGACGAGGCGCAGCGGCGGCTGGCCGAGCAGGATTTTTCCAGTCGCTTTGTCTGTTTTACCTTTGATGACGGCTATCTGGACAATCTGGAGGTCGCCTATCCGGTGATGAAAAAGCACCAATGCCCCTTTACCGTCTATGTGGCGACTTCCTTTCCCGACGGGAGGGCGGAGTTGTGGTGGCTGGCGCTGGAGTGGATCATCGCCCATAACGAGCGGCTGGAGCTGGAACTGGAGGGGCAGCTCCTGTTTCTCGATTGCGGCAATATCCGCGAGAAATATGCCGCATGGGATAAAATTTACTGGCCGCTGCGCGCCATGAGCGAGGCGGAGCAGCGCGATTTCATGCGCCGCCTTGCCGCCGCGCATGATGTGGATATGACCCGGTTCAGCCGCGATCTTTCCATGAGCTGGGAGCAGATTTTGCAGCTTTCCGCTGATCCTCTGGTTACCATCGGCGCGCACGGGGTCAATCATCTGGCAATCGGCAAGCTTGATGCGGCGCTGATGCATGAGGAAGTGACGCTGAGCCGGGATATTATCGAGGCGCAGATTGGCAAGGCCCCGGCGCATTTTTGCTACCCTTACGGCGACCGGGCATCTGCCGCGGCGCGGGAGTTTTCCTATCTGGAGGAAATCGGTTTTAAAACCGCGGTCACAACCCGCAAAGGCGTTCTTTTTGCCGGACATGCGCAACATCTGACCGCATTGCCGCGCATTTCCCTTAACGGTGATTACCAGTCCATCCGCTATGTCGATCTGTTTTTGAGCGGCGCGCCTTTTGCGCTGTGGAACCGCTTCCGCAAAATTGACGCGGCATAATGTCCGTTTCCACCATAAATTGCAAAACCAGCCCTTGCAGAACACAGGTGTTAACCAAATTTCAGCCTTGTCGTCTTATTGAAGACAACTTCAACAGTTCAGGGGGTTATTATGACAAAATTGACAGGTTTACTTAAAAGCCTCTCAATAGGGTTCGGCGCGGGGGCCGGCTTTATTCTTTTTACAACCGGCGCCGCCATGGCCACGGAGGCCGGGCAAAAAATTCTTGATCTGGTCTCTCATCCGGCCGGTTATGCCGCGCTCGCGGTTTTTATCATCGCCTATGTTTTCGTCATGGCCGAGGAAGTTACCCATTTGCGCAAATCCAAGCCGGTCATTCTGGCGGCGGGGATCATCTGGGTGATTATCGCCGTGGTTTATGCCCAGAATGATATGCCGAAGGCGGCCGGCATTGCCGTGCGGCACAACATTCTTGAATATGCCGAGCTTTTCCTCTTTTTGCTGGTGGCGATGACTTATATCAACTCGATGGACGAGCGCAATGTGTTTAACGCGCTGCGGTCATGGCTGGTGAGCAAGGGGTTTTCATTCCGGCAATTGTTCTGGATTACCGGCGTTTTGTCCTTCCTTATCTCTCCTATTGCCGACAATCTGACAACGGCCCTGCTCATGTGCGCCGTGGTGATGGCGGTGGGCCGTGATACGCCGCGTTTTGTCGGCCTGGCCTGTATCAATATCGTTGTCGCCGCCAATGCGGGCGGCGCTTTCAGCCCGTTCGGCGACATAACAACCCTGATGGTGTGGCAAAAGGGCATTATCCAGTTCCATGAATTTTTTCAGTTGTTCATTCCCTCGGTGGTCAATTTCGTTGTTCCGGCCGCGATCATGCATTTTGCCATTCCCAACGAGAAACCGGCGGCAATGGAGGGAACCATACGCATGAAGTTTGGCGCCAGGCGGATTATCCTCCTGTTTTTGCTGACCGTTGCAACCGCGGTCAGCTTCCACACCTTCTTGCATCTTCCGCCGATGCTCGGCATGATGACCGGTCTGGCCTATTTGCAGTTCTTTGGCTATTACATCAAAAGAACCGAGCCCTACCGGATTATCGGCAACAGCCCGGGCGCCAAGATCGGCGATGTTGTCACTTTCGATGTTTTCAAGAAAGTCGCCCGTTCCGAGTGGGACACGCTGCTGTTCTTCTTTGGCGTCATGCTGTGTGTTGGCGGCCTCGGGTTCATGGGCTATATGGCCGTGCTGTCGCAATTCATGTATGTCGAGCTCGGGCCGACATCGGCCAATGTTCTGGTGGGGCTTCTGTCGGCAATTGTCGATAATATCCCGGTCATGTTCGCCGTACTGACCATGAACCCCGATATGTCGCATGCCCAATGGCTGCTGGTCACCCTGACCGCCGGGGTTGGTGGTTCGATGCTCTCCATAGGCTCGGCCGCGGGCGTGGCGCTTATGGGGCAGGCGCGGGGCTATTATACCTTCATGGGGCATTTGAAATGGGCCCCGGCTATCGCGCTTGGATACGCAGCAAGCATCGGGGTGCATCTGCTGATAAACGGCTAGACAGGGGTTCGCGACCGATCAAATAAAAGCCGGGGGTTTTGCCCCCGGCTTTTCTGGTTGGAAATGCGAATCTGGTTCAGCCAAGATTGGCGTTGGCGAAATCCCAGTTAACGAGATTTTCGAGAAAGACGCTCAAATAATCCGGGCGGCGGTTCTGGAAATCGATATAATAGGCATGCTCCCAGACATCGGCGGTGAGGATGGCTTTCTGGCCATGGGCCATGGGCAGGTCGGCATTGGCGGTTTTGGTGATTTTCAGCCTGTCCCCGTCGAGCACCAGCCAGGCCCAGCCGCTGCCGAACTGGGTCATGCCGGCGTTTTTGAACTCGGCGGCGAACTCTTTATAAGAGCCGAAATCCTGATTGATTTTATCGGCGATCGCGCCTGTCGGCGCGCCGCCGCCGCCCGGTTTCATGCAGTTCCAGTAAAATGTGTGGTTCCAGACCTGGGCGGCATTGTTGAAAATAGCGGCCTTGTCCGCATCGCCTGCAACCGCCATGATCACCTCTTCAAGTGATTTACCGGCAAGATCGGTGTCCTTGACCAGATTGTTGAGATTGGTGACATAGGCAGCATGGTGTTTGCCGTGCTGAAAACCCAGCG